>JAJUHO010000016.1 GCA_029267825.1 Oscillospiraceae bacterium
GGCAATTGCCATGCTTTATTTTAAAAAAGAACGGTGCGATATAGTTGTGCTTGAAACCGGCATAGGCGGGACCCTTGACTGCACAAACATAGTGCGCACCACGCTTGTTTCGGTAATAACCTCGGTTTCGTTTGACCATACTCAAATACTTGGCGACACGATATCCGAAATTGCCTCACACAAAGCCGGAATAATAAAGCCTCACTCCTGTGCTGTGCTGTCGCCGGACAATCTGCCGGAAACCGTACATGTGGTTTCGGAAAAAGCAAAAGCTGAAAAAACACCCTTAATTTTGCCGGATGCAAAGACAATACAAATAAAAAAATCAGACATAACAGGAAATATTTTTTCCTATAAAGGCGAGGAATATCATGTAAAAATGCCGGGCAGGCATCAGGTAATGAACGCAGTTTGCGCAATAGAGGCCATTAAAAGCCTTTCGGGAATGGGGATAAATGTTTCTGCACAAGCAATAAAAAAAGGACTTTTTCTTGCTGCGGTTCCGGCAAGGGCCGAAATGCTTGCCGAATCCCCGCTGATAATCCTTGACGGGGCACACAATCCCTCCGGCGCAAAGGCATTTGCCTCACTGCTTCGTGAAAGTGCGCCGGCTCCGATAGTTCTTATTTGCGGCATGATGGGCGACAAGGATGTTAAAAGTTCTGTCGCGGAGCTTTCATCAGCCGCCTGTGCCGCTGTATGCGTTGATTTCTTTGCTCCAAGCGCCGTTTCATCAAACGGGCTTGTGAAAATTTTCAGGGATTGCAAAATTGCCGCGCTTGAAGCCAAGGGCCCAAAAGAAGCTGTTGAACGTGCACGCGAACTTGTCGGCGAAAGCGGAACAATTGCAATATGCGGTTCGCTTTATCTTGCAAGCGAAATGAGGAAAATTTTTAAAAAATAAAAATCCCTGACGGGGTTTTTATTTTTTTATATACATTGTATCAAAATTGTATATTGAAAACAGCCTCTACAAATGCTAAAATTTTATTAGAAGTTTAAAGGAGGCGGAAAAATGCCGTTAAACGAATTCAACTGGTACAAGCTTGACAATGCCGCAAGATTGTTCCCTTCGGTGAGCACTGTCACCGCCACAAATGTTTTCCGCCTTTCGTGCAGGCTTAAGGAGGATGTTTCACCTGACCTGCTTCAAAAGGCGCTTGAACAAGCTCTTGACGAAACCCCGTCCTTTAAGGTGCGTTTAAGGAAAGGACTTTTTTGGTATTATTTTGAGCAAAACCCACTGCCGCCAATGGTGGAAGAAGAACATTTCTACCCTTGCAGAAAAATCGATAAAGGCACAAACAACGGCTATCTTTTTTATGTATCTTATTTTGGAAAATACATTCATATAGAATATTTCCACGCCCTTTGCGATGGAACCGGCGCGGCAGCTTTTCTTTCAAAAGTAGTAGCAAGATACCTTATGCTTGCCCATCCGGAAGAACTGCCGGGGGATTTGGAAATTGCCGCAAGCGGAATTTCGCACAGCGCCCAAACAGAGGACAGCTTTTTGAGAGTTGCAAGAGAAAATGAAATAAAGGCAAAAAACGAAATTCGCAAAACGGCGTTCAATCCCGCCTCAATACTTACCCAAAACGGCGAAATAAAAGTTATAAAGGGCATAATGCCGCTTTCACAGGTAAAAGCCTTTGCAAAATCAAAAAATGCAACCATAACAGAGGCCCTGGCAGCCGTTTTGATATACTCAATTTACATGGAAAGCTTTAGGTTTGAACCGTCAAACCGCTCCATAGAAGTTTGTGTGCCGGTTAATTTAAGAAAATTTTTCCCTTCCGAAACAATGAGGAATTTTTTTGCCACAATATATGCCGGAGTTAATTTTTATGAACGTGAGCTTTCTTTTGATGAGATTTTGGAAAAAGTAAAGGCGGATATGGCAAGAGAGCTTTCCGCAGAAAAAATTTATCCGAAAATCATGTTTTATGTTGGTGCGCAAAAAAACATAGCATTAAGATTTGTTCCGCTTTTTTTCAAAAATCTTATTTTGAGAATAAGCTTTGCAAAGGGCGAAAAAACACAGTCAACGGTGCTTTCAAATCTTGGGCAGTTCAACGTTCCAAAAGAGCTTGAGCCTTACATTGAAAGGTTTGAATTCCTTTTAAGCCCGACATTGCAATCACGCTACAAGACCTCGGCCTGCTCGTTTGGTGATGTTTTTGTATACTGCTTTACAAGCAATGCCGAAAATACGGACATTCAAAGAAGATTTTTTTCAGTGTTAAGAGAAAACGGAGTAGATGTGGCCATTTCATGCAATATGTGCGAAATCCCTCCGAAAGCAAAAAAGGAAAAAAAGAAAAAAGAAAAGAAAAAGCGCGGTGAAAAAAATGAAGTATTGCAGCGCATGCAAGCTTAAAATAGAAAACGACGTTTCAAAGTGTCCGCTTTGCGGTGCGGTAACATCAGATACAAGCGGGGTTTCTAACAACGACTATCCCGCGGCAAAGCAAAGCTATCGTTCGGAAATAGCAAGCAAGGCCATGCTTTTTATTGCCATTGCAAGCTCAATCATATGCATTTTCATAAACAGCCTTGTAAAAACCCCCATACCTTGGAGCGCAATATCGACAATTTCCGCTTTTTACATTTACCTTACAGTAAAATTCCTGCTTAAAAAGGGCAAAAATTACAGCCTTATCATAATGTTTCAGGTAATACTTATAAGCATTTTGGTTTTTGCAATAGATTTTTTAACCGGAAACCGAGGCTGGGCAGTGGATTATGTCATACCGTTCCTGATTATTTCCGGAAGCGCGGCAATTTCAATTTTAAGCATAATCCAACCCTTCAAATATACCGAATACCTTATTTATCTCATTATAACCGCACTTTTGGGACTCATTCCGCTTGCAATGCTGTTAAGCGGAACCGCAAAGGTATTTTGGCCGAATGCCCTTTGCGTTCTTTGTTCCCTGCTGACGGTGCTTGGCGTCGCATTTTTTACAGGAAGGCGATTTCGTCTTGAAATTAAAAAGAAGCTGCATTTTTAAACCAAAAATGCAGCTTCTTTTATGCCTTTATGATTTATGCTTAAGCTGTACAAGCACAAGATTCGGGCGGTTGAAAAGCCTTATGCCGCCTATTCCACGGCTGACAATCATCTTTTTATCTCCTATTGAATATTCCCCACCGTAATACTTCGGAAAAAAGCACCTTCCGGGTGAAAGAAGCCCTCCAAGCTTTCCGAGCCTTATCACTCCGCCATGAACGTGGCCGGAAAAAACAAGGTCGGCGCCCCAGTCGGCATAAATTTTAAACGGCATTGGATTATGCGCCATCATTATGGCGTAATTTTTAGACATTTTCCTCCCAAGCAGTCTTGCCATCTCATCGCAGTCAAACTCAATATGTCTGCGGTAGCTGCCGTTTTCGTCCTTATAAAATCTAAGCCCAAACCACATTCCGTAAAGTTCTATCGCGTCTTCTCCACGTTCGAGAATGATTTTTTCATTATTTAAAATATTTACCCCATATCCCCTAAGCCTGCAAAACATTTCCGTAAGTTCTTCGTCGGAAAGGTCAAGCTCATGATTGCCAACAGTATAATAAACGGGATACCTTGCCGCCATTTCCTTTGCAAGTGCATAAAACGGGCTGAAATCCCTGTCCTCCCTGCTGACCATATCCCCTGTCATAAGAACAATATCAGGTTTAAGTTCATGAATCTTATTATAAAGATATTTGTTTTTAAACCCAAAATTTTTGTTGTGGAAATCCGAAAGATGAAGTATTTTAAAGCCATCAAAAGACTTTGGGATTTTTTGCGAGGCAATAGTGAAATATTCGGTTTCTATATTATAATTTTCATAAGCAAGAAAAAATCCCGCAGCTCCGCCAAGCAAGGGCAATGCTTTCAATAAAAAATCTTTCAAAAAATCCACCCCTTAAAAAAGCCTTTTTTTCTATTGTATCATATTTTTATAAAAATTCAAACTTTTTGCCCCTTAAAGTTGGAAATTAAATATCAGAGTAAAAAAAGCCCTTGTATTTTAAAGGTATAAATGTTATAATTAAATGGTTGACGATTGATTTTTTTAATTTATTTTCGGAGGTGCGCCATGAGCCCTGACCCTTATGGGAATTTAAGAAAATTGAATATTAGGCAGGGCGAGGCAGCATAGCGTTTTGTCTCCCCTGCAAGGGAGGCATGTAAAAATGGTTAAGTTTTACAAAACAATCGACGGAACCGTCACCGAAATTGAAAAAGCCGAACAGGGCTGCTGGATTTCAGTGATTGCTCCCACAGAAGAAGAAATCAGGTACATTATCGAAGCCTATAGCCTTGACGCAGGATTTGTGCGCTCGTCGCTTGACGAGGAAGAATCTTCGCGAATTGAGGCTGAAGAAGACCAGACTCTTGTAATTGTCGACTATGCAATTGCCGAAACAGATACCCAAAACGCAATACTTTACTCAACACTCCCAATGGGCATAATCCTTACACAGACAAATGTTGTAACAATAAGCTCAAAGGAAAATATTGTATTGAGCGAAATGTCCGGCGGAGTGGTAAAAAATCTTCAAACGCATTTAAAAACAAGATTTTTGCTGACAATTCTTTTAAGAATTGCGGCAAAATATCTTCAATACTTAAAGCAAATCGATAAAATCACGTCATTTTTGGAAAAGCATATCGATAAATCAATGAAAAACAAGGAGCTTATACAGCTGCTTGACCTTGAAAAATCCTTGGTTTACTTTTCTACCTCGCTTAAAGCAAATGAAATAACACTCGAAAAAATCTTGCGCGGCAGGGTTATAAAGCTGTACGAAGATGACCAGGACATACTTGAAGATGTGCTTATTGAAATAAAGCAGGCTATTGAAATGGCAGATATTTATTCAAATATTTTGTCAAGAATGGTAGATGCTTTTGGAGCAGTTACCTCTAATAATCTAAACCTTGTTATTAAAAGACTTACTATCATAACTATTTTGGTTACAATTCCGCCGATAGTTTATGGATTTTATGGGATGAATGTAGATGATTTACCTATTCCTCATACATGGTTTCCTACGGTAATATCTATAATCGCCACAATATTAACCGGATTTTTTCTTTGGGAAAGGGAAAAGTGATTTAAATTGGCTGATATAATTGAACTTAATTGCGAAAATTTAAAAAGAGAAGCCAAAAACTTGCGTGCGGGCGATAAAATATCCCTTAGCGGATGGGTTTATACCGCAAGGGATGCCGCACACAAGCGCTTTTTTTCTTTGCTTGACGCAGGTCAAGCCCTTCCGTTTAAGCTTGAAAATGCAGTTATATACTATGCAGGGCCTACTCCTGCACCGGCAGGAAGACCGATAGGCTCATGCGGGCCCACAACATCCGGCAGAATGGATATTTTTGCTCCGCGCCTTCTTGATTTGGGACTTGGCGCAATGATAGGAAAGGGAGAAAGAAACCTTGATGTAAGGCGTGCTATATCCAGAAACGGCGCAGTATACCTTTGCGCCATAGGAGGGGCAGGCGCCCTTGCAGCAAGATGCATTAAAAGCTGTGAAGTCATAGCCTTTGAAGATTTGGGATGTGAATCGGTAAAAAAACTATGGTTTGAAAAATTTCCGCTTGTGGTGGCAAACGACCCCTGCGGCGGAGATATTTTTGAAACCGGCAGAAAAACATACGCCCGAATTTAATTAAGACATAATCAAACTCACAGCTCCCTTTTTAAGGGAGCATTTATTTTTTAGGGGGGTTTTTATGAAAAAATTTATAACCGACAAGGGTTTTTATTTAAGCCTTATTGCAATTGCCCTTCCAATAGCATTGCAAAGCCTTATAGGTTTTGGTGTTTCTGTTACAGATACCATCATGGTCGGAATGATGGGGGAAATACAGCTTTCTGCGTGCTCGCAGGCAAACCAGCCGCAATTTATATTTTCTCTGCTTACCTTTGGCCTTGCAAGCGGAGGCACCGTACTTGCCTCGCAATACTGGGGCAAGGGCAACGTGGAGGCAATCCGCCATGTCATTGGAATAATTCTGCGGACAGCAATAATCGCCTCCATTCTTTTCAGCTCTCTTGTGCTTATTTTCCCAAGACAAATAATGAGCTTTTACCTTAAAGACGAAGCAGTTATAGATGAGGCGGTAAAATACCTTCAAATCGTTGGCTGGGGATATTTTTTCTTTGGTATAACAAGTGCCTTTACAATAATAATAAGAAGTGTGGAAATAGTTAAAGTTTCCCTTGTGGCAAGCTGCGCTTCCTTTGCCGCCAACGTCCTGCTTGACTATACTCTTATTTTCGGCAAATTTGGGGCACCGCAAATGGGTATAAGGGGCGCCGCCCTTGCAACCTTTATCGCAAGAATAATTGAATTTTTAATAGTTGCATTTTTTACATTTTTCATTGACAAAAAGCTGATGTTCAGAATAAAATATATATTCATAAGGGATAAAAATCTCTTTAAAGATTATATACGTTACAGTCTGCCCGTACTTTGCAACGAATTTGCATGGGGATTTGGAATTTCGGTTCAGGCGGCTATTCTGGGTAAGCTTTCAACCGAAATCGTTTCTGCAAATTCAATTTCAGGCGTGCTTAACCAGCTTGCCACGATAGGAATTTTCGGCGTTGCAAACGCAACCTGCGTCGTGGTAGGCAAAAAAATCGGCGAAGGCGATATGGACGGGGCAAGAAACGCTTCCTTCACACTTATGATATGGAGCATGATTTTAGGGCTCGGGGCCGGAATTTTCATCTTCCTTTCAAGGAAGCTGTTTACAGGGATTTATAACCTCAGTGACGAAACAAGAATTCTTGCCGAAAATTTGCTGGCCATAACCTCCGTAGTCGTTTTCTTTGTTTCGGTTTCGTCAACATCAATAGTCGGAGTTTTAAGAGGTGCCGGAGATACCAAATTTGCTTTAAGGCTCGAACTTATATCGCTTTGGCTTGTTGCAATCCCTCTTGGAGCAATTTCAGCCTTTGTTTTGCATGTTCATCCGCTTTTGGTATGCGCATTTCTTAAAATTGATGAACCGATAAAATCAGTTATCGCAACTATAAGAACCTTAAAGCCGGAAACCTATAAAAATGTTACAAGATAGCCCAAAATTCGACGAATTTTTGTGCAAAAAGACAGAAGCATTCTGCGCAATTTGTCTAAACCAACAATTTTTATATGTATTTTTATTGATTTGTAAAAAAACCTTGACAATTCCATTGTTAATATGGTATCATAAATACATGGCATATGGTGTTGATGAGTGGTGGATGGATTATGCTGCAAAATTTAAATGCCCCCGCCAATTTGCATGACATGAGTGACGAAGAACTCGTTCCTCTTTGCAAAGATAACGAAAAGGCTGTTTCTGTATTGATTTCTCGTTATCTCCGCTTTATTCGTTCAAAAGCATCCCTTTTGGCAAATTATTCTCTTGACGTCGAGGATTTGATGCAAGAAGGTTTTTTGGCTCTTTTAAACGCCATAAGAACTTATAAAAGCGAAAGCGGTGCAAAATTTTCAACCTATGCCGGCGTCTGCATTGCCAACAGAATGACAAGCGCCCTTGCAAAAAACAATAAAAATGCCATTCCGGTTGAGGATGTTGAGGAGGAGGAATTGGAAGACCTTGCTCCAACGCCCGAAAGCATTTTAATTGAAAAGGAAAAAGCAAGCCGGCTTGAAAAAAAAATAAGTTCTCTTCTATCGGAAAAAGAATGGCAGGTTTTCAGTTTGTTTCTTAAAGGCTGCACTTATAGCCAAATGGCGCAAAGGCTTAACGTTTCCCCCAAGACCGTGGACAACGCACTGCAACGTGTCAGACGAAAGCTAAAATCGGTTTGGAGAGCAGACTATTTTTCAAATTAAAACAGCTTTGCTGTTTTTATATGACCAAGTAGCTTAATAAAGAGCGTTGTTTATCAAAGGTGTCGGTGCGAATCCGTCCTCAGGTCCAAATTTCAATAAGCGAGGGAAATCACATGTATCAAGACAAAACATTAGTATGCAAAGAATGCGGCTCAGAATTTGTTTTCACAGCCGGCGAACAGGAATTTTACGCTGAAAAGGGCTTCGTAAACGAACCCCAGAGATGTAAATCCTGCCGCGATGCAAGAAAGACTTCTTCAAAGAGCGAAAGAGAAATGTTTACTGCAACTTGCGCTTCTTGCGGCAAGGAAGCAAAGGTTCCTTTCAGACCCCGCGAAGACCGTCCTGTATATTGCAGCGATTGCTTTGCAAAAATGAAACAAGACTAAAAAATCCCGGCACGGCTTTAAAATCCGTGCCGATTTTTTATTTAGGCTCTGTTTAAGAACTATGTTGAAAATTGACTACAACCTGTAAAGTTGGTTATAATAATACTATACAAATGATTATGGAGGTCTTACTATGCCAACGGTATTCTATTGGAGGCATAAAATATTAGACGCAATTAGAGCTTTTATGAGTATCGGAAGTGTAGGTGGCGTTATAGAAGTTGATGAGGCTTTCTTTAGGGAGTCTTTTAAAGGCAACCATAAGAAAAATACTACTTTTACTATGCCACGAAAAGCCCATAAGAGAGGCGTTAAGGGAAGTTTTAGCAGTAAGACTGAAAAGAGAAAAAGGGGTATATCCAAGGAACAGGTCTGTGTTCTTTGTGCTATGGATAGAACAGGAAATCTTATTACTGAACTTATATGTAAAGGAAGAATGAAGCATACAGATTTAGAAAGGCTCTTTAGTGGGAGGATTGAGGATGAAGCCATCCTTTGTACAGACTCACATAAGAGTTATATTAAGTTCGCAGAAAGTTTAGGTATTGAACTCCAACAAATCAAGCGTGGTAAGCATAAGGAAGGAATATACCATATACAGCATATCAATGCTTTCCACAGTAAACTAAAGAAGTGGATGGACAGGTTTAATGGTGTTGCCACCAAATACCTCGCTAATTATATGTATTGGTTTAAATGGCTTGAAATCTTCAATACCGAGAAAGATACTGTAAAGAGCAAAAACCTGTTGGTTCAATCCCATACATCTCATATTGATACAAAATTAAAGGATTTTAGGGTTAGAGAAGCAATCTATGTATAACATATGTAAAATATTTGAAAACATATGCTTATATCCTGTATAATCAAATAAATGACAATAATAATATATGGTGAATTGATGGGGGGATACTATGTTTGAAATTAGATATGCTGATATAAACGATGCTAAAACTTTGGGGGAAATACATTCAAGGTCATGGAAAGTAGCATATAAAGGGATAGTTCCAGATGAAATATTAGAAAACATTACTGTTGAAAAAAGACAGAAATACTTTGAAAAGGCACTAACAGACGGATGGGAAGAAGATGCAATTGTATTTAAAGATAATAAAGCAGTTGGGCTTATATGCATAGGGAAATGTAGAGATACAGATAAATCTGATATGTACGGGGAAATATGGGGAATATATTTGTTGCCAGAATACTGGAGAACAGGAATAGGTTCTGAACTAATCAATTGGGGGTTAAATGAATTAAAGAAAAGGCATTATAATAAAGTTACCTTATGGGTACTTGAAGAAAACATAAATGCAAGAAAATTCTACGAAAAAATAGGCTTTAAACATGATGGGGCAATTAAGGAAATAACTATAGGTAGAAAATTAAACGAATATAGGTATGAAAAAATTATTATGTAATCTTATTAAAATGTTTTTTAAGGGAACTTTTAACAAGTTCCCTTAAAAAACAGCATATTATCATCACTATTCTTTAACATAGCCTTTATTTATTAACACTTTGGGCAATAAAAAATCCCTTGCGGAATCCTCCGCAAAGGACTTTTTTATTTTATTCCGGCTTGGGAGCGTCAACAGGGCAAACACCTGCGCAAGCACCGCAATCAATGCAGGTTCCGGCATCAATAACATATTTGCTGTCGCCTTGTGAAATTGCGTTTACAGGGCATTCAGCCTCACAAGCTCCGCACGAAATACATTCATCGGTAATTTTATATGCCATAAAAGACACCTCCTAAAATTTTCGCAAACCTAAAGCTTTGCAATATTTATTTTACCACATATCTATAAAAAAACAAGGGCATTTTTATAAAAATTTGAAAAAACAATGTTTTATTTCAACAGTTAAAAACTATTTCTTTATTTTTAATTTATGCTTAAATGTAAACATTGAAAAAAACGAACTCAATATCGGCACTGCAACTGAAAATGCCAGAGCGGCAAGAAACTGTGGGCGGTTTAACGAAACAGTCGAAAATACAAGCTGAAACGGAGGAAAATATATTGCCGAAATTAAGGCCAAAAGCGATGCCGCAACCGCCAAAATCAATTTGAAATTGTTAAAATAAGGCACCGTAAATATATTCTTTTCCTCACTCTTGCATTCAAACACATGGATAAGCTGCGAAAGCACAAGTGTCAGCAATGCTCCGGTCCTTGCATAGGCAAGACTTCCGCCAAGGTTTAACAGGGCAACAAAACTTCCCAAAGTGCAAAGTCCTATCATAATCCCCCTAAAAATAATTTTTGCCATAAGCCCATCGGAAAAAAAGTTTTCATCAGGCAAACGCGGCTTTTTTTCCATTATGCTTTTTTCCACAGGTTCAGCGCCAAGAGCTATTGCCGGCAACCCATCCGTCACAAGGTTAACCAGCAAAATCTGAGTAGGTAGCAATACAAGCGGCATTCCCATTAAAATTCCGCCAAACATGGTAAGTACTTCTCCAATGTTGCAGGAAAGGAGATACCTTACAAACTTCCTTATGTTGGAATAAATTGTCCTGCCCTGCTCGACAGCGCTTACAAGGGTTGCAAAATTATCATCCAGAAGGATTATGTCGGATGCCTGCTTTGTAACATCCGTACCTGAAATGCCCATTGAAACCCCTATGCTTGCCTCTTTTACTGCGGGAGCATCGTTTACCCCGTCGCCGGTCATTGCAACAACATTCCCACGCTTTTTAAATGCTTTTACTATTTTCAGCTTGTCGGAAGGACTTACTCTTGCAAATACCCTTATGTTTTCTATGCAGGCTTCAAGCTCTGAATCGGTCAGCTTTGAAAGCTCATCGCCGGTCATAACTTTGCCTTCCGCCTCTCCCTTTAAAATCCCCGCCTGCCTTGCAACGGCTACGGCGGTATTTTTATGGTCCCCTGTAATCATAACCGTTTTTATATGCGCTTTGGAACATATTTTAATGGCCCTTTTCGCCTCGGGACGCGGCGGGTCAAGCATTCCCATAAGACCAAGAAAAACCATTCCGCGGTCAAAATCCACATCACCGGAAATACTTTTTTTGGCAAATGCAATCACCCTTAACGCCATATCAGAAAGCTCATCGCATTTTTCAAGTATTTCTTTTTTTGCCTTAAATGTCAGGGGAATAATCCCCGCATCAGTCTGGACATACCCGCATTTGTTGATTATAACATCCAAAGCGCCCTTTGAAAAGGCAATCTTTTCTACCGTTTTGGACAAAACTAAAACCGTCATGCATCTTGTTTCGCTGTCAAACGGTATTTCATCCAGCCTTTTAAAGTCGTATTCAAGGCCTTTTGCCGTAAATCCCGCCTTGGCCGCGGCAATAAGCAGCGCTGTTTCAGTGGGGTCGCCCATGACGCTCCATTCTCCGGGAACTTCAAGCCTGCCCCTATCTCTGGCTGAAATTTCAGTGGGAGATGAAATGGAGGCATTTTCACAAAGCACTGCCGAAAGCAAAAGTTCTTCCAGCGAAGGGCTTTGCAGAGGATTTATCCTGCCTCCGGCAAACCTTATTTCACCGGATATTTTATGCCCGGAACCAAGCACGTCGTACTCCTTAAAGCCGGCATATATTTTGGTCACCGTCATTTTGTTTTCGGTTATGGTTCCTGTTTTATCGGAGCATATAACGGAAGCACATCCAAGCGTTTCAACCGAATTCAGCCTGTGCACAAGCGCATTTTGGGCAAGCATCCTCCTGACCGCAAGAGCAAGAGCTATTGTGACGGTTGCGGGAAGGCCCTCCGGTATTGCGGCAATGGCAATTGAAATTCCGGTAAGGAGCATTTGAAAGACATCTTCTCCCCTTAAAACTCCCGCCGCAAAAACCACCGCACAAACTGCAAGGCATATGATTGCAATTACTTTGCCAAGCTCGCCAAGTCTTTTTTGCAATGGCGTAAGCTCACGTTCAATTTCAGACAGCATGCCTGAAATTTTTCCCATTTGGCTTTCTTTGCCCGTTGCTATAACTTTTGCCGACGCATTGCCCTTTGTTATTACGGTTCCCGAATAAACAAGGTCGCTCCTGCCGGGGCGGTTTATTTCACCGTCGGAAAAGCAAGGATTTTTTTCAACCGGAATTGCCTCGCCGGTAAGTACGGCTTCGTTTGCAAAAAGTCCCTTGCAATGTATTATTGCCGCATCAGCCGGCACCCTGTCGCCGGCTTCAAGCTCTATTACGTCCCCTTTTACCACTTGCGACGCAGGAATTACCGAAAGTTTGCCATCCCTGTAACAGCGTGCCACGGGAGCCGTCATTTTTGAAAGCTCTTCAAGGGTTCTTTCGGTACGGTATTCCTGCACAAATCCCAAAACCGCATTTATCAGCACGATTAAAATTATCGTCACCGCGTCGTAAATTTCGCCCAAAAAAACTGAAATCACAGTTGCTATGAGCAAAATCACTACCATTATGTCTTTAAACTGCCCTGCAAAAATTTTTGCGGCGCTGCTTTTTTTCCCCGCGGAAATTTCATTTGGCCCAAAGGCTTTCAGCCGCCTTTCGGCTTCTTCTGACGAAAGACCCTTTGGCGTCTTGTTTTGAACATATTCCTTATCAAGAATTTCAAGCATAAAAATCCCCCGGATTTTTGATTTGTCCATAAATCTTATTCAAAAATCCGAGGAATAATGACTTTTACACAATTATTTTAAGATGGCTGCCATTTAAATCCTTGCTTACCTCTATTTTATTTGGAATAGTTTCTTTAAGCTCGGAAACATGGGATATTATGCCTATAAAATTCTTGCCGGTCTTTATTTTTGACAAAACTCCCATTGCCTCGTAAAGCGATGCCTTATCAAGCGAACCAAAGCCCTCGTCTATGAACATGCTATCAAGCCGCACTCCCCCGCTCTGCTTTTGCACCACATACGAAAGCGCCATTGAAAGCGAAAGCGAAATAAGAAATTTTTCTCCGCCGGATAAATTCTTAACCCCATATCGTGCCACAGAAGCGGCATTTTGCACTTCAAGTTCAAGTCCGGTTTTTTTGCCCTTCCCGCTTTCATCCGCTTTACGGTAAAGTCTGAACCTTCCGCCGTGGACATCCAAAAGCAATCTGTTGGCCTCGTCGGTCACTACCGAAAGCATGACTCCAAGAACATATCTTGTAAAGGAAATCCCTTTAGCTCCCCTGAAAAGTTCGGCAAACTCACGCCGCCTTGAAACCTCCTCATATTTAAGCAAATACTTTTCTTTCCGTTTTGTGTACTCCTTTTCTTTTTGCAAAAGACTTTTCTCTTTTTCCTCATCCACCACAATTTTTTGCAAAACCCCATTAAGTTTTTCCTTGATTTCCCCAAGCTGTGTTTCAATTTTGGATATGTCAGGCTTTTCTTTGCCCAAAAGCAGTGTTTCAAGTTCTTTTATCCTTGTTTCAAGCGCATATTTTTGGTTTTTGTAATCATTTATTTCTTTTTCAAGCTTTGAAATTCCATCCTCATCCAAGCGGCTTTTAATAAAATCCTCCTCATTTGCAAAGCCTTTGTTTTTAAGTTCAAAGTTAAAGCTTTCATATGTTTTTTCAAAAACCGCTTTTGCGTTTTCAAGCTCATTTTCCGCCTGCTCTTTTTTTGCCATGGCCGCGGCAAGATTTTGTTTTGCCGCATTTAATTTTTCATTAGCTTTTTCCAAATTTCCACGATAAAGCTTTACCTTCATTGACAACGTGTCAATTCCATCTTCAAGCGATTTTTTGTCGGGATATTCCGGCAGAAGCGAAGATTGCAATTTTTCATATTCCGCCTTTTTTGAAAAATATTCCTGCTGTTTTTCGGCGCAGCTTTTTTCAAGCTTTTCAAGGTTTTCAAGATTTTCCTGCTTTCTTTTTTCATACTCTGAAAAAAGGTCGTCCATTTCTTGAATTTTTTTCGATGCTTCTATTGCCTTTGCAAGTTCATTTTTAGCCTTTTCAAGCTCCGAACGGTCAAATCCACCCTCGGGCATTTCTTTTTTAAGCTCAGATATTTCCTCATTTAAGCCCTTAATGTTTGAAAGCAGAGCGCTTAATTCATTTTGAACCGACATCTCTTGGTTTTGTAATTTGTCAATCTCATTTTCTAATTCAAAAAGATTGACTTCAAGGCTTTTTTCAACAATGCATGGATTTGGATGCTCCCTGCTGCCGCAAACCGGACAAGGCTCGCCTTCTTTCAAAGATGCCGCTATTACCGCAGAATAATTTTTAAATGCTTTATTTAAAATCGCTTTTTTTTCTTTTACCTCCTCGCCAAGCGAGTCCGCATTGTTTTGCAACGAATCGGCTTTCGATTGTTGTAAAGAAAGCAATTTTTCCTTCTTTTTTATTTCGTCTACTTTTTGCGAAAGCGTCAAAAGTCTGTTTTTCTTATCCGAAAGCTCAGGGATGTTTTTTACATAATTATCAAAAAGCTTTTGTTTCTCCTCAAAATGTTTTTTCTCCCATTCTTCGCCTTTAATCTTATTGCTTCTTGCCGTTTCACGATTTTTATTTTCATTTTCATATTCATTTTGGGCAAGCTCAAATAAATTTTTTGCCTCAAAAATCTTATCATAAGCCGGCAGTCTGTCGTTTAAAATGACAAGTCTTTCCTCAAAAGCCTTTATTTCAGATTCTTTCCCAACAAGTACATTGTATTCTTCTTCCGCAGATTTTAAAGATGAATTTAAAACATTTATTTCTCCTAAAACCGCATTTAAAAAGGTTTTCCTTTGCTCCAAAGCTTTTTTGGCCGAAGAGAAATTCTCATAAGCTCCAGAAAGTCCAAGCGCTGCCCTTGCCCTTTCCACCTGCTTTTCTTTTACCGATACTTCCGCGCTCTTTGCCAAAATGGAGATATACTCACTTTGCTTGCTTTCTTTTTCACTAAAAAGCGAAAAAATTTCCCTTGCGCTTTCAAGTTCCTTTGCTTTTAACTGTTCTTCCTTTGAAATGGCTTCTTTTTCTTCTTTTAAATTCAAAATCTCAACCGAAAGCCTTTCTTTCTCCGCCAAAAGCTCATCAATGCTGTTAAAGCCCTCCTGCAAATAAAGGTCATCAATCCTTTGCTTTTCGATTTTAAGTTCATCATTTTCCTGCTTTGCTTTTTCGTAAAGGGCCTCGGAAATTTTTGTATACTTCCCAGCATCAAAAATTGTTGAAAGCACGCTTTCTTTTTCAGAGCTGTCTGAGG
Organism: Oscillospiraceae bacterium; assembly: GCA_029267825.1. Classification (GTDB taxonomy): domain Bacteria; phylum Bacillota; class Clostridia; order Oscillospirales; family Ruminococcaceae; genus JAIHAL01. Next base: position 15,396 of record JAJUHO010000016.1, read on the forward strand.
TTAAGAATTTCTCAAACTGCCCTTGTGGAAGGATTATTATCTGTCTAAACTGCTCCAAAGTAAGGCCAAGGATTTCTTTTGCCTTTTCAGCGACCCTTTTTTTGGTTGGATTTGCTTCAAACGGGATAAAATCCTCGCCGTTGTAATAAAAAGCGTTTTGTTCGTAAATTAAATTTTCGCTTTTTCTTGAACTTGGTTTTATTGCGCGAAAAAATTTATATCTTTTCCCATTAAGCTCGAAAATAAATTCCACCTCGGTCGCAATCCCTCTTGCCGCCTCGTGCAGTGAGCGCACCTCTTCCCTGCCTCCGCCGCTGGTTTCGCCGTAAAGGGCATATGTGACCGCATCAAGTATTGCCGTTTTCCCCGCGCCTGTTTCCCCATGTATAAGAAAAAGGGACCCAGAAGCAAATTTTTCAAAATCTATCATCTGCTCGTCAACATAACTCTCAAAAGCCTTAAACCTTAATTTTTGGGGAATCATTGCTTCTCTCCTCCTTTAAGCAATTCCGAAACCGCCTCATCAAACCACTTTATGCCCTCTTCGGGAAAATCAAGTCCCGTTTGGTCCTTGTAGAATATCTTTGCAAGCTCAAGGGGAGAAAGGCTTTGCGCCTCGTCCATGGAAATAGAGGCCTCTTCATTCTTAAACTCCTGCCCCTCAATTTTTACCGCCATTGGGTAATGTTCTCTTAAAATAGAATAAATTTCTCCGCCCAAAAATCTATCGGAAATTTTTATTTTAAGGAAAACATTCTCATTTTTTCTTTCCCCCGCAAGAAGATTTTCATATGTATCCTCAATTTCTTCGACGTCATAAGGCTGATTTATAAAAATTTCTGAAATTTCACCCGTATCCGAATCAAAAACTGAAAAGCTTTTAACATGCTTTTTTTCGCCAAAAGAATATTTAAAAGGCGTTCCGCTGTACCGTACATTGCCACCAATTGTTTGTGGCTTATGCAAATGTCCAAGCGCAATGTAGTCAAATCCCTTAAAAACCTCCGACGGGATAACTGCCGCGCCGCCCATTTGCATGGCTCTGTCACTTTCGGAAATTTCCCCTCCGATTACAGCACAATGCGCTATAAGTATGTTTTTCTTTCCATCATTAAAAGTTTCCCTTATGCTTTCCACAACTGCTTTCATTGCGTCAAAGGAATCCTTTATCTCCGTCTGCGGGAAAAATCTTCTTGCCTCATCGGCATTGAAAAACGGCAAGACATAAAAATTGCAATCCTCAATTTCAATAGGCTTTACCGGAATCTCAAGCCTGCCGTAAACATAAAGTCCTCCGGCTGCCAACACATCGCGGCAGGCGGAAAGCCTTGCGGCCCCGTCATGGTTCCCAGCACAAATTATTGTTTTCTTTTTAAGCTCAACGCAAAGCTTTGAAACAATGCCATTGTAAACCGAAATTGCCTCCGTACTTGAAAGAGTGCTGTCAAACACATCTCCGGAAATTATCACAACATCCGCTCCGCTTTCCGAAGTCGCTTTGCCTATAATCTCCGGCAAAAGTTTTTGATATTCAATAAGGCTTCTGTCAAAGAAAGATATTCCCAAATGCAGGTCTGAGGTGTGCAGAATTTTCAAAGAAACATCCCCTTTAAGTTTTTTCAAACAAATTATAGCAAAAAATCCCATAAAATGCAACAAATTTATTATTTTGTTCTTGAAAAAAGATACAAAAATTGATATAATTAAAAAAGTATTTTTTGAAAGAAGGAAGTTTTATGCCGGAACTTAAAATCGAACTTACAAAAAATCCAAAACCTAAGCCAACGGACGAAACAAAGCTTGGTTTTGGGCATGTGTTTACTGACCACATGTTCATAATGGATTATGAAACCGGAAAAGGCTGGCACAATCCGCGAATAGTGCCGCATGGGCCAATCCAGCTTGACCCCGCCGCAATGGTTTTGCATTACGGTCAGGAAATTTTCGAAGGGCTTAAAGCTTACCGCACACCATCGGGAAAAATCCAGCTTTTCCGCCCTTGGGATAATTTCAAGAGAATGAACATTTCAAACGAAAGGCTTGTCATTCCGCCGATTGATGAGGAATTTGCCCTTCAATGCCTTGTCAAGCTTATTGAAATAGAAAAGGACTGGGTTCCGCATACGGAAGGCGCATCACTTTACATCAGGCCGTTTATTTTTGCGTGCGACCCGTATCTTGGCGTAAGGCCGGGCGACAAGTACATGTTCATAATCATACTCTCCCCGTCCGGAGCTTACTATTCAACAGGACTTAATCCGGTTGGAATCCGTGTTGAATCCAAATATGTAAGAGCGGTAAAGGGCGGAATGGGATTTGCCAAAACCGGTGGCAACTATGCCTCCTCGCTCATAGGTCAGCATGAAGCGCACAAGGAAAATTACGCACAGGTGCTCTGGCTTGACGGCGTTGAAAAGAAGTACATTGAAGAAGTAGGCTCAATGAACATCTTCTTTGTAATCGGCGATGAGGTTGTAACTCCCGAACTGCAAGGCTCAATCCTTGACGGAATTACAAGAAGGTCGGCAATACAGCTTTGCCGCTCATGGGGACTTAAAGTTTCAGAAAGAAAAATTTCAATAGACGAAATTGCCGAAGCTTACAAAAACGGCTCCTTAAAAGAAATTTTCGGAACCGGAACCGCAGCGGTAATCTCACCGGTAGGACATCTTAAATGGAATGACATGGTTATGGAAATAAACAACAATAAAATCGGAGAGATTTCACAAAAGCTTTATGATACCCTTACCGGAATTCAATACGGAAAACTTCCCGATGAATTCGGATGGACAATGGAAGTTAAATAATGCAACCCCCCACGCAAAAAGCGTGGGGGGTTTTTTTAATCATACAACCTATAAAGCAAAACTTTCCTTGTCCTTCTTTCATAGATTGCAATTACTATCACAAGCAGAATTCCCGCAGCGCTGATTATAATTCCTGACAAAAGTCCATACGGGAAAAAGCTCATTTCAATAGTATGCTCGCCCGGCGAAAGCTCAATACCTATGAGCGCTCCTGCTGCCTTGACATAATCCACCTTTTGGCCGTCAACCTTTACCGTCCAGCCCGGCTCATATGGGATTGTAGTCAAAAGCATTTGTCCGTTTTCCGCCTTGACCGTACCTTTAATATAAGTATCGGAATAATCAGTAACGTCAAGCTGATTTTGCTTCAAATTAGCAATTGCAGCATCAAAAAGGTCCTCGTCAAGGTAATAGAACCAATGGTCTTTCATGTACACATCGTCCTTGTTGAGCGAAGCTACTACCGAAATGTCATCTCCGGAAGAAAATCTTCCAAGCGTTTTTATGCAGTAATTTTCGGTTTCATAATAAGGGTCAAGGTACTGCTGGTTTACCCATATGCTAAGCTCGTGTCCGACATAATAAGTCGATGGCAGGAACATATACACAAGCGCATCCGCAGGAGCTTGCATTTGAAATTCAAGACTGGCGTCCTGTCCTGAATTTGTCTTTGCATAACGGGTATCCATTCCCGAAACGCTTTCAGAAAGGTTGTTGGTATTTACCTGAACATCGGTGATTTGTTTGAAATATTCAACATATTCCTCAGAAAGCATTGCGCTTAAAAGCTTGTTTTGGTTTACAAATGGGTTCCCGTTCTCAATTTCAAGGTCTTTCACGCCTTCTCCAACCATATATCCCACAGAAAGCGCATTTGGATTTTGGTAAACGGTTATATCATCATCAACAAGCACGCTGTTGTCATAATAAACCTTTTTATCTTTGGTCATAATGTATTTTATCCCAAAAAGAGCATCGGTAACAAGGGTATCGCCTTTATACTTAATATAATGCCCGCCGGAAGCAAAGCCTAAATTGTAAAGCAATTTTATCGGGCCGGCATTAAGTGTCGAGGAAGAATGGGATACACCCTTCATTCCGATTGCAAGAGGATCGTTCACCGTACGATAAAATGTCTTTTCAGTGCGATAAAAGCTTCCGTCAATTTCTTCAAGCTTATTCATAACCTCTCTGCCCTTGGCGATGTAATTGCCATAAGAGGAATGTTTGCTATAAACAACATCATCGTCTATGTCATAAAGCGTTTGGAGGGAACTGCCAAAAAGCTCTCCTATAACAAGCACAAGCATTACAAGCGGCATATTTTTTATGCTTGAATTCTTTTTGTAGTAGCAAAGCAATAATCCAAAGCCAATTATGCAGGCAAGCGAAAACCATATTGCCTTTTCTGTGGTAAGATGCTTATAATCCTTTGAATCGGCATAAATCACATAAACCACCAATATGCCAAACACAGCGGCTATGTTTTTGAGCGAAACACCCTCTATTCTCTCAAATGCTTCTGCGGCAAGCACAAGCATTACAAATGAAAAGACAAACGAATAACGGTACGGCAGCCAGTTCGGAACTTGAAATCCATGCCAAGCAAGGTCTATCGTGCTCATGTACATGCTTAAAAGGACTGCGGACAAAAGCACTCCGCCGCCTATTTTCCTTCTGGTTTCAATATTTTTGTTAAGGAAATAAAGCGGCACCATAAACAGGGTAAGCACTCCGCAATATACAAACGGGAGTCCTTCGTTCCTTACCGTATCATAGCTTTCAGGCAAAAGCTTTGTAAAGAAATCAATCAGCTTGAACTGTGCCCTTAGCGAATAATCCGGATGTGTAAAGTCAAGCTTGCCAAGCTTTAAGGAATAATATACCGGAATAAGCAAAACCGCGGCGCACATTCCGGCAACTATCGCCGAAACGCCAAACCTTAAAGCGCACAAAATGCCTTCCTTTGTCGTAAAGCCCTCTTCTTTTTTTGCAAAAAAGAAGTAATAAACAAAATAAATAACCGTAAAAAAGGCCACCATCCAGCCAATGTAAAAATTCGCAAGGAACATTAATGCCAAAGGTATTATAAGCCTTAAAAACTTGCCTTCATCAATAAGCTTTTCCACACCGTAAACAATAAGCGGCAGATATACAAGCCCATCCAGCCACATGGGGTCCATAAGCTGGACAATGGCATATGCCATCATGGAATACAGCACTGAAAACAAAAGCGAAGTATAATCTCCTATGCGCTTTGAATTTTTTAAGTAAAAGGAAAAAGTCACGCCCATTGCGCCAAGCTTGCAAAGCTGCATTATAAGTATGGATTCCAGTATGAACGAATCCGGCAGAAGCATTACAATAAGGCTGAACGGACTTGCAAGGTAATAAGCAAAAATGCCCACCATTTCCCCGCCAAGGTTCCTGCTCCACGAATAAAACATGCTGGCATGTCCCCAGAACGCTTGCCTCATTGCCTCGTAATAATAAACATACTGGCCGTTAAGGTCAAGCACAAGCACAGAATTATCACCAAACGGGTAAAATCCAAACGCCGCATAAACAGCATACATAAGCGCGGCCGGAATAAAGAAGGCAAAGAAGTAAATTCTTTTTAAATAAAGCCAATTTGCAATTTTGCTTTCTTTTAGATTAAAACTCTTTTTCATAAATACCCTTTCATTTTGTTAAATTTAAGCAACAAATATATTATAGCAAATTTGAGCTTTTTTTCAAGTATGAAAATGAAACATGTCAAGAAAGTTCCTTTAAAAATTTGCCTGCAATTGAAAGGGCGTGCTCATGATTTGCCTTTATTTTTTCCTTTGCGTTTTCGTCAATTTGCTGCACGCAAAGATAAGCATCATCAGAAAGCGGCGATGAAAGTCCAAGCTTTTCGCCAAGCTTTGTCTTTGAAAGTTCTATCCCAATTTTTTGCGCGGCAGGATTATTTGGATAGATAGCTGAAAAGTCAACGCAATACTCTTTGAGCCCTATCTTTTCCAATGTGGAAGTATTGCCTATCACTATAAGCGAATCATTTGCCTGTATTTCGCCTATCAACTTAGTAGTATTTGCCTGGTAGGTCTGAGGGTCTGAGCTTGCCGAATCATCTATCGGCGTGTACTGCACCGAAACAAGGACTTTTCCGTCGCCATTGCGGTCCTCTGCATATTTTTCAAAAATACCTTGCAGTTCGCTTGTTTTTAAGGCAAGCTGGTCATCAGAGTATATTATAAGCACGTTTGCATCAGGATTTTCCGCCGTGGCAATATCGTATATGAAAAATGCCGCAAGAGCTACAACAATTGTAGTAATTATTATATAAAGCTTATTGTGGTAAAAAAAGTTGGATACCTTTTCGGAAAATGTATAAACTTTTTCTTCCTTTTTCTCCGGCGCAACAAGCTCAGGCTCTGAAATTACCCCGCTTTTCAGCTTCATAAGCTCAATGCGCTCCTGCCTCAGCCTTTTTTCATATTCCTCTCTTTCAATCCTTTCCTGCTCCCTTAACTTCTCCTGTCTTAATCTTTCAGCTTCTTCCTCTTGAGCTCTTTCTTTTTCGTCAATTTCTTTTATTTTTTCAATAAAGCTTTTTTCTTTATCCATTTTTAATTCCTCCTTTGCTTTTAAAAATAAAAAAGGGCAACACTATGTTACCCCTTAAAAATCATTAAAGCGGACGCATCGTCGGGAACAGCAAAACATCCCTTATTGACGCGCTGTCGGTAAGAAGCATTACAAGGCGGTCAAGCCCAAGCCCAAGTCCCCCCGTCGGCACCATGCCGTATTCAAGGGCGGTTATAAAGTCCTCATCTATCTCCGCATTAGCACCCTGAGCCCGTCTTTCGGCAACCTGCTTTGCAAAGCGCTCCTTCTGGTCTATCGGATCGTTAAGCTCTGAAAAGGCATTGCCCATCTCCCTTGCATAAATAAAATACTCAAACCTTTCCGTAAATGCCGGATTTGAAGGCTTTCTCTTTGCAAGCGGAGAATTTTCAACCGGATAATCATAAATAATTGTCGGCTGAATGAGTTTTTCCTCAACATACTCATCAAAAAAGGCTATCAGCACATGGCCCTTGGTCGCCTTTTCCCCCTCCGGAACCTCAAGCCCATGCTTTTTGGCGCATTCCCTTGCCGCGGCGTCATCGGCCCAATCATTATAATCAACCCCGGCATATTTCTTAACAGCCTCAACCATGGTGAGCCTTTCCCAAGGGGAAGCCATATTTATCTCAGTGCCCTGGTACATAATCTTTTCACTGCCGCATATCTTCTTTACAAGAGTTGAGTGCAAATCCTCAATAAGGTCCATCATATCATGATAATCGGCAAATGCCTGATACATTTCAATGGAAGTGAACTCGGGATTATGCTTTACCGACATACCCTCGTTCCTGAAAATCCTTCCCACTTCGTAAACCTTATTAAAGCCGCCCACGATGAGCCTCTTTAAGTAAAGCTCGGTTTCAATCCTCAAATACATATCCATATCAAGAGTATTGTGATGCGTCTTAAAAGGCCTTGCTGCCGCACCTATTTCAAGTGTGTGCAGCACCGGTGTTTCAACTTCCAAAAATCCCTTTGAATCAAGGTAATTTCTGATTTCCTTAATTATCTGCGTCCTTTTTATAAAAGTTTCCCTTACGTTCGGATTTACAATAAGGTCAAGATACCTTTGGCGATAACGCATATCCTGATCCTTAAAGCCGGTATACTGGTTTGGGATTACATGAAGCGATTTTGCAAGCAGCACTATCTTTTGGGCATGTATTGAAATCTCGCCCTTTTTGGTTTTGAAAACAAAGCCTTCCACTCCGACAATATCGCCAAGATCCCATTTTTTAAACTCGGCAAATTCCTCTTCACCTATATCGTTCATTCTGACATAAACCTGAATTTTTCCGGCCTCATCCCTTACGTCAATGAAATTTGCCTTTCCCATATCGCGGCGGTTCATGATTCTTCCCGCAACGGAAACGGTTTTATTTTCAAACTCGTCAAAATTTTCAATTATCTTTGTGCTGACCGCCGTAACATTGTATTTTGTTATTTCATAGGGATTTTTTCCCTTTGCTTTGAGCTCGGCAAGCTTTTCCATACGGATGCGCCTTTGCTCATACATTTCCTTTTCGGACATTTCTTCGCTGACAATTTCGTTTGTTAAATTTTCCATCTCGCTCAATTTAAACTACCCTTTGCTTAAAAATTTATTTTGAAATTTCAAGAATTTGCATTTTTATAATTCCCATAGGTGCCTGAACTTCGACAATATCCCCTGCTTTTTTCTTTAAAACAGCCATGCCTATAGGAGATTCATCTGAAATCTTTCCATTATCCGGGTCCGCTTCCGTCGAACCGACAATTTGAAGCGTTTCAACCTCGTCAAGCTCCAAATCCTTAATTTTTATAACGGAACCAACGCTCACCTCATCGGAAGAAATGCTTGAATCGTCAACGACAATTGCGTTTGCAATTGTAGCTTCAAGCTCTTGGATTCTTGCTTCAAGTATTCCCTGCTCGTTTTTTGCCTCGTCGTACTCGGCGTTTTCCGAAAGGTCGCCGAAAGCCCTTGCCTCTTTAAGCTTTTGAGCAACTTCGGCACGCTTTACCGTAACAAGGTATTCAAGCTCTTTTTCAAGCTTTGCATAGCCTTCGGCTGACATTTTAATATTTTTAGCTGCCATATTCGTGTCTCCTCTATCA
>JAJUHO010000206.1 GCA_029267825.1 Oscillospiraceae bacterium
CTGAACAGATACTGTTAATTCTTTATTCTTCATATTGTATTTTGTAAAAATTAAATATTCTTTTGCCATTTTTTATATGCCTTGTTACTCCTACGCCAAAAAGCCTTTCTCCATCATGAATATATAATCACTTTGCTCAAATATTTATTTATAAGACCGAATCTTGCATGAGTTATAGGCTGGTCAGCTTTTATTCTGTGCATCATTTCAAGTTGTTCTGATGTTTTGTTATCACCAATGAAATCAATTCCAAAACCAAAATCCCGATAAGCTATAATCAGGATTCCCAGTTGGATTTTTGAAAAATTCTCTGTCCATTTTGCCCTCCAAAAATATTTTATCCTTTAACAGCACCTGCAGCTATTCCGTTTATAAACTGTTTTTGCAAAATTGCAAAGACAATTATGAGTGGCGCCGCGCAAAGTATGCATGCAGCAAATAAAACATTCCACTGGGCAGGATTTTCACGATCACCCAAAAATTGTATCATTCCTACCGGCAAGCTGTATTGCGATGATTTTGAAATAAATACCATTGGAAAGAAATAATCATTCCATATCCAAAGTCCTTGTGTAATTACCGCAGATATAGTAGCAGGTTTTAAGAGAGGAAATACTATTTTAAAAAATCTTGTTAAAAGTCCGGCACCATCAAGATAAGCAGATTCCTCTATTTCTATGGGAACACTTTTCATAAATCCAGCATATAAAAATGTTGAAAATGGCATGCTGCAAGTAATAAACATTATCATCGGCGTAAATCTTGTGTTTGGTATATTAAGCTTTCCAAACATTTGAGCAATTGGAACTATTACCATTTGCGCAGGAATTACAAGACCAGCAATAAAAAAATAATAGAGTCCTTTGCTCACTTTTCTTTTTATTCTTGAAATAGGATAAGCCTCCATTGAAGCAATAAGAACTATTATAGCTACCGATCCACCCGTAGTAATCAAGCTGTTTAAAAGGAGTACAGGATAATTCATTTTTTTAAAAGCATTAACATAACTTTTCAAACTAAATTGATTAAAAAGATTAAGGGGAGACGACATATTTGAAGGCTCTCTAAACGAACTTGAAACTATAATAACAAGCGGAGATATTACGATTATGCAAAATAAAATTAAACCCATATAAAGTAAAACGGTTGAAGCTTTTAATTTTTTTCCATATCCTAAAAAATAATGCGGTTTAATTCCTTCCATTACAGCTCAACCTCTCTTTTATTCATGAATATAAGCATAACAATTGTAATAAGTATAATTACCATAAATGAAACAACTGAAAAAGCACTTGCCTTTCCCATCATTTGATCGGTAAATGCAATTTTATAAATCGTATACATCAAAGTATTAGTGGATTTCCCCGGCCCGCCGTTTGTCATTATAAAAACATAGTCAAAAGCTTTTAATCCTGAAATAACATTTAAAATTACATTTATTGTTATAGTTGATGAAATAAGTGGAAGTTTTATTTTTCTTATCAGTTGCCACTCCGTACATCCGTCAATTTTACCAGCTTCAATAAGACTTTCATCAACATTTTGAAGCCCAGCCAGATAGATAATCATTGTCGTTCCAAATCCCTTCCATATATCAACAAGAGAAATTGCATATAATGCAGTTTTATAATTTCCGATTATATTAAATTTAGACCCATTAAGTCCTATTAAATCAATTAAAGAAGCTATCATGCCAGAATCAGGCATATATACATATGACCATATAAAGCCTACCACTATTGGGCTAAACAGCGCCGGTATATAACAGCAAGTTCTAAAAAGAGATTTTCCAAAAATTTTTACATTCAAAGCCATTGCAAGGCTGAGTCCCACTAAATTTGTCCCAAGCACAATAATAACTGCATAAATCAAAGTGTTTTTAATTGAATTTAGCATTGTGCCTTCTTTAAACAAAGTAATAAAATTTTTAAATCCTACAAAATTATAATTGTAGTTTATCCCGTTAAAATTGGTAACACTGTAGTAAAAAAGCTGCAAAACAGGAAAAACCCAAAATATACTAAATAAAAGCAAAGCAGGAATTATAAACAAAAACATCTTGTCCGGAAAAACAAGAGCATTTGGTTTGTTTATTTTTTTTATATTGTTCAATGAAACCACTTCCAATCAGCAGAATAATTTTATTCAGGGGTCATCAACAAAGATAACCCCTGATTTTTTGCAAATTAATTACTATTAAGCTCTTCAAATTTTGTCTGCATGCCTTTTACAATGTCTTCTATGGAAGTTCCTTGTCCTCCTACTTTTTCACTGAAAAGAGATTCCATCTCTGTTTCAACACCGGAAGGCCA
>JAJUHO010000175.1 GCA_029267825.1 Oscillospiraceae bacterium
ACATCCGCCATTCCGGGCAAATCCCTTGCCTTTGTGGCATCATAAAGGGCTTGAATAAGTTCGGGAGTATCAATTATCACGTTTTTGTGGTCTGAATTTATAAATTCGCTCATAAGTTTTGCCCAAGGCGCATCTGCATCAGGCTGAAATGAATTTGCCTTAAAATAAATTTCGTTTCCTTTGTAGTCTATGGAGTATGTGGAGAGCTTTTTGCCTTCTTTTTCGTATTCTTTTGCGGCCACATAGCTTATTATGCTTGAATCCAGCCCTCCGGAGAGGAAAGTGCAAAGCGGCACATCGGAAACAAGTTGTCTTGAAATGCTGTCGCAAACCAAAAAGCGGGTTTTTTCTATTGTTTGCTCCAAATTGTCTGTGTGAGGCTTTGGAGAAAGGCTCCAATATTTTCTTCTTTTTAATCCGTTTTTGTCAAAGAAAGCACATTCACCCTGTTCAAGCTCATGTATTCCTTTAAAGACTCCGCTGCCCGGAATTTTTGCCGGACCAAGCAGCATGATTTCCGCAATGCCGTTTTCGTCAATTTCAGGCTTTGCATAAGGGTGGGCGAGGATTGTTTTAATTTGCGAACCAAAGATAAGGCCGTTTTCGTATTCAAAGAAGAATAGAGGTTTAACTCCCATCCTGTCGCGCGCAAGGAAAAGCGTTTTTTCTGTGTCGTTCCAAACAGCAAAGGCATAAATGCCATTTAGTTCATCAAGGCATTTTTCCCCCCATTCAACGTATGAAAGCAGAAGGACTTCGGTATCGGAGTGCCCGCTGAAACAATATCCGGCGTCAAGCAGTTTTTTTCGTATTTTTTCCGTGTTGTAAAGTTCCCCGTTGTAAACTATGATGTATTTTGAGTACGGGGAGCTTCGTTCCATCGGCTGCTTGCCGTTTTCGGGATCGACCACTATCAGGCGCCTATGTACCAAAAACGCCTCATTGGATTTAAATGCCCCTTCCGCGTCCGGACCTCTTTCTTTCAGGGTATCGGACATTTTTGACATAATTTTATCTTTGGTATATAAATTTTCGCAAAAATCAACCCAACCGGCAATTCCGCACATAAAATCCTCCTTTTGCCCGAATTTTCGGGCTATATAATATCCACACAGATATTATATGTAAAAGGAGGCAAATGTTTCAGAGGCTATTTTATTTTCCAAGAGCCATTTTCTTTAAAAATTTCAAAGGATTGGTTTGCTTTATAATTTTTTTCATTAGTTCCTGCGGTTATTTCAGTATCAATCAGCCATATTTCATTTGATTTTTTTGAACGTGAAGTTATCTTGTATTTTATTATTGCTCCGCTTTGGGTTGCGGAATTAAAAATATTTTCGCAGGCTTTTTCAAAGGTAAGCTGTGAATTTTCAGAAACACACTTTTTAAATTCCTTTTCGGAATTTCTTTGCACTGAAAGAAAATAGCTGTCAAGCAATTTCTTTTGTCCTCTTTCATCTGCGGAGAAAATAAGTATCAAGGCAAAAACAACCACTGCCAAAGCGCAAAATAAAATTCCCAAAAACTTTTTAAAATCAATTTTTTTATTCATATAAAAACACCGTTCCTTTTTATTAAACGGATTTTATTATAGCATTTTAAAAAAATTTTTTCAATACAGCTTAATTATGTCATTTTAAATATTATTTGCATTGCAATTTGTATAAAAATGTACTATAATAATTAGTGATTATAAAGAAAAGAGGTAGCAGTTGATGAATGAATATATAACATTTACAATACCAAAGCAAAAGACAATAGCATTGATTGCACATGACGGAAAAAAACAAGAATTGATTGAATGGTGCGATACTAACCGAGATGTATTAAGCAAACATTTTTTATGCGGGACAGGCACTACCGCAAGGCTGATTGCTGAAAAAACCGGGCTCCCCGTAAAAGCCTACAACAGTGGACCGTTGGGCGGCGACCAGCAGATTGGTGCAAAAATAGTTGAGGGTACGATAAATTTCATAGTTTTCTTTTCCGACCCTTTGGCTGCACAGCCTCATGACCCGGATGTTAAAGCTTTGCTTCGTATTGCCCAAGTTTATGATATTCCCATTGCAAACAATAAAGCTACGGCTGATTTTATGATAAATTCTGCATTGATGGAAAAAGAATACGAGCATGCCGTAATAAATTTTAACAAGAATATTCGTGATAGGGTGGAAAATAAGAAGCAATTCATTAAATAAGAAAGGTTTGATATTATGATTGAAACAAAAGTTTTGATAAACAGCGTGGAAAAAGTAAAAAAATTTTCGGCTGCAATATCCGCTTTTGGTGCGGAATGTGAAATTATCAAAGATTATAATATAATTGATGCAAAATCAATCATGGGCATTTTCAGCATAAGCCTTGATGAGCCTGTTACATTGAGAATCCATAGCGATAATCCCGAAATCCTTGAAAAAATAAAAGAGTGGGTTGTGGAATAAATCTGCGGATTTTTAAAAACACGTTTTGCTTTAGGTCAAATTAAAGTTTGAGGTATTTATCCTTTTTGTGATGGAATTTTTTATAAATTACAAAAAGGAAAATACCTCATTTAAAAACCTTATTCTTGACAAACAGAGCAGTTTATATTATAATTATACTTTGTTAGGCCGCTGTGGTGGAATAGGCAGACACAAGGGACTTAAAATCCCTCGGAGTAAAATCCGTACCGGTTCAAGTCCGGTCAGCGGCACCATGTCGAGTGTTCTTATAGTATTTGAAAAGCTATAAGAACACTCGTTTTTTGTTGTTCTTATAGTTTTAAAAAATAAACTGTGTAAATGCATTTAACAGCTAAAACGAGAATCCCCAAAATTTTGTGTAAATAATGATTAAGGGACTTCCTTGCTGACAAGAATTAGAGAAATAAAATCAAAGTCAGGAAGGAAGAATTTTTATGTCGATGATATCAAAAGAGGTAATTCGAGAACTGATCAAGGAAAGTAATTTCAAAAGTACAACTGAAATCATGAACGCTATCAAAGAGATGTTTAAAGATGTCTTGCAGGAGGTCATGGATGCCGAACTGGATACGCAGCTTGGCTATGAAAAGCAGGAACGCCGCGTAACAGAAACGGCGAATTATGACGAAAGTACAATTTTTGGCTGGGCGTTCTGAATGAGCTGAAATCAAAGGGCGTAAAGGAAGTTTACCTATTTTTGCGTTGATAGCCTGGCAGGCTTTAGAGAGGCAATTGGGAATGTTTTTCAATGACGAAAGCTTGCGCAAAATGTTATATCTTGTGTCGAATAATATTGTCAAAAA
>JAJUHO010000156.1 GCA_029267825.1 Oscillospiraceae bacterium
CTTGTGGTTTCAGGCCTTTCAATAATGACAGTAATGCTTGTCTGTGTAAACGAAAGGACGCGTGAAATAGGCATAAAAAAATCCATAGGCGCAACCAATGCCGATATAATGACCGAATTTTTAATGGAAGCCTTGCTGATAACTCTAATAGGCTCTGCAATAGGGGTTGTGTTTGGGATTGCAGGTTCTGTGGTGGGCTGCATTTTGCTTGGGTTGAAGATTGTCCTGAATTTTAAGATGATTTTAGGGGTAATAGTGTTTTCAATGCTGATAGGGCTTGTTTTCGGTGTTTATCCGGCATATAGGGCGGCAAGCCTGAGGCCGGTGGATGCTTTGAGGTTTGAATAAAGCTTGTACGTTTTTTGCGGTAAAGGCAAAATCCCTTGACTTTTGCCAAGGGATTTTTATAAACCGTATTAGCAGCACTGGTTGTTGCAAGGATTGCAGTAGTTATTGCAGTTAAATCCTCCGCAGCAGCAGAACAATACGATAAGAATGATAATCCACCAGCAGCATCCGCCGCCGAAGCAGTTATTGTTGCATCCACAGTTCATCAAAAAACACTCCTTAGTAAATGTATTAAAACGGGAAAACAGGAAGATATCTTTTGGATATCCGGTTCTGCTTTCGTTTTATAGTACATTTTATGGCAAAGGAGAATTTATGTTACAGAAAATTTTTCCCGCCTTTTGTTTTTAAAAGGCGGGAAAAAATTTAGCGATTATTTTTTGTTTATATATTTGCCAAGTTCCTGGTCTTCCTTTTTAATGTGGTTCAAAAGCCAGTCAACGACTACAGAGTTTATTTTTCCGACAGTTACTATTGAAACGCCGTCACGGATAATTTCTTCTTTAAGCTCTTGTACTTTTTTAATAAAATCATCATGAATAGCTTTATGTTCTGCAAATTTAGGATATCCTGATTGTTTTTGAACTATTTCTTCGTCATGGAAATGCCTTATCGTATACTGTTCTAAAAATGAAACAATGTTTACTATTTCTTGCCTGCCTTTTCCGCTTTTGCATGCATCAAGGAAATTGTCAATAGTATCGCAAAGCATTTGATGCTGCTTGTCAATTGCAGGTATGCCTATTTTAAGATTTTCATTCCAAGTCACGCAATCAAACTCCTTTATTGCAAAAATCAAGCATTATTTTTTGTGTACATAAGTTTCAAGTTCTTGGTCTACTTTTTTAATATGGTTCAAAAGCCATTCAACGACTACGGAATTTATTTTTCCTACAGTTACTATTGAAGCTCCGTCACGAATAACTTCTTCTTTAAGCTCCTGTACTTTTTTTATAAAATTGTCATGCATTGCCTTGTGTTCATTAACTTTTGGATATCCCACTTGGGCAAGCTGTCTATGTATAATTTCTTCATCATGAAAATGCCGTATTGTGTATTGTTCCAAAAACGATATTGTGTTGACTATTTCCTGTCTGCCTTTTCCGCTTTTGCATGCGTCAAGGAAGTTATCTATTGCGTCACAAAGCATTTTGTGTTGAGTATCAATTGCGGGTACGCCGATTTTAAGATTATCGTTCCAGGTCATATTTTTACAACTCCTTTGTTTGGCATTTTATTTTTATATTTTTTAGTATACCTTAACGGTATTAAAAAAGCAAGATTTTTTGCAGAAAAAAGGCATAAAATTTGTGTTTAAAAATTTATATTGCCAAATGCTTTTGACAATAATTTCATTATAAAAGGGATAAAATTACAATAAGCTATTTAATGATGGGGGCAATGGGTATGTATAATCTTGACAGTTTTACAAAGAAAGCAAACATATCAATCAATAAGGCTTTTTCGCAGGCGGAACAGCTTGGACATACTTACGTTGGCAGCGAGCATTTGCTTTTAGGAATTTTTTCCGACGGCACGGCAAAGGCTATTTTAAAATGCAACGGCATTACGGAAGAAGCCGTGCTTGAAAAGGTTATTGACCTTGTGGGAAAGGGAGATTTATCAAGGCTTACGATAGAAGCTCTTACTCCGACGGCAAAGAGAATTCTTGAAGCGGCTGTTTCAGCGGCTCGTTCTATGGGAAGCAAACTTGTGGGGACCGAGCATTTGCTTATGGCAATGCTGAGGGAGGGAAATTGCTGTGCGGTAAATATAATACGGGATTTGGGCGGCAGCATTTCAAAAATTTTCGGCGACTGTACAAACGCAAATATTTTGGAGGGGGAAAAGAAAGGAGATAAGGAAATCAAAACGCCGACTTTGCAAAAATACGGCCGTGATTTGACACAGCTTGCCGCCGAAAACAAATGCGATCCGGTTATAGCAAGAGAAGCTGAAATTGAAAGGGTAATCCAAGTCCTTACAAGGAGGACGAAAAATAATCCATGTTTAATAGGCGAGGCCGGCGTTGGCAAGACAGCAATAGCCGAGGGGATAGCAAGGCTTTTATGTTCTGGCGATGTGCCTGACAGCATAAAGGGAAAAAGGCTTTTTGCGCTTGATTTGCCGCTTATGCTTGCAGGAGCAAAATATAGGGGGGATTTTGAAGAAAGGATAAAAAATTGCATAGATGAAGTTGTAAAGGCAGGGAATATAATCCTTTTCATTGATGAAATGCATACGATAGTCGGAGCAGGTGCCGCAGAGGGGGCAATAGATGCTGCAAATATCTTAAAGCCGCAGCTTGCGCGGGGGGAGATACAGGTTATAGGCGCAACCACAGTTGAAGAATACCGTAGGCATATAGAAAAAGATTCGGCGCTTGAAAGACGTTTCCAACCGATAATGATAAACGAACCTCCTTATGAGGGGGCGGTTGCCATCTTAAAAGGGCTTAAAGAAAAGTATGAAAAGCATCATAATGTAATAATAACCGACAGTGCAATAGAGGCGGCGGTAAATCTCTCAATAAGATACGTTGCCGACCGGTTCCTTCCGGATAAAGCGCTTGACCTTATTGATGAGGCGTCTTCAAGGGCAAGAATGAAAGCTTCCGCCCCGCCGCAGAATTTAAAGGAGCTTTCTCAGGCTTTAAACAGGCTTTTGGAGGAAAAAGCAAAAGCGGTAAATTCTTGTGATTTTTCACAGGCGGCAGAAATTGCAGGTAAGGAAAATAATTTAAGAAAAAAGCTTAAAGCCGACGCTGAAAATATCTTTTCATCAAACGCCAAACCGATTGTTGATGAGGAGGCTGTAGCTGAAATTGTTTCCTCATGGACCGGAATTCCTGTAAAAAAGCTTACGGAGCAGGAGGGTGAAAGGCTTTTGCGGCTGGAAAAGACCTTGCATAACCGGATTATCGGTCAGGATGAGGCGGTATGCGCAGTGGCAAAAGCAATCCGCCGGGGCAGAGTTGGACTTAAAGACCCTAAACGCCCGATAGGTTCTTTTTTGTTTTTGGGGCCTACCGGAGTTGGTAAAACTGAACTTTGCAAGGCGCTTGCCGAAACGCTTTTTGATGATGAAAATGCCGTTATAAGGCTTGATATGTCGGAATACATGGAAAAACATTCCGTTTCAAAGCTTATCGGTTCCCCTCCGGGATATGTGGGCTTTGATGAGGGCGGGCAGCTTGCAAAAAAAGTACGCAGAAAACCTTATTCCGTGGTGCTTTTTGATGAAATTGAAAAGGCACATCCTGATATCTATAATATATTGTTGCAAATTTTTGAGGATGGCACGCTTACCGATTCTCAAGGCAGAAAAATTGATTTTAAAAATACGGTGGTGATATTGACTTCAAATATAGGTGCAAGGCTTATAACTGAAAAGAAAAGCATGGGCTTTGCCTCTGAAAATAAGAATGACGACTCCAAAAAGGAAGTGCTTGATGAACTTAAGAAATGTTTTTCCCCTGAATTTTTAAACAGGATAGACGATATAATCGTATTTAAAAAGCTTTCTCCCGAGGAAATCGAAAAGATTGCCGCAA
>JAJUHO010000039.1 GCA_029267825.1 Oscillospiraceae bacterium
ATGTGATATAATGCTTTATGTGCACAATACTTTGGCTAAAAGACCGGAACTTTCCGGTCTTTCGTTTTTAGAAGTTAGAGATTAGATGTTAGAAATTAGATATTTGTAAATTAAGAAAAGACCTGCAATGTAAAAATAGCTAATTTAAATTTTTAAAAAGACCTATTAAGACAAGCAAGCAATAAAGCTCTGCTTTTCGTAGTAAAATTGGAGTGGTGAGCACTGGGGCGAAAAGCAGAGCGACAATATAGAGCCGTCAGCCGCCTGGCAGGGCGCACGCTTAAAGCGTAAGCGCCCGTTGCCGGCGGGTAGGCGAATTAAGACGCATAAAAGGCCCCGCAGGGCAGAGGCTTTTTTAGAGGTTAGATGTTAGATATTAGATGTTAGACGCTGGCAAATTAAGAAAAGACCTGCAATGTAAAAATACCAAATTCTAATTTCTAACCTCTAATTTCTAACATCTAAAAGGGGCGGAGCCCCCTCCCTGAAAAAATTATTTTAATAAAAACATAAAAAATTAAATAGATAAAAAAATAGAAATAAAAAACCGAAAGGCGTGGTGTTGATTTGGCATCAAACAAGGGAGGAAATACAATCCAAAAGGTACTAAAGCTTGCCCAGCCCCTTGCAGAGGAACTTGGCGTTTCGATTTGGGATGTGGTGTTTGAAAAGGAGGGCGCAAACTGGTACCTTAGGGTTTTTATAGACCGCGAAGGAGGAATAGACCTTGACATATGCGAGGCGTTTTCAAGGCCGCTCAGCAAAATGCTTGACGAAGCGGACCCGATAGAGCAGAGCTATATACTTGAAGTCGGTTCGGTAGGGCTTGCAAGACAGCTTAAACGTCCGGAACATTTTGAAAGGTTTATAGGAAGTCCGGTAAGAGTAAGGCTAATACGCGCCCAAAACGGGGTAAAAGAATTTATTGCAAAGCTTTTGGCTTATAATAATGACAGCATAACACTTTCGGCCGATGGGGAAGAATTTGAAATACTGCTGAAAGATACGGCTTTTGTAAAGCTTTGCGACGACGAGGATATTGAAGACGAACTTTTTGAATAACAACCAACAATTGGAGGAAAAAACCAGCATGAACGTTAAGAAAGGTGCAAACGAGGATTTTTTTGAGGCGATAGAAGAACTTGAATCCAAAAACGGCATATCTGCGGAATTTTTGATAGACAAGATAAAACAGGGCATACTTAAAGCCATGAAAAAGGAATACCCGGGCTGCGACAATATAAATATCGAAATTGACCCGAAAACGAAAACCTTTGATATAGCGGTAATAAAAACTGTGGTTGAAGGTGAGCCTGAAAATCCGAACGAAATAAACATAGACAAGGCAAGGACGATAGACCCGAGGTCAAGCGTGGGCGGAGTGTGTGAAATAAAGGTTTCTCCGGCAATATTCGGAAGAGTAGCCGCGGGCGCCGCAAAACAATCCATACACCACGATATAAAGGAATTTGAAAACAAGAGCCTGCTTGAAAACTATAAGAGCAAGGAGCATGAAATTGTTTCGGCAACCGTGATAAGGATTGAACCTGTAAGCGGCCATGCAACACTTATGGTTGACAAAAGCGAGGTGTACTTATTTAGGAACGAGCAAATTCCCGGAGAAGTTTTAAAGGAAGGCGACATTATAAAGGTTTATGTGGTTGGAATAGTAAATCCGGAGAAGAAGCCGATGCTGAAAGTTTCAAGAACACATAAGGACCTTGTAAAAAGACTTTTTGAACTTGAAGTGCCGGAGGTTTACGACGGAACGGTGGAAATAAAGTCCATATCAAGAGAAGCCGGTTCAAGGACAAAGGTTGCCGTTTGGTCAAAGGATAAGAACGTTGACGCCGTAGGAGCCTGCATAGGGCCCAAGCGTTCAAGGATTTCAAAGATTGTAGCCGAGCTTTGCGGAGAAAAGATTGACATAATCCCATACAGCGAAAATCCTGAGGAATTTGTGGCAAGCGCACTTGCTCCGGCGGAGGTTGT
The DNA here is from genome assembly GCA_029267825.1 of Oscillospiraceae bacterium. Lineage (GTDB taxonomy): Bacteria > Bacillota > Clostridia > Oscillospirales > Ruminococcaceae > JAIHAL01. The sequence continues at coordinate 1,993 of JAJUHO010000039.1, forward strand.
AAGCGTCAAGGCCGCTGATGACGGCTCAAAGTCCTGCACAGTAATAGTTCCGAACAGCCAGCTTTCGCTTGCAATCGGAAATAAGGGACAGAATGCAAAGCTTGCCGCGCGCCTTACGGGATACAAGATTGACATAAAGCCTGAGAACAGCCCTGAAAACGGGGCGGCGGCATTGGAAGAAAATCCGCCAAGAGAAACGGAAAACGAATAGGGCATGCCTGAAAGGGCGGTGAGAAAATGCAGCAAAAGAAGATTCCTATGAGAATGTGCAAGGGCTGCGGCGAAATGAAGCCAAAAAAGGAGCTTATAAGGGTTGTAAAATCGCCGGAAGGGGAAATATCGCTTGACCCTACGGGGAAGAAATCCGGACGCGGGGTTTATGTCTGCCGCTCGCTGGAATGCCTTAAAAAGGCAAGGAAAGCAAAGCGGTTTGAAAAAGACTTTTCCTGTCAGATAGCCCCCGAAATTTATGAGGTGATGGAAGATGAGCTCTCAAAACTTGAAAAATGACATAATAAATCTCCTCACCCTTTGCAGGAAAGCGGGAAAAGCACAGCTTGGCTTTGATGCGGCAAAAAACGCCGTGTTTTCGGGGCAGGCGGGATGCGTGCTTGCAACAGAGGACGTTTCCGCCAAAACCTTAAAGGAAACGGAATATTTTTGCTCAAAAGCAAAGGTTCCCGTATTTAAAACAACGCTTTTAATGGATGATGTGGAGCGCTTTCTTGGAAAACGCGCGGGAGTGCTTGCCGTTTGCGGCGAAGGCTTTGCCGAAAGACTTTCCGAGCTTTTCGGGACAAATCCCGGGCCATAACAGCCAAAAAGCTTTATATATAAGGACATTTCGGGATTAATTGGGAGGATATTAAATTGCCTATGAATGAAAAACATAAACTTAATCAGGTAGCCAAGGACTTAAAACTTACAAGCCAAGAACTTATAGATTTTATTGCGGCGACTTTTGGAGAAACAAAAAAGCCGTCGGCATCGCTTGACGCCGACGAAATAAATCTGATACTTGAAAGCTTTACACAGAAAAACCAAGTGGAAAGCTTTGACGAGTATTTTGCATCCGCAAAAAAACCAAAAGAGGAAGCAATGGCTGAAAAGGCTGAAAAGTCCGAAAAACCTAAGGAGGAAAAGGCACCTCCGGTAAAATCCAAGGAAGAAAGGCCGAGCAAAGAAACGCACGAACATAAGGAAAGAAAACCGCACCAAAACATCGAAAACAAAAAGCCAAGGGAACACCATGCCGCGGCGCAAAGCACACCTGCACAAAATACCGTTTCGGCGGAAAAGCAAAGAAATGCCGTTCCTCATCAAAAAGCGGAAAACGAAAGGCCGGCGCAAACAGCTCCAAAGCAGCAACATCCCGCACAGGCGGCACAGACACAACAGGCTCAAAAACAGCAGCCGATTCCTGCAACACAGGCACAACAAGCTCAAAAACAACAGCAGCAGGCCCCTGCGGCACAGGCACAGCAGGCTCCAAAGCAGCAGGTGCAGCCGCCTAAAAAGCCTGAAAAGAAACAGGAGCCTCCAAAGCCCCACCAGCATGGAATAAAAGCAACTCTTAACGTAGGCTTTGCGGATTCGGCAAATATGGAAAAAAATATCCGCACCATTGATACAAGGGGAAATTATGTCGATTTGGACAAGTATAACGAAAAATACTCCAACCTCGACCTTGAACACCCCAAGGGCGGAAAGGACAACTATGCCAAAAAGCAAAAGATAACCCAAAAATCCGCCCAAAAGAATAAACAGCAATATTCGACAAAGCACGAGTCCGAAGCGGAAAAACTGCGCCGACTTGAGCTTGAACGCGCAAGAAAGCAGCAGCTTAAAGTGCTTATACCTGATGAAATCGTAGTGTCGGAACTTGCCAGCCGCCTTAAAGTAAACGTGAACGAGGTCATTAAAAAGCTTATGGGCCTTGGCGTTATGGCTGGTATAAACCAAACGGTTGATTTTGACACTGCCGCACTTGTTGCCGAAGAACTTGGCGCAAAGGTGCAAAAGGAAGTAATTGTCACCATAGAGGAAAGACTTATCGAGGACTTTGACGACAAGGATGAAAACCTTGTTGAAAGAAGCCCGGTAGTTGTGGTAATGGGACACGTTGACCACGGAAAGACTTCCCTGCTGGATAAGATAAGGAATTCCAACGTAACGGATACCGAGGCGGGAGGAATAACCCAGCACATAGGCGCTTACAGGGTAAGTATAGGCGGAAAGGAAATAACCTTCCTTGATACTCCCGGACACGAAGCGTTCACATCAATGCGCGCAAGGGGAGCGCAGGTAACGGACATAGCCGTGCTTGTGGTTGCGGCTGACGACGGCATAATGCCGCAGACGGTCGAGGCTATAAACCACGCCAAGGCGGCAAACGTTTCAATCATTGTGGCAATAAACAAAATGGATAAGCCTGAAGCAAACCCGGACAGGGTAAAGCAAGAGCTTACCGAACACGGGCTTGTAATCGAAGAATGGGGCGGAGATGTAATCTGCGTTCCCGTTTCGGCAAAGACCGGTCAGGGCATAGACGAATTGCTTGAGAATATACTTCTTGTAGCGGAAGTTAAGGAGCTTAAAGCAAATCCGAACCGACTTGCAAAGGGCACCGTCATTGAAGCAAGGCTTGACAAGGGCAGGGGCCCTGTTGCAACCATGCTTGTGCAAAACGGAACCCTGCATACGGGGGACATAATCATTGCGGGAATGACTGTCGGCAGAGTAAGGGTAATGATGAACGACAAGGGACAGACCGTAACCGAGGCGGGCCCGTCCGTTCCTGTTGAAATAACCGGCCTTGCGGATGTTCCGCTTGCAGGGGATACCTTTAACGCCGTTGAGGACGAACGCCTTGCAAGAGAGCTTGTGGAACAGCGCCGCCAAAAGGCAAAGGAAGAACAGTTCAAGTCCTATCAAAAGGTTACGCTTGACAATCTTTTCAGCCAGATTGCACAGGGTGAGATGAAGGAGCTTCCCATCATCGTAAAAGCTGACGTACAAGGTTCTGTCGAGGCCGTAAAGCAATCCCTTGAAAAGCTTTCAAACGACGAGGTAAGGGTAAAGGTAATCCACGGCGGCGTCGGAGCTGTTTCGGAAAGCGACGTTATGCTTGCAAACGCTTCAAATGCGATTATTGTTGGATTTAACGTGCGTCCGGACCCCGTTGCCGCAGAAAATGCCCAGCGTGACGGCGTTGACATGAGATTTTACAGGATAATCTACGACGCGATTGAAGAAGTAAGCACCGCTATGAAAGGGCTTCTTGCGCCAAAATTCCGCGAAGTTCAGATGGGCAGGATAGAGGTAAGACAGGTTTATAAAATCAGCGGCGTGGGAACCGTTGCAGGTTGCTATGTTTTGAGCGGAAAGGTTTCAAGGAACTGCCAGATTCGCGTGGTAAGGGACGGAATAGTAATTGTAGAGGACAAAATGGCAAGCCTCAAACGCTTTAAGGACGACGTAAAGGAAGTCGCTGAAGGCTATGAGTGCGGAATAACGCTTGAAAAGTTCACCGATGTTAAAGAAGGGGATATTTTTGAAGCGTTTATAATGGAGGAATACAGGGAATAATCCCTTTAATAAAAAAATTTACAGGCAAGAGAGGTGTGCCGGTTATGGCTGGATTTAAACAAAGCAGAGTTGCGGAGGATATAAAAAGGGAAATTGCATCCCTTGTAAGGGAACTTAAAGACCCGAGGATTTCCACGGGAATGCTCACTGTGGTTAGATGTGAGGTTTCCGGAGATATGTCGCACTGCAAGGTTTATATTTCAAGCTTTGACGGAATAGAACAGGCAAAAGAGGCTTGTCGTGGGCTTGAAAGCGCATCCGGACTTATGCGCAAGGAAATAGCCAACAGGCTGCACCTTAAAAAGTGTCCGGAGCTTAAATTCATTCCGGACGATTCAATAGAGCACGGTGCGGAAATAAACCAAATCCTGAAAAGCCTTAACATTGGGAACAAAGAAGACGAAAACCCTTAATGCGAAAGGAAGTTTTATGCTGATAGATTTTCAAAAAGCCGCGGAAATATTAAAAAACAGCCAAAATATATATGTAATATCGCACCAAAGCCCGGATGGGGATACGCTGGGCAGCGGCTTTGCGCTGGTTTATTTCCTTAGGATGATGGGCAAGAGGGCAAATCTTGTCTGTTCGGATGAGATTCCTGAAAAATTCAAATTTCTTGCCAAATGGTATGCCGACGATGATTTTGAGCCGGAATGTTTTGTAGCGGTAGATATTGCCGACAAGGCGCTTTTTGGCGAAAAGACGGCCCCCTATGCGGAAAATATTGAGCTTTGCATAGACCATCACATTTCAAATTCGCTTTATGCAAGGAATACGCTTTTAAACCCAAAGGCCTCTGCCGCCTGCCAAGTGCTTTTTGAGCTTTTTGAGTTCATGGGTGCGGAAATTGACAAAAAGATTGCCACCTGCCTTTATACAGGGCTTGCAACGGACACAGGCTGCTTCAAATTTGAAAATACCACTCCGGAGGCGCACTTTGCGGCTGGAAAACTGATTTCGCTTGGGATTGAGCACTTTAAAATCAACCGCAAGATGTTTGACGAAAAAAGCATGGCACGGATTAAGGCGGAACAGATTCTTATTTCGGGAATGGAATACTTCCTTGACGGCAGGATTACCATGATATGCATAACAAAGGATATTATGGACAAGTCCGGACTTGACGAAAACGAATTTGAGGGAGTAACATCGCTCACCATGCAGCTTGAAGGCGTTGAGGTTGGAATTACCTTAAAGGAACGCTCTAATGGGGTTTACAAGGTTTCCATGCGCTCATCCGGAAAGGCAAACGTTTCGGAAATTTGCTCCCTTTTCGGCGGCGGCGGACATATAAGGGCCGCCGGATGTACAGTAGAGGGCAGCCTTGATGAAGTAAAGGCAAGGCTTGTGTCCGCGGTTGAAAAGGCGGTTGAGGCGCTTGAAAACTGAACTTTGCGGGATTCTCTGCATGAATAAGCCTGAGGGATTTACCTCCTTTGATGTGGTTGCAAAACTGCGTGGGATTTTGAAAACACGAAAAATCGGGCATACAGGCACACTTGACCCAATGGCGTCGGGTGTGCTGCCTGTGCTTGTGGGAGCGGCGGCAAAGGCCTGCGACATAATGCCGGATACGGATAAAGGCTACGAGGCAGGCTTTGTGCTTGGAATTTCAACCGATACCCAAGATATTACGGGAAAGGTTTTAAGCCAAAAAAGCGCATCAGGGGTTCTGGCGGAAAAGATAAGCGCGGAAATGAAAGCCTTTGAGGGGCAAACAGAGCAGATTCCGCCCATGTATTCAGCCGTTTCGGTTGGAGGCAAAAGGCTTTACGAGCTTGCAAGAAAAGGCATAGAGGTTGAAAGACCGGCGCGGCGCATAACTGTTTCCCGCTTTGAGCTTTTGGATTTTGATAAGGAAAAGGCAACCGGGCGGGCAAGGATATTTTGCTCCAAGGGTACTTATGTGCGCACGCTTATAAACGATTTAGGCGAAAGACTTGGCTGCGGTGCAACAATGACTTCGCTTGTAAGGACTTATGCCTGTGGCTTTTCGCTTGATGACTGCACCACCTTTGAAGAACTTGCTGACAGAGAGGACTTTTCGGATTTGCTTTTGCCGGTAGAGCGGCTTTTTGAGGCTTTGCCGAAAATCGTGCTTTCCCCTGCGCAGACAAGGATGTACCTTAACGGGGTAAAGCTTGATTTGACAAGGCTTTCATTTTCCGGCCTTTCCGAAAGGCATACGGTTTGGGCAAACGGAATTTTTATCGGCACCGCGCTGCCGGATGTTGAAAAAGGCACGCTTTGTATGGAAAAAACTTTTAACAGGCAAGGGACTTTTTATGATTGATTTGACGGGAACAAATTTGGTTCCAAAGGAAAAAACGGCGGCTGCGCTTGGACTTTTTGACGGCCTGCACATAGGGCATAGGGAAGTTGTAAAAAGGGCTCTCGCTTTTTCGGACAAGGGGATTTCCCCCGCCGTTTTTACTTTTGAAACGCATACCGTAACCTCAAAGGGCGACGGCGGAGTCGACGCGATACTGTCAAGGGAGCTTAAATTTGAATTCCTTGAAAAACTTGGGGTAAGGTATGTTTATTCTCCTGATTTTAACGTGATAAGGGATTTTTCCGCAAAAGAGTTTGCGGAAAAAGTCTTAAAAGGAAAATTAAATGCCGCCGCAGCAATCTGTGGAAGCGATTTTCGCTTTGGATTTGGCGGCAAAGCCGGGCCGGACGAGCTTAAATCCCTGTGCGAGCCATTGGGGATTGAGGTTGTTGAGGTTCCCCCCGTAAAATTGGGGGACGAGGTCGTTTCCTCCACAAGGATAAGGACATACATACGCGATGGGGAAATTGAAAAGGCAAATGCGCTTTTGGGGTATGAATTTCAATTTCTGCTTCCGGTCGTGCATGGAAACGAGCTTGGCAGGACAATAAACTTTCCCACCATAAACCAAAGATTTTCAGAAAGACAAGCTGTTCCACGGTTTGGAGTTTACCTTTCAAGGACGGAAATCGATGGAAAGGCGTGGGATTCGATAACCAACATAGGGATAAAGCCGACCGTCGGGGGAGAGGTTTCCCCTCTTGCGGAAACGCACATCATAGGATTTTCTGGCGATTTGTACGGAAAGACGGCAAGAGTCAGCCTAAGGGCATTTATAAGGCCGGAGAAGAAATTTTCCGGGCTTGAAAGCCTTTCCACCCAAATTGCCTCAGATATAAATAAAGCAAATGAATTAATGCGGAAAGGAAAATGAGCAAATGGATGCAAAAAAAGTAAGAACAAGGTTTGCGCCAAGCCCTACCGGATATATGCATATAGGGAATTTAAGAACGGCGCTTTATGCTTATCTTATCGCAAAGAAAAACGGCGGGGATTTTATACTTAGAATTGAGGACACCGACCAAACAAGATACGTCGAAGGCGCCGTAGAGCTTATTTACCGCACGCTTAAAAGGACCGGCCTTATATGGGACGAAGGTCCGGATGTTGGCGGTCCTTACGGGCCGTACATCCAGTCGCAAAGGATGGGAATGTTCCGCGAGTTTGCGCAAAAGCTGATTGATTCAGGCCATGCTTACTATTGCTTCTGCGACAAGGAAAGGCTTGAAGAAGTGCGCAAGATACAGGAAGCATCAAGGATTCCTCCCATGTACGACAGGCATTGCAGAAACCTTTCTCCCGAAGAAGTAAAGGCAAAGCTTGACGCAGGAGTGCCGTATGTAATAAGGCAAAAAATTCCGCTTGATGGCACGACCACGTTCCACGACGAGCTTTACGGGGATATAACGGTTGAAAATTCAACGCTTGACGACCAGATTTTAATAAAGGCCGACGGCATGCCCACTTATAATTTTGCAAACGTGGTGGACGACCATACCATGGGCATAACCCATGTGGTAAGGGGCAACGAGTACCTTTCCTCAACGCCGAAATACAACCTTCTTTACGAGGCTTTCGGCTGGGAACCTCCGGTGTATATCCATGTTGAGCATATAATGAAAAATTCAAAGGAAAAGCTTTCAAAGCGCAACGGCGATGCTTCCTTTGAGGATTTGATAGAAAAGGGCTTTTTGACCGAAGCTGTGCTCAACTACATTGCGCTCCTTGGCTGGGCGCCAAAGGGCGAAAACGAAATTTTTTCGCTTGAAGAGCTTATAAAGGAATTTGACATAAGCGGGCTTTCAAAATCCCCTGCAATATTTGACCCTGTAAAGCTGAGGGCAATAAATGCAGAGTATATAAGAAGGCTTCCTGCGGATAAGTTCCTTGAATATGCAAAGCCCTATATCCGCCAAAGCGTAAAAAGGGAGGATGCAAACCTTGCCCTTATCGCCGAGGTTTTGCAGCCAAGGACTGAAATATTCACCGAAATTCCCGAACAGGTGGATTTCATAGACGCGCTGCCGGAATATTCAACTGAACTTTACCGCAACAAGAAGATGAAAACGGACGAAGCGACTTCACTCACCGCATTGAAAGAGGTTTTGCCGGCAATGCAGGAGCTTGACGATTGGAGCGTTGAGGCTATCCATAACAAGCTTTTTGAAGTTGTTGAAAAACTTGGCGTAAAGAACGGATATGTGCTCTGGCCGGTAAGAGTTGCGCTTTCGGGAAAAGAAAGGACTCCGGGCGGAGCAATAGAAATAGCGGCAATTTTGGGAAAAGAAGAATCAATTAAAAGAATTAACAAAGGGATAGAACTTTTATCAAAATAAATACTCTGTTTTATCACAATTTTATCACTTTTGGGGATTATCATTAACGCTGTGTGAATTGTTTGCGTGACGCAAGACGTCTTATTTATAATTTTACGCAAATCGAAAGGAATGTTAGAGAATGATTGAGGTCAAAAACCTGTCCAAGCACTATGGCGAAAAAAGAGCTGTGGACAACATTTCCTTTTCCGTAAAGGAAGGGGAAATACTGGGCTTTTTGGGGCCAAACGGCGCGGGGAAATCAACCACCATGAACATCCTCACGGGATATATTTCCTCCACATCCGGCCAAGCGCTGATAAACGGCGTGGACATACTTGAAAATCCCGCCAAGGCAAAGGCGCAGATAGGCTACCTCCCCGAACTTCCCCCACTTTACCTTGACATGACGGTTAAGGAATATTTGAATTTTATTTATGACCTTAAAAAATGCAAGCTGAATCGTGAAACCCACCTTAAAGAGATATGCGGACTTGTAAAGATAACGGACGTCTACAACCGCATAATCAAGAACCTTTCAAAGGGATACAAACAGCGTGTCGGGCTTGCGCAGGCTCTGGTGGGAAATCCGCCCGTATTGATACTGGACGAGCCGACGGTAGGCCTTGACCCCAAGCAGATAATAGAAATAAGAAGCCTTATCAAAAAGCTTGGAGAAAAACATACGGTAATACTTTCATCCCACATCCTTTCGGAGGTGCAGGCGGTATGCGACAGGATAGTAATTATAAACAAAGGCAAAATTGCCGCCGACGACACAACTGAAAACCTTTCAAGGAACATAACCAACGACCATAGGATAATAGCGCGCATAGACGGCCCGCGCGAAGAAGTAATAAAGCTCATCCGCACGATAAACGGAGTCGTAAAGGTTGTTGCGGATATGGAGCGTGAAAACGGCGTTTACGATTATGAAATAGAGGCAATGGAAGGCACCGACATAAGAAGGGAGCTTTTCAAGAGGCTTTCTTCAAGGAACTGGCCGCTTCTTGGACTTAAATCGACCGAACTTACGCTTGAAGACATCTTCCTTAAAATCACAATGGGCGAGGGGATAGAAATAAAATCCCAAAAGCCTAAGGAAGAACCCTCTCCGGCAGAGGAAAGCGCAAAGGAAGAAAATGTGCAGGAAGAAAATAAAGATGCAAACGGCAATGATGGGGGTGCAAACTGATGGGAGCTATTTTCAGGCGTGAAATGACCGCTTACTTTACCTCTCCGACCGCATATGTTTACTTTGCGGTATTCAATGTTTTTGCGGGATTGTTTTTTACAATAAACTGCCTTTCGTATGCGACAGCCGATATGTCCGGAGTCTTTTCAAGCATGTTCATGATATTCATTTTCTTGATTCCGATACTTACAATGAGGCTTTTAAGCGAGGAAAAAAAGCAAAAGACCGACCAATGCCTTCTTACTTCTCCGGTAAGCCTTTCGGGGATAGTGCTTGGCAAATACTTTGCGGCGCTTGCGGTATATGCACTTTCACTTGTAACGTTTTTGTTTTATGCCGTAATTCTTGCCGCCTTTGCGGAAGTTTCATGGGCGGTAATAATCGGCAACATAATCGGGGCCTTTTTGCTTGGCGCATCTTTCATAGCGGTAGGGCTTTTTGTTTCAAGCCTTACTGAAAATCAGGTCATTGCCGCAATCGGCGGATTTGTTGCCATGATGCTGCTTTATGTGATTGATATGCTTTCAAGCCTTGCAACCAATACGACCGTGCAAAAGATAATTTCGAGCCTTGCTTTTTACTCAAAATATTACGAGTTTACCACGGGCGTTTTCAACCTTTTGAACGTGATTTTCTTTGTCAGCGCTTCGGTGATATTCATTTTCCTCACCGTAAGGGTGCTTGAGAAAAAGCGCTGGGCATAATCTCCTGCCAAAAAATGAAAGGAAGAATTAAAGCATGAAGAAAATACAGTTTTTAAAAAAAGGCGGCAAAAATGATGCCCCTAAAAAGGAAAAGCGTCCTTTAAAGGAAAGGCTCAAATATTTCAACCAACGCCGCTTTAAATATGGTTCTCTTGCAACAGTCATAACAATTGTGTTTATAGCAATAGTGGTTCTTGCAAACGTTATGGCGTCAATGCTGCTTGAACGTTTTCCGGTAAAGCTTGACCTCACTTCCGGAGGGGTATTTTCCATATCCCAGCAGAGCATAGATTACCTTAAAAAGCTTGATAAGGATGTTGAGGTGACAGTGCTTGCAAATGAAAGCTCTCTTTCAACCGCAAGCAAGGAAGCAAAACAGGTAGTTGAAATCATCAATAAATACGCGCAATATTCGGATAAAATCAAGATAAAGTATGTTGACCCGGACAAGAACCCGCAGGTTATGTCCGAACTTAACAATTTGTATAAAGGCGACCTTTCAAGCAAATTTGTGGTGCTCAGATGCGGCGATAAGGTAAGGGCGCTTGAACAGGGCGACCTTATAAGCTATAATTCCACGGATTACTATTCTTCAAGCTACACAATCACCTCCACCGCGGAAAAATCAATGACATCGGCAATAATGAACGTAACTGACGCAAACCCGATGAAGGCGACCATCCTTACCGGAGAAAGCGTTGCAGATTTGAGTGCGCTTAAAGACCTTTTGCAGACAAACGGCTATGAGGTTGAGGAGGTTGATGCCCTTACCGGAACAATAGACCAGACTTCAAGCCTCTTGGTGCTCAACAGCCCGCTTAACGATTTAAGCGACGAGCAGATAACAAAAATAGACAATTTCCTTTCAAACGACGGAAAGCTTGGAAAGAATTTGCTTTACGTTGCCGCATACGGACAAAAATCCACCCCCAAGCTTGACGCATACTTGGCAGAATGGGGCCTTCAAGTTGATACTGGTTATGTTATGGATTCCAACAACCAAAATCTTGGCATAGTTTCAAGCGGAGTGTATGGAATTTATATTAAGCCGGACAATACGGATTATACCGCTGACCTTCAAAATAAGGACCTTCCTGTCATGGTAATAGCATCACGCCCGATAAGATTGTTGTTTGAGTCAAACAATATGCGCACAACAACATCCCTGCTTAAAACGGCGGACACGGGATATGTGATACCTGACGACGCAACAGAAAGCACGGATTTGAATTCACTCCCAAAAGAAGCGATAAATGTTATGGCTCTTGGCAGCAAATATGTTTATGATGCTGATAATAAAAAGAGCACCAGCAACGTGCTTGTGCTTGGCTCGGGATACTTCCTTAACAGCAGCCTTGTTAAGAGTGCAAACCTCAACAACGGGGATTATATTCTTAATGCTGTAAATAAAATGACAGGAAAGACCGCTGGCATAAGCATTGTTTCAAAGGACCTTACACAGGAAAAACTCAGCATGACTGCGTCGCAAATGGCGCTTGTCAGAAACGTTGTTCTTTTCATCATACCGCTGGCATTCATAATTGCGGGAATAATCATTTGGGCAAGAAGGAGAAACAGATGAGCAGCAAAATCAAAGCAATCATCATCAGTTCGGTTGTCCTTGTGTTTTTGATAGGCGGAATAGTCCTCCTTAAAGTTACGGATTCAACGGGGAAAAACAGTTCCTCCTCGTCGTCCTCATCCTCCACGACCTCAAAGCTGCTTTATGAAGAAAAACAGGCGGATGTGCAGCTCGTGCATATAAAAAATGAAAGCGGAGAGTACGACGTAACCCTTTCCGGCGATTCCAGTTGGACCGTAAAGGGATATGAGGATTTGCCTCTTAATTCAAACTCTGTATCCGGAATAACAAGCGCCGCAGCTTCCATTACAGCGGCGGATGTAATTGAGGAAAACGCCTCCTCGCTTTCGCAGTACGGCCTTGACAAGCCTGCGGCGGAGGTAAGCGTAACTTTCAAGGACAGCGCAAAGACTGTAAAGGAATTTCTTGTTGGAAACGAAACTCCCTCCGGCGGAAAAAGGTACTTTTCTTTTAAGGGAGAAAATAAAGTTTATTCGGTTTCATCCTCAGCGGTAAGCGCATTTTTAAAAAGCGCCCAAGACCTTATAAACACTACCCTTGTTGAAGCTGTTTCGGATAACAATTATCCTTATATAGGGGATGTTACCATTGAGAGGAAGGACCTTGGTTTTCCGGTAAAGCTTTCTTATGACGAAAGCCTTGACACTTCCAAGAACAATTCATCGTCCTCATCATCTTCTTCAACAAGCGCGACCGCCTCAGAATATGACACTACCCACGTCATGACTTCGCCCATAAAGGCAAGCCTTAAAACCGAAAATTCATCAAGCCTTGTTCGCGGGATTTTCGGGCTTACAGCAAAATCAGCGTATATTCTTCGCCCCACCGATGCGGACCTTGAAAAAACCGGTATAACAAATCCGTCTGCGGTTGTCACAACAAAGCTTGAGGACAAAACTTACAAGCTCATAATAGGCTCCGCCTACACTGACGGCACAGATAAAGGCTACTACGGAATGCTTGACGGCATAAACATTGTCTTTAAGTTTGAGGAAAGCGCCCTGCCGTGGATAACCTTCAAACCAATAGACATTGTAAATCCGCTTATAACGAGCACACTTATTTATGACCTTTCAAAGATAGAAATAAGGACACCGGAAAAGACCACGGTATTTGAGATGACAGGTGACAAGGATGATGACTTCAAGGTAAAAATGGACGGAAAAGATATGGACAAGGATTATTTCAAGGATTTTTACCAGTTCATCCTCATGGCCCCGGCGGAATCGCTTTGGCTTGAAGACCCTGCGTCACAGACTCCCGACGTAAAGATTGTATTTACGAAGGACAACGGCGAAGTTTACAACCTTGAATTCTACAAAGTTGAAAACCGCCAGACAATAATAAAGTACAACGGAATTACAAGTTACAAATGCAGGACAACTTATGTAGACAGACTGCTTTCAAATCTTGAGCTTTTACCTTCAAAAGGCGAGCTGGTAATGATTTGGTAGAAAATGCGGGCGGTTTTTTAAAAAACCGCCCGTAAATTTTCCTTTTTGGCAAGCGCAATCGACAAATTTTTAACACGTATCGTGGCATAATATTTACTGCGGGCCGCAAAACAAATTGAATAAAAACTAAAAAAGTTTACATTTTTATAACAATATAGCGAAACTTGTTGCTATTTGTTTTAAAACATGCTATACTGTATTAGTAACATTTTTAAGAAGGAGGAACGAGAGATGAGTGAGAAAAAGGATTTTTTCACCTACAAAGGTTTCCCTCTGGTAAGGAATAAAGATACCATTTACTACGGGAATATGTCGGACGATTATGTCGTTATGATACAGGTGCTTGAATCAAAAAAGGTTGGGAATATGGAAGTTGCCTCAAAGGTAAAGGTTTATCAAGTTTCAACGGACGAAAACAAAAACCCTGTTGAAAGGATTGCAAAGGTAAGCGAGAAGAACGGGCTTTATGAGGCGCTTGACATTGCATATGTTTGGCTTTCAAAAACCGCCAGAAATTAGTTTTTTGTTTATTTTTGCTGTCTTTTTTAATTTTTTATTTTCTTGAATTTTATATTCTCTGCTAATAAAGATGGGGGGACGCTGTCCCCCCCTCTTACTTTTAAAGATAACAAAATTCTTTTTCCCCCTGCCTACTTTTCTTCACCAGCGAAGAAAAGTAGGCAAAAGACGCCGCCCTGCGGGGCCTTTTATGCGTCTTAATTCGCCTATCCGCCGGCAACGGGCGCTTACGCTTTCAGCGTGCGCCCTGCCAGGCGGCTGACGGCTCTATATTGTTGCTCTGCTTTTCGCCCCAGTGCTCACTACTCCAATTTTACTACGAAAAGCAGAGCTTTATTGCTTGCTTGTCTTAATA
>JAJUHO010000125.1 GCA_029267825.1 Oscillospiraceae bacterium
AAAGAGCGCAAAAAGCTTGTAAACGAGGCAATAGAGTTTGTCGGACTTGGAGATTTTATAAAATTCAGGCCTAAAAAGCTTAGCGGAGGACTTTTAAGAAGACTTAACATAGCCTGTGGGATTTCCCATAAGCCTAAGCTTGTAATTTTTGACGAGCCGACGGTTGCCGTTGACCCTCAAAGCAGGAACAATATACTTGAAGGAATAAAAAGGCTTAATTCCGAGGGTGCGACAATAATTTACACTTCACATTACATGGAGGAGGTAGAACAGATTTGTTCAAGGATTGCAATTATGGATAAAGGCCGGGTAATTGCAATGGGTACTAAGGAAGAGCTTAAAGATATGATTTCAAAGGGTGAAAAAATTTCTGTTCAGGTTTACGACATTTCGGAGGAACAGTTTGAACGGCTTTTAAAAATTTCCGGAGTGGCTGGAGCGGATTTATCAGATGGAACAATAAATATAAGCATGAATGGCAAATCCGGCGGAATTGGAAAAATAATTGAGTTTTTAAATGAAAATAATATTGCCTACGGCAGGATTTCTTCCGAACTTCCGACGTTGAATGATGTTTTCCTTGAGCTTACCGGGAAAACATTCAGGGATTAAGGGGGAAGGTCTATGTTTTTTGATATTTTCAAAAACCGCTTTAAAATTCTTTTAAGAGAAAGAACAGGATTTTTTTGGACACTTGCCTTTCCTTTGATTTTATCCACATTGTTTTTCTTTGCTTTTTCAAATTTAAATAAGATTGATAAATTTGAAAAAATAAAAATTGCCGTTACGGATATTCAAAAGGCAGGGGAGGGATTTAGCGAGGTTTTGAATGTTTCGGAGCTTTTTGAAGTTTCGCAGACGGATTTAAGCCATGCCGAAAAGCTTTTGTCCGAAGGCGAAATAAGAGGATATATTGTGTGTAAAGGTGCAAATGATTTTGAGCTTTTTGTTCAAAAATCAGATTTTGAAGAATCAATAATAAAGGCATTTTTGGATTCATATATGAGCAGCTATTCTGCCGCCGCAAAGATAATATCTTCAAATCCACAATCTGCAAAAGAGGTTGCAAATTCGCTTTCGGAGCAAGCAAGCTATATAGATAAGATGCCGTCAGGGAATGGGAACAGCACAGTTATTTATTTTTATTCACTTATTGCAATGGTTTGCATGCTTGCTTCAACTTACGGCTGCATGGAAGTTGCAAATATACAAGCTGACCAGTCCGCTTGCGCGGCGCGTATAAATGTTGCTCCTTCCCATAAGCTTAAAGTTTTTATTGCCTCAATAAGTGCGGCGTTTATTTTTGAATTTTCTGCTGTGCTTATTGTGACGGCGTATATAAAATTTGTGCTTAAAATTGATTTTGGAAGCTCTTTGTGGCTTATACTCTTGCTTTGCGCGGCGGGATGCTTTGTCGGAATTTCGCTTGGAGCAATGGTGGGTGCGCTTGTTAAAAAATCGGAACAGGCAAAGATGGGTGCGCTTGTTTCGATTACAATGCTTTTAAGTTTTTTGTCCGGACTTATGTTTGAAAACATGAAATATATAGTCCAAAAGAATGCTCCGATTGTTTCATATATAAATCCGGCAAATCTTGTTTGCGACGGATTTTACAGCCTTTATTATTATGATACTCTTGATAGGTATTTTTTGAATATTTTTATTCTTGCCGCAATGGGAGTTGTTTTTTCCTCCGTTACTTATTTCGTTTTAAGGAGGCAAAAGTATGCAAGCCTTTAAACTTTACTTTAAGGTATTTAAAAGAGCCGCATTTCCTATGGTTATGCTTTACCTGTTGATATTTGGACTTATTATAGGGCTTTTTGCTTTTAATTTTAAATATTCTTCAGATTTTGGTTTTGAAGCGCAAAAGAGCAAAGTTGCGGTTGTTGATGATGATAATTCCGAACTTAGCAGGGCATTTGTTTCATATATCAATGAAAATTCCCAGCCTGTTGAATTGGGAACAAGTGAACAGGCAATAAATGATGCCTTGTTTTTTAATGATGCCGATTATATAATAATCATTCCCAAAGGTTTTGGCGAGGATTTTCTTAAAGACGGCAATGCAAAGTTGAAAAGCTATTCTTCACCGAACTCAATAAGGGCCGTATATGCCGAACGTATGGCGGAAAGTTATCTTAAGCTTTTAGATGTATATGTAAAAAACGGGAATCTTTCTTTTGAACAGGCAAAGGATAATGTTGAAGCGGACCTTGCATTAAAAGCAAAAGTAAGCATGGCATCAATAAACCAATCGGATACAAGTTCTTTAAAAAGAACGGTTGATTATTCGGCATATGTAATTACTTGCATGGTGATTTTATCTGTTTCGCTTACAATGCTTGCAATTAACAAGGGGGATGCAAAGAAAAGAAATTTAGCCTCTCCGATAAGCGCATCCAAAATCGGGCTTCAGGTTTTCCTTGGAAATGCTGTTGTTTCGTTTATATGCTTTGCATTGATAATTTTGATTATGCTTGCAATTTTTAAAGAAGATTTTTTAAGTATTTATGGTGTACTGCATTCTTTGAATATTTTGGTTTATACATTAGTTTGCCTTGGGATAAGCTTTTTAATAGGCAATTTGGCCTCAAAAAATGCGGTAAATGCCATTTGCAACGTAATTGCCCTTGGAGGAAGCTTTCTTGGCGGAGCTTTTGTGCCACAAGAGTTTTTAAGTGACAGCGTAAAAAATATTGCGGTTATAGACCCTATATTTTGGTTTGTAAAGGCAAATAACGCAATTACTTCAATTTCAACTTTTAATTTTAAGACAATTTCTCCAGTATTATATTTCATGTTTGTGCAGCTCCTTTTTGCGGTATTGTTTTTCTCAGCGGCAATGCTTGCCATAAAATACAAAAGGAGAAAAAATTAAAAAATTTTAATTGATATATTATACCTGAAAGCAGATTTTGCTTTCAGGTATAAATTTTTATTTTGCAGAAAAAATTTACATTTTAAATTTAAAGTTTAGGAAAATGTTGCGTCAAATCTACGTCAAATTTATGTATATTTTATTAAAATTTATTGACTTTTAGATTTGACGTTGTTATAATGAAGCCGCAGGACAAAAATTCTAAAACTCGACAAAGCAAAATTAAAACCGAAACGGAGTGGTTTGTGTGAAAAAAATCGGAACAAAGCTTGCTATTATTGCATCAATGTGTCTTGTGGCGGCCGTAGCGGCGGCAATATTGATTATGAACTTTGGCAGCGAAAGAATGGTTGACAGCGTGCTTATAGACAAAACAACTCATGGAGTATCGGTTATGAAGTCAGAGCTGGATTCTTTTAAATCCTCTCTTGTAAAGCTTGCGTCGGCAATGGCAAAGGATTCTGCGGTATTTTCAGGCATGGAGGAAAGGGACGCCGGAAAAATAACAAACAGAGCAAATTATCTTGCCTCAAAAGACGGTTATGATGTTGATTTTATGGTTTTTACCGATATGTCTGGAACGGTTGTGGCAAGAAATGATAGCACGGTTACGGGGGATTCACTTGCAAATAATGCTCTTATTGGCAAAGCACTTTATGGCACTACCGTATCTGAAATCGGAACATATGATAAATATCCACTTGCAGTTTTGGTTTCTGCACCGGTTGTTGATAGCGGCGGAAAGATTGTAGGCACCGTTCTTGCGGGGCATTCTTTGACTGATGAAGGCTTTTTGAAAAAACTTAAAAGCTATACAAATATGGATTACACATTTTGCCTTGGGGATGAAAGGGTTGCTACGACGCTTGAAAATAACGGAAAAAGCCTTGCCGGAACCAAAATAAGTCAGGATATTTATCAAAAAGTTGTAAAAGAAGGACATTCGATGACGGCAAATGTAAAAATAAATGGGAAAACGTATTATAACGCGTATTCTCCTATTTTAAATTCAAATGGCATGGCGATAGGGCTTTATGCTTGCCTTATGCCGATAGATTCTTTTGAAACACTTCAGACGCAAACAATTATGTTTTCGGTTGTGGTGGCTGCTATTTTTGCGGCATCTGCGGCGGCTGTTTTAATCTTTGCGATAAATAAAATGATTTCCAAGCCCGTTAAGGAAATGTCCGAAGCATCAAAGAAAATGGCAGATGGTTGTCTTGATGTGAATGTTCTGCATAAATCAGGCGATGAGCTTGGAATTTTGGCGGATTGCTTTAATGCTACTTCAAGGAATTTGAAACTTATAATATCGGATATATCCGAAAATCTTGGAAAGATGTCTAATGGCAGCTTAAAAATTTCTCCAAGTGCCAAATATGTTGGGAATTTTGAACCAATAAGGGAATCGATTGAAAAAATTTCAAAGACCATGGCGCTTTATGTTGATGATATTTCGGACAAGCTTTCAAAACTTTCAAACGGGAATACTGATATAGAAATAACGCAAGAATATGTGGGGGATTTTGCTCCTATTGAGGAAGCTTTAAAGAAAATTGCGGAGAATTTGAAATTTTATGTTTCAGATATTTCGCATAACCTTGAAAAAATGGCAGACGGTGATTTGACGGCTGATTTTGAGGCTGAATATGAGGGTGATTTTATTCCCATAAGAGAATCTTTAATAAAAATTTCATCTTCGCTTAATGATACGCTTTCCGGGATAAACCTTTCCTCACAACAGGTTGAACTTGGGGCAAGGCAGGTTTCGGATGGCGCCCAAATGCTTTCGCAAGGGGCAACCGAACAAGCAAGCGCGATAGAACAGCTTTCATCATCAGTTGGCGAAATATCGGCTCAAATAGCGGCAAATGCTGAAAACCTAACGTCCGCCGCAGGTTATGTTGGAGAGGTTAATGAGGAGATAGAGGCTGGAAATGCTCATATGAAGGAAATGCTTGCCGCAATGGAAAGGATAAACAGCTCATCGGGCGAAATTTCAAAGATAATTAAGGTTATAGATGATATAGCATTCCAAACAAATCTGCTTGCGCTTAATGCGGCGGTTGAAGCTGCAAGGGCGGGAGCTGCCGGAAAGGGCTTTGCGGTTGTGGCGGATGAGGTGAGAAACCTTGCTTCAAAATCCGCAGGTGCGGCAAAGCAGACCACAGAGCTTATTGAGGATTCAATAAAAAATGTGGAGGAGGGAGTGAAAATTGCTGAAATGACGGCAATATCTTTTGAAAAAGTTTCTGAGAAGGCGCAAAGCATAAAAGAGGCAATAGATGGTATAGCACAGGTTTCAAATTCACAGGCGGCGGCTATAGCCCAAATTTCGCAAGGAATAGGTCAA
>JAJUHO010000111.1 GCA_029267825.1 Oscillospiraceae bacterium
AAGGCATGTCCATGTGACAAAGGAACATCTTGAAATTTTATTTGGAAAGGGCGCAAAGCTTACACATAAAAAAGACCTTTCCCAGCCGGGGCAGTTTGCCTGCGAGGAAAGGGTTACCGTTGTAGGCCCAAAGAGCGAGCTCAAAAACGTTTCTATCTTGGGGCCGGAACGTCCGTCCACACAGGTTGAGATTTCTGCAACCGATGCCCGTGCAATAGGTATAACTGCACCGATAAGAGAATCGGGAGATATTGCCGGTTCCGCTCCGTGCAAAATAATTGGCCCTTGCGGCGAAATTGAGATAAACGAGGGCGTGATAATTGCAAAGCGCCATATCCACTTGACTCCCGAGGCGGCAAAAGAACTTGGCGTTGAGGACAAGGAAATAGTTTGGGTAAAAATTGACACAAAAGAAAGAAAAGCCATACTTGGCGATGTGGTTGTAAGGGTTTCTGAAAAATTTGCCCCCGCAATGCATATTGATACGGATGAATCAAATGCCATTGGCGCAAGCGGCGTTGTTATGGGAGAAATATTCAGATTTTAAATTTAAAATCCCCGATTTTTTAAAAAATCGGGGATTTTTTTATGGCCTTTTCTTTTCAGAAAGTTTTAATCTTACTTCTTTCAAAGCATCGTTAAAATATTTTGAATATGCCCTGGGGTGGGCTTTGATAAGCTGCCTTTTGAAAAAGCCTATTTTTCCTGTAAGTACGCTGAGTTCGTCTTTAAGCTCTTGCAAGCGTTCTTTCAGCTTTGCGGAGTATTCCGAATTTTCCATTTTTTCCGAAAGCTGGTCTTTCAGACTGTTTATTTCGTCCTTTATCTTTGTGATGTTTTCAAGCAGCTTGTTTACATCAACAGCCGTACGTATTGCGCTTATGGCGTCGGCAAGGAATATTGCCGAAATGATGTAGATTATTATATATGAAATTTTTGTGGGAATTGAAAGCACGAAATTTTCTATCGGGCCATGCAGGAGATATGTCAGGACAACTGACAGCACTCCCCAAAAAAGCGATGAAATAAGGCTTATCCTGCCTTTAAAGTTGAATTTTTGATGGCTGTAATCCCAATATTTCATTTTAAGAGTAGTTTCCATCAGCCATCCGGTAAAATATTCAAGAACGGTTGAGCTTGCCATTCCGCAGATGTAAACGAGAAAGATGTTCCATTTTACGGGAAGAGTTGCAAAAAGTATTGAAATTGCGCCAAATCCGTAAATGGGAAGATATGGGCCGCGCAAAAAGCCCCTGTTGACAAGCCTTTTTTCATTTACCGACACTATTACGGATTCAATAATCCAGCCTGCAAAACTGTAAATATAAAAAAAGAAGACCCATTGCCAAATGGTATAAGAATACATTTAAGCCCTCCCGAAACAATGAATATGGAAAATATTATACGTTATTTTTGGAGATATGTCAATCAAAAAAGAAGGCCGGTTTATTTATTTTGCGTGGCGCTGGATAAGCTTTTGTTTTTCTTGTTCAACCATTTCCAAAAAGAGCTTTTCGTATTCATTGAATTCAAAATCTTTTTGGTAAATGATAATATCTTTGTTTATATCAGGCGAAAGAGAGCATTTCCTTGCCACAAGCTCATGCCTGAAAAGTATTTCGTCAGGTATTGGCGAAACCCACATATAAGTGTTGTGCACATTTTGCAGCAAATCAAATTGGCTTCCTCGTTCATATATATAAACTCTTTTTGGCGGCAAATCCATTTTTGCCGTCCTTTTTATTTGTGAAAATGGAAGGGTATGCACTTCGAAAAAATTTTGAACAAGCTCTATATACCCGTTTAGCATATGGAACGGGATAGTTTCGTATTCGGCCAAATCATGATATTTTGACATGATTATTTCTGTTTCAAATTCCCAAAGCAGCTTGCTTTGCAAGCCGTTTTCCTTGAGAAGCGAAAGAAAATAATCCTCGTAAATTTTTTGCACCCTTATTATTCCAAATCGCGATTCGCCTGATGTCACCTCGTTTATTATTGCCATGTCGCTGGTTTCTTTAAGACTTATTGAAAGCTGTTCTTCTTTTTTTAGTTTTTGCAGAAACTTTGTAAATGCAACGGAAATATAGGTAGCCCTCGGAATGGAAACATTAAATTCTATCCCGCTGTCTTTTGGGGCCTTGTAAAGAGATTCAAGCTCATTTATTTGCGACAGTATTGTTTTTGCGTATTTTAAAAATTCGGCGCCTTTTTTGGTAGGTTCAACGCCTTTGGCGGTGCGTCTGAAAATGGTTATGCCTATTTCTGCTTCAAGCTCTTTTATTGCTTTGCTTAAATTTGGCTGTCCCATGTAAAGGTTGTTTGCCGCTTTTGTTATTGAGCCGGTATTTTCAACCTCGACAACATATTTTATATGAGAAAAATTCATTGCAACCATCCCTTTTCGGAAAATTTAAAATCAAAGCCAAAAGCATTGTCTTTTGCGGAAAAATCATAACTTTTGCAAGAGCAAATGCGGTATATTTCAATATGCAAAAAATTATATGATGCCTATATAAATTATACATTACCAAGAAAACAAATACAATGATAAAATATTAACAAAGGTAAATGGAGAAAAATCAAAAGAAAAGGGTGTAACGGTCTGTATGTATGAAATTTTAAGGAAAAAAGAGCTTAACCCAACGGTTACGCTTATGGATGTTTACGCTCCGATGACGGCAAGAAAGGCCCAGCCGGGGCAGTTTATTATTTTGAGAGTTGATGAGCAGGGAGAAAGAATCCCGCTTACCATTGCGGATTTTGATAGGGAAAAAGGAACTGTAACAATAATATTCCAAATTGTAGGCGCCACAACCGAAAAGCTCTCAAAGCTTAACGAGGGCGACAGGCTGTGTGATTTTGTCGGACCGCTTGGGGTGGCTTCACATACCGAAGGGCTTAAAAAAGTAGCTGTAATAGGCGGCGGAGTCGGCTGCGCCATAGCATATCCGATAGCAAAGAAGCTTCATGCACAAGGTGCTGAAGTTCATTCTGTGGTCGGATTCAGAAACAAGGAGCTTGTGATTTTGGAAGATGAATTTAAAAAATCCAGCACAAAGCTTTTTGTTATGACTGACGATGGCTCATATGGAGAAAAGGGCCTTGTTACAAATAAGCTTAAAGAGCTTATTGAAAGCGGAGAGAAGTACGATGAAGTCATAGCAATAGGTCCTTTGGTTATGATGAAATTTGTTTCACTCTTAACAAAAGAATACAACATAAAAACCGTTGTGTCAATGAATCCAATTATGATTGACGGGACCGGAATGTGCGGAGGCTGCCGCCTTACGGTTGGAGGAAAAACAAAATTTGCCTGCGTTGACGGGCCTGATTTTGACGGGCATGAGGTTGATTTTGACGAGGCAATAGAACGTTCAAATATGTATAAGGATTTTGAACATAAGAGGCATGAAGAAACCTGCCGCTTGTTCCAGAAAGTCAATTAGGAGGGAATTTTCACAATGGCAAATATGTCGCTTGTTAAAAATAAAATGCCGCATCAGGATGCGGACGCAAGAATAAAAAACTTTGATGAAGTTGCTCTTGGATATACCGAGGAGCAGGCGGTTGACGAAGCAAACCGTTGCCTTGGCTGCAAGCATAAGCCTTGTGTAGGGGGATGTCCTGTTGCAATCGATATACCGGGATTTATAGGTAAAATAAAGGAAAGGGATTTTGAGGGGGCATACGAAATAATTTCAAAGTCCAGCTCACTTCCCGCCGTTTGCGGAAGAGTCTGCCCGCAGGAAACACAATGCGAATCAAAATGCGTCAGGGGAGTTAAGGGTGAACCTGTTGCAATAGGAAGGCTTGAAAGATTTGTTGCGGACTGGCATATGAAAAATTCAAAGGATAAGCCTGCCGCACCAGAGAAAAACGGGCATAGGGCGGCAGTTATAGGCGCCGGTCCGGCGGGACTTGCTTGTGCGGGCGATTTGGCAAAAATGGGTTATGACGTTACTGTTTTTGAGGCGCTTCATCTTGCAGGAGGAGTTTTGGTGTACGGAATTCCCCAGTTTAGACTTCCGAAAGAAATAGTGCAAAGGGAAATTGACAATTTAAAGGCCCTTGGCGTGAAAATAGAAACCAATTCCGTTATAGGGAAATCCCTTTCGGTTGACGAACTTTTTGAAATGGGCTTTGAGGCCGTGTTTATAGGCACAGGTGCAGGACTTCCGAGGTTTATGAATATTCCCGGAGAGAATTTGAAAGGCGTTTATTCCGCAAATGAATTCCTCACGAGGGTAAATCTTATGAAAGCTTATAGGGAGGATAGCGATACGCCGATACTTAGGGCAAAGAATGTTGCCGTTGTCGGCGGGGGAAACGTTGCAATGGATGCCGCAAGAAGCGCAAAAAGACTTGGTGCGGAAAATGTCTACATAGTTTATCGCCGCGGCGAGGCGGAAATGCCTGCAAGGCTTGAAGAAATAGAGCATGCAAAGGAAGAGGGCATAATTTTTAAAACGCTTACCAATCCCGTTGAGATTATAGGCGATGAGCATAAATTTGTTAAGGCTTTGAAATGCGTTGAAATGGAGCTTGGCGAGCCGGACGAGTCCGGAAGAAGAAGTCCGGTTGTAAAGAGCGGTTCGGAATTTTTGCTCCAAACTGAATGCGTTATTATGTCCATAGGAACATCGCCTAATCCGCTTATAAGGAATACCACAAACGGGCTTGAAACAAATAAGCACGGATGCTTTATTGCCGATGAAGACGGCCGCACTTCAAGAGAAGGCGTTTTTGCAGGCGGTGACGCGGTTACGGGAGCAGCAACGGTAATACTTGCCATGGGCGCCGGAAGACAGGCTGCAAAGGCAATGGATGAATATATAAGGTCTAAAAGCAGGTAAAGAGCAAAAATGTATGTTTGGAGGATGGAAAATGGAGAATAGGCTTGATTTTGCCAAAGCCGATGAGATTTTGGCGCAGTATGGGAAAAAAGAATCAAGTTTGATTGCAATTATGCAGGATGTTCAGGCGGAGTACAGGTATCTGCCAAAGGAAATACTTGAATATGTTGCAAAGGAACTTGGAATAAGCATAGCAAAGGTTTATAGCGTTGCAACCTTTTACGAAAACTTTTCGCTTGAACCAAAGGGAAAGTATGTTATAAGAATTTGTGACGGAACGGCATGCCATGTTAGAAAATCAATACCTATCCTTGAAAAGCTGCGCTCCGAGCTGGGGCTTTCCGCGAAAAAGCATACTACGGATGATATGCTTTTTACGGTTGAAACGGTTTCATGCCTTGGTGCATGCGGACTTGCTCCCGTTCTTACGGTTAATGATGAGGTGCACGCTGCAATGACGCCGGAAAAGGCCGTGGAGCTCATTAAAAAGCTTAGAGAGGAGGCGGCTATTGATGAATAGGATAAATACTGTCGAAGAACTGAAAAAAATAAGGGAATTTGCTGAAAGCTCACTTGAAAAGCAGAAGAAAAAGGTGCTTATATGCGCCGGAACCGGCTGTGTTGCAGGAGGTTCGCTTAAAATATATGATAAAATAAAAAAGCTTTGCGAAGAAAAAGGTCTTGATGTTTGCGTTGAGCTTGGACACGAATTCCATGACAATAAGGATGACAAGCTTATAGGACTTAAAAAAAGCGGCTGCCATGGATTTTGTGAAATGGGCCCGCTGCTTAAAATAGAGCCTGATGGAATTCTTTATATAAAGGTAAAGCTTGAAGATTGCGAAGAAATTGTTGAAAAAACTATTTTAAAAGATGAAGTCGTTGAAAGGTTGCTTTATAAGCTTGACGGAAATACTTATAAGGCACAGGAGGAAATTCCTTTTTATAAAAAGCAAACAAGGCTTGTGCTTGCAAACTGCGGCAAAAATGATGCGGAGGATTTGCTTGAATACATTGCCAAAGGCGGATATGAGGCTTTGACAAAGGCTTTGTTTGAAATGACTCCCGATGATATATGCAAGCAGATTTCCGAATCCAATCTTCGTGGAAGAGGCGGCGGAGGATTTCCTGCCGGCAAGAAGTGGGAACAGGTTCGCAGACAGGCCGAACCGGTTAAATACGTTGTCTGCAACGGCGACGAGGGCGACCCGGGAGCGTTTATGGACAGAAGCATAATGGAGGGCGACCCGCATAAGATGCTTGAAGGCATGATAATTGCCGGATATGCTACCGGAGCTCATGAGGGATATATTTATGTCCG
>JAJUHO010000219.1 GCA_029267825.1 Oscillospiraceae bacterium
AAAAATATTTATGGCGCCGGAATGTGGGCGGCATCGCTAAGGTACCACAAAGGGATGTTTTATGTTTGCTTTGTTGCAAATGATACACATAAGACATATCTTTTTACCTCAAAATCCATAGAGGGGCCGTGGGAGAAGCGGGAAATAGAGGGCTTTTACCATGATATTTCCTTGCTTTTTGATGACGACGGGAAAGTATATATAGTGTATGGTAACAGGAATATTTATATTATCGAGCTTAAAGACGATTTAAGCGGCCCAAAGCCGGGAGGGCTTAATAAAAAAATCATAACCGATACAGATAATGTTGTGCTTGGTTATGAGGGTGCACATTTTTATAAGATAAACGGGAAGTATTATATATTTTTTATTCATTGGCCTGCATACGGGTCATGCCGCAGGGTACAGGCCTGCTATGTTTCCGACTCTCCCGGTGGGGAATATCATGGTAAAAATGTTTTGGATGATGATATGGGATACCATAATGCAGGAGTTGCACAAGGCGGAATTGTTAATACTCCGGACGGAGATTGGTATGCAATGCTGTTTCAAGACCACGGTGCGGTGGGAAGAATTCCTGTTTTGGTTCCTGTTTCATGGAAGGATGATTTTCCCGTTTTTGGAGAAAACGGAAAGGTGCCTTTGGAAATTTCGGTAAAAAGCATCCGCCCCGATTATAAATATGCCCCACTTTTTGAAAGCGACGATTTTAATTATCAGCCTGACGCAAATGGCAAAACGGTACTAAAAAAAGTATGGCAATGGAATCATAATCCTAAAAATGAATTCTGGTCTGTTTCTGAAAAGCCGGGATGCTTGAGAATATATTCCGATAAAATATGTACCGATGTGCTTAATGCTTCAAATGTGCTTACTCAGCGTACATTCGGACCAAAGTGCACCTCTTGCGTCAAAGTGGATGGAACGAATATGAAAGACGGGGATTTTGCAGGACTTGTTGCATTTCAAGGCTGTTATGGCATGATTTCGCTTATCCGTGAAAATGGGGAATATTTTCTTTCCATGCGGGCAAGGGAGGATATAAAATCCGACAAAAAGGGCATTGAATACGAAAGAATAAAGGTTTCCGATTGTAAAATTTCATTAAAAGCCGAATTTAATTTTGTTGACAACATAGATGAAGTTGATTTTTATTATAATGACGGAAGCAAGTGGAAAAAGCTTGGCAAAACGCATAAGCTGCGCTATATGCTTGACCATTTTATGGGATGCAGAATAGGACTGTTCTTTTATTCAACTTCTCAAATTGGCGGGAGTGCCGATTTTAGCCACTTTGAATTTAATGTTGATGAGTAATTTAAAAAAGAGTTTTCCAAATGGGATTGGAAAACTCTTTTTAATTTATTTTATTGCGCCTTCTACCATTCCGCGCATGATTTGCTTTTGTGCAAAAAGGAAAAGGATTATAATTGGCAGCATTGCAAGCAGTGCCGCGGTAAGGATTAAGTCCCATTGCTTTACATATGAACCGGCAAAGCTTGTAACGGCAATCGGAAGGGTTTTGATTTTGCCGTTTAAGCCAAGCATAAGGCTGGGGAGCAGGTAGTCGTTCCATATCCAAATGCCGTTAAGTATAAGGACTGTTACTTCTGCGGGTTTTAAAAGCGGGAAGATTATTCTGAAAAACGTGCTTTCGGGCGTGCAGCCGTCAATGCAGGCGGCTTCTTCAAGCTCGTATGGAATTCCCTTTATAAAACCGTGAAGGATGAATATTGACATTGAGCCTCCAAAGCCAAGGTAAGCAAAAATAATTCCCGTATAGCTTTGCAGCATTTGAATT
>JAJUHO010000167.1 GCA_029267825.1 Oscillospiraceae bacterium
ATCGTCGGAAATATGCTCCGAACTTAGAAAGAAAGTCAAGGAGCGCGGAGTTACCGACCCCGGCGAGATAAAGGGACTGCTTAAAGAAATAATACTTGGAATGCTTGGTGAGGATACTCCGCTGGACCTTTCTTCAAAACCATCGGTGGTGCTTGTGATAGGCGTAAACGGTGTTGGAAAGACCACAACGATAGGCAAGCTTTGCGCACGCATTAAAGAGGATGGGAAAAGCGTAATAGTTGCCGCGGCAGATACATTCAGGGCGGCGGCAATAGACCAGCTTGAAGTTTGGACCAAAAGAGCGGGCGTTGATATAGTAAAGCATGGTGAGGGTTCGGACCCGGCAGCGGTTGTATATGATGCCCTTGAAGCGGCAAAGGCAAGAGGAACGGATGTTGTGATAATAGATACGGCCGGAAGACTTCATAATAAGAAGAATTTGATGGACGAGCTTGCCAAGATTTCAAGGATAATACGCTCAAAGGCGGAAGGGTGCCCGCTTGAAGTACTGCTTGTGCTTGATGCAACCACAGGGCAAAATGCCGTAAGCCAGGCAAAGCAGTTTAAAGAGGCGGCTGGAATTACCGGCATAGTGCTTACAAAGCTTGACGGTACTGCAAAGGGCGGAATAGTCATTTCGATAGCAAACGATTTGAAGGTTCCGGTAAAGCTTGTGGGCGTTGGTGAAAAGATTGAGGATTTGCAGCCTTTTGTTGCAAAAGATTTTGTCAATGCCCTTTTTGAGTGATGAAAGGACAATGGGAATGAAAATAGTGCTTGCGTCAAACAATAAGCATAAGCTTGAGGAGTATAGAAAAATTCTCTCTCCGCTTGGATTTGATGTGATTTCACAGTCTGAGGCTGGAGTGGATATTGAGGTTGATGAAACCGGCACAACATTTGAGGAAAACGCTCTTTTAAAAGCAAGAGCTGTGCATGAGGCCTGTGCGCTTCCTGTATTTGCCGATGACAGCGGGCTTGAAGTTGATTTTCTTGACGGCCGCCCCGGTGTTTATTCGGCAAGGTATGCGGGAAAGGATGCAACCGATAAAGATAGGTGTCAAAAAATTTTAGAGGAACTTAAAGGCGTCGAGCCGCAAAAAAGGACGGCACGCTTTGTATGTGTTATACAGTATATAAATGAACACGGAGAGGTAAAAACCGCAAGGGGTGAATGCAAGGGCATTATAGGAGAATCAATGGCGGGAAATGGCGGATTTGGATATGACCCTATATTTATTTGCGGCGGAAAATCCTTTGCGGAAATGAGTTCGGAAGAAAAAAACAGCATAAGCCATCGCGCAAGAGCAGTACAAAAATTTTTGGAGATATTAAAAGAGGGGAAACAATGATAACAACAAAACAGAGAGCCAAGTTAAGGGCAATAGCAAACGGAATAGAAACCATATTTCAGGTGGGCAAGGGCGGAATAAACGAAACCTTTGCCGCACAGGTGGATGATGCTCTGCGGGCAAGGGAAATAGTAAAAATCAAGGTGCTTGAAAATTCGCTTTATACCGCAAGGGAAGCGGCAGGCCAGCTTTCCGAGATGACCGGGGCGGATGTCGTTCAGGTAATAGGAAATAGGTTTGTGCTTTACAAAAGAAATGAAAAAGAACCTGTAATATCCCTTGAATGATGAAAAAGCTTGCAATTTTTGGCGGGACGTTCAACCCAATCCATAACGGACACATAAACCTTGCAAGGAAGTTTAAAGATGAGCTTTGCCTTGACAAGGTAGTGCTTATGCCGGCAAAAAGAAGTCCTTGGAAAAGCGTGGATGAGCTTGCTTGTGACGAGGACAGGCTTAATATGTGCAGACTTGCCATAGATGGCGTTTCCGGCTTTGAGGTGAGCGATTATGAAATAAAAAAGGGCGGAGTAAGCTATACGGTTGAAACGCTCAGACACTTTAAGCAGGCCTTTCAGGATTTTGAGCTTTATTTCATAATGGGCAGTGATATGCTTTTATCTCTTGAAAAATGGTTTTGCTTTGAGGAAATTATTTCCCTTTGCACAATTCTTGCCGCGGCAAGACATGATGGCCAGTATGAAAATCTTGAAATTTTTTCAGACAGGCTAAGAAGGCTTTATAATGCGAAAATAAAGGTTTTGGAGATAAAACCTTATGAAATTTCATCAAGCGAGATAAGGGAAATGATAAAATCGGGTAAAGATTTTTCTTGCTATTTGCCTGAAAGAGTAGTAAAATACATTATGAGCAAAAATTTATATTCCTGACGGTGTGGTGCAATTTTGTATACGATTGAAGAAATTAAGCTTATTTTAAAAAGCATGCTTTCAAAGAAAAGATATATCCATAGCCTTAACGTTGCACAGGAAAGCGTAAAGCTTGCCGAAAAGTGGGGCGGGGAGAGCGAAATAAGAAAAGCTTACCTTGCCGGACTTGTGCATGATGCCTGCAAAGATATGCCGCAGGATGAGCAAAGGCTTTTGGTTGAAAAAAGCAACAACGTTTGTGATGTTGAGCTTGAAACCCCTGCGCTTTGGCATTCCATAGCCGGGGCGTGGTATGTCAAAAACAGATTTTATATAGATGATGAGGATATAATAAATGCGGTAAGATACCATACATCCGCAAGAGCCGGAATGTCACGGCTTGAAGAAATCGTCTATATGGCTGACCTTATTTCTGCCGACAGAACTTATGATGATGTTGATAAGGTAAGGAAACTTGCTTATTCAAGTCTTGAAAAGGCTATGCTTTATGCACTGAAGTTTTCAATAATTGAAGTGGCGGGAAAAGGCTCAAAAATCCCGTTAAATACTATTGAAGCTTATAATCAGTACACTTCGGCAGGAAAAATTTAATTTCGGAGGCATTTTTAGTGACACGCAAAAAGAAAAAACGACCTTTAAAAGACAGAATAGTAATATGGATTTCAATTATCCTGATGGTGATTTCGGTATTGTCGGTAGCCGTGGTTGTGCTTTGGAATTTCAAGCTTTTCCAGGGCATAAACGGAAGCGTTGTGAACAATAAGGACATTCTTGGAAACCAAGACAGCTCTGAGGAGCAAAATGCAAATTTAGGGAACCAAAAGCAAGTGAATTTTCTTATATGCGGCCTTGACGAAAGTGAGCAAATGACGGACATAATAATGCTTGCCTGCATAGATTTAGGAAATAATACTGTAAACGTGCTGCAAATTCCGCGCGACACTTATGTGGAGAAAGGCGTTGGTTCTACAAATAAAATAAACAGCGCATACAGTAGCGGAGATAAATCCCTTACCCCGATAAACAGACTTATAAAGGTAATAAACGAGCAGTATAAATTGAAGGTCGACCATTATGCGACGGTTACGATAGAATCTTTTAGAAACATCGTTGATGCAATAGGCGGAGTGCCGATAGATATGCCTTATTCGGTGGGAAATTCGCAGTACGGCATAATACCAAAAGGGTATCAGGTGCTTGACGGTGAGCATGCGGAATGGCTTGTAAGACACAGGCATACCTATTACGACCAGGATATAGGCAGAATGAAAATC
>JAJUHO010000157.1 GCA_029267825.1 Oscillospiraceae bacterium
AAAACCGTTTAGGATTTATTTAAATCCTGCAAATGCCGTTTGCTTTGAAAATGTTTGCGCCGAATACAGGGGGATAAAGGATAAAAATTCAAAAATCTTTGAAAACCTTAGCTTTGCCATTAATAAAGGTGAAAAAGTTGCTCTAATCGGTTCAAACGGCGCCGGGAAATCAACGCTTTTAAAGCTTGCCTGCGGCTTTATAAAGCCTTGCGGCGGGAAAATATACGTGTGTGGGGAAGAAATTTCTTCAAAAAAGCCTGAGGAAACAGCAAAATATGTTTCACTTGTTTATCAAAATCCTGAGGAGATGTTTATAGGCGAATCGGTAAAGGACGATATCGAGTATGCGATGAGGGAAAGAAAAATTCCTGATTATAAAAATAAAGCGCTTGAATTGATAGAAATGTTCAGCCTTAAAGGGCTTGAAAATAAGGATGCAAGACTTCTTTCCGGCGGACAGATGAGAAGGGCGTCCCTTGCCATAGGGATTGCATTAAATCCGTCAGTGCTGCTGCTTGACGAGCCGACCGCAAACCTTGATATAGCAACAAGAACCGAGGTTATAAAAGCTTTGAATGTTCTCTGTAAAAAGGCGGAAACCGCAATTGTGGCAACGCATGATATGCAGCTTGTTGCCGAATGGGCAGACAGAGTGATAGTCCTGCATGAAGGAAGAATTGTTGCAGACGGTACTTGCAGGGAGATTTTTGAGGACGAATTTGTGCTTGATAAGGTTGGAATAATGCCTCCTGAAATATATACGCTTGGAAAAAGGTTTTTTGGCGTGCAGGTTTTGGATATGAAAGAATTTGCGGATTTGTTTTTGCAGGAAAAGGAGGGGGCTTTGGCAATATGAAAAAGCTTTCAGAAAATATTCTGGATAAAATCTCCATAGATTATGTAAGGACGCAGGTGCTTAAAAACGCATATGGCAATGATGATACTCCGATAGCAAAGCTTGACCCGCGTGTTTTGCTGCTTTGGTATTTGTTTTTTGGATTTTTTCCGTGGTTTGTTGGAAATGTGCTTTTGCTTTTGCTGCTTTTTTTGTTTGCCGGCGCAACCACAAGGCTTGCAAAGGTAGCTCCGCTTGTGCTGTTTGTTTTTTCTATCGGAGTTTTTTCGCAAACGGGGTATCTTTTAATCGTTTCAGTGTTTTTTGACGGAAATTTGCAAACGGCAATTCCTTTGGCGGTGCTTGCGCTTAAGGTGGCAACTGTATCGCTGGCGTCAATTACTGTTTTTTCTGGGCTTGACCCGGATAGGCTTTGCATGGGGCTGCTTTATTTCGGCTGTCCCGACAAGCTTTCATTCAGCATAGCTTTTTCATACAGGATTTTGCCGGTGCTTATGGAACAATTTCAAAACATACTTTTTTCATATCGTTTAAGAGGATGTGCGCCGCAAAAAAGTGAAAGGTTTTGGGCGGTAAAGAATTTGTTTTACCAAATTAAAATTATAATGCTTTCATTTTATCCTCTTATG
The DNA here is from genome assembly GCA_029267825.1 of Oscillospiraceae bacterium. GTDB lineage: Bacteria > Bacillota > Clostridia > Oscillospirales > Ruminococcaceae > JAIHAL01. The sequence goes on from JAJUHO010000157.1 coordinate 1,486, forward strand.
CTTGGTACGGCAAAGCGTTCGCGCACGACAGTTGAGGCTCTTGAACTCAAAGGATACCGCCGTTCGCTTTCAAATCCCGAGGTGAGAAGGATAAAGCTTTCACATTTGAGATTTTCAAGGGGAGATATTATTTTTGCTTTTATTTCTGTTGTATATGCTGCGGCGAGCATTTTTATTTCATCTTACGTAAAAATTTAAACATCAGGGGGATAAAATGAAAATAGATTTTCATACTCATGGCAAGCTTGCGAAGAATTTGCCTTTTTCGCCCGAATACACAAAATGGCTTTTGGGCGAGGCAAAGGCGTCCGGATTGGATGCGATATGCCTTACGGAACATTTCAATACGCTTGGATTTGATGAAATTTACCGTTATATTCAAAACCATTCTGAAAAGATTGGCGACTCATTTGTTTTTGATGGGCTTAAAATTTTTCCCGGAATAGAAATAGACATAGCCGAGGGAGGACATACAACGGTTATAGGCAAAATTGAGGATATAAGTGCCATTTGGGAAGAAACCCTGCCTTTTTCTGAAAGCGGCAAATTTTTGCCTTTGTGCGAGCTGGTCAAGATAATAAGAAAATACCCTGTTATTTTCGGTGCGGCACATCCTTTCAGGGAAGGGTCGAATATCCCATATATTGACAAAAATTGGCTTGAAAGTTTTGATTTTATTGAGCTTAACGGGAAAGATGCCGTTTTGTCAAAAGATACAAAAGAAAAAGTTTATTTCTTTGCAAGTGATATTAGGCTTCCGGTTGCCGCAGGGAGCGACACTCATCAAGCTTTGCAGTACGGATGCATTTTTAATGAATTTGCAGAGAATATTTCAACTGTCGGCGAACTTTTATGCCTGATAAAAGAAAGAGATTTTAAAATAAAGCTTTCTGAAAATGCGGAATTTAAAGTAAAAAGCGCTTGCATTTTAAAAAAGGCGCTTAAAAAAATTCATTCCCTCGGCGGGGATTATGTTTCTGTCTTAACAAGCGAAAAATGATTTTTTTACCCCCAAGCGCTTAACAAAGTGCTTGGGGGTAAAAATTTAATTGATAATTCATATGCAAATATTAAACTAAAAATTTCTTGAAAAATTTGCAAGAAACATTTATAATGGAAAAGAGGTGGGAATGGTGAAGGTAAATATTAAAAAAATTAGCGAGCTTTCTGGATTTTCTCCCGCTACGGTTTCAAATGTTTTAAACCGTAAAAAGGGTGTAAACAAGGATACGGTTGAAAAAATAATGAAGATAGCAAAAGAGGCCGGGTATCTATGTGAAAGAAAGATAGAGAGCATTAGACTTGTGGTTTATAAGAAAAACGGCGCTATAATTTCAGACAGCCCGTTTTTTTCATCTTTGATTGAGGGCGTTGAAAAAGAGAGCCGCGCCTGCGGATATAATACCGAAATATGCAATCTTGCAAAGGATGGCGAGGATTTTGAGGAACTGCTCAAAGAGGTGCTTTCGAACCATACTGCGGCAGTGCTCTTGCTTGCAACCGAACTTGATGAAGAAGATGTAAAAGTATTTAAATCGGCCGTTTCGCCGGTAGTTGTGCTGGACAGTTGGTTTGAGGACATGGGTTTTGATTCGGTACTTATAAATAATACTGATTCAGTATGCAAAGCAGTTTCTTATTTGATAGAAAAAGGACATAGTGAAATAGGATATTTGAAAAGCAGCCTTAAAATACAAAATTTTTATTATCGTGAACAAGGATATAAGAGGGCACTTGAAAGAGCGGGGATTAAGCCGAATGAAGAATTTTTTGTGCAGCTTTTTCCCACAATGGACGGCGCTTATCGGGATATGTGCAATTTTCTTGAAAAAAAGCCAAAGCTTCCGACGGCTTATTTTGCCGATAATGATATAATTGCTTTTGGGGCGATGAAAGCTTTAAAAGAGTATGGCTTCAACATTCCTGAAGATGTTTCTATAATAGGCTTTGATGATATGCCTTTTTGCGAAATATCATCACCGCCGCTGACGACTATTCGTGTGTTTAAACAAGAAATGGGCAGAATGGCGGTAAGGCAGCTTGTAAACAATATCAAATCAGAAAGTTATGCCAAGGCAAAAATTCAAATATGCACTGAATTTGTTGAACGCGAAAGTGTAAAAAATATTGCTTGCATCTAATATCTAGAGCCTGTTAACACTATTGAATTAGGAAATAAGATATGGTATAATAAAAATATGGAAATAACGAAAGAACAATTTGAACGAATAGCTTCATATCTTCCGCGGCAACGTGGGAATGTGAGCATGAGTAATCTTCAATTTGTAAATGCGATATTGTATGTCATGGAAAACGGCTGCAAATGGAGGGCATTGCCGAAATCCTATGGA
>JAJUHO010000045.1 GCA_029267825.1 Oscillospiraceae bacterium
CCAAGCTCACATCCTCCCGGAAAAGAAAGCCTGCATTCTCCAAGCCTGCCGAGAATTGCTCCAAGAAAAATTATGGACGAGCGCATTTCGCGCATAAGGTCGTCTGGAACCTCAAAATTGACAAGATTTGACGTATCAGCGGAAACGGTATTCCCGTCAATTTTGCATTTGCAGCCTAAGTACGAAAGAATTCTGCATGCGGCGTAAATGTCTGTAAGTAGAGGACAGTTTGTGAATGTCGATTCGCCCTGTCCCAAAATAGCCGCAGCCAAGAGGGGAAGGGCGCTGTTTTTTGCTCCCTGCACTTGAATTTCTCCGCAAAGACGCCTTGTGCCCTCTATGACTAACGATTGCATAACTGCACCCCCAAAAAACGCATTTTGATTTATTTTATGCGTGATTTGGAGAATGGTGATTGACTGGGTTTATCTTGCTTTAATTTTTTGCGCCATTTTTGAAACAATAAATGATATTAAAAGTGCTAAAATGCTTATTCCTGCACAAAGCATTGAAATTTTGCTGGGTTTTGCTCCGGCAATTACAAAAACGGATAATGCTGTCGGGCAGGCAAGCAGAAAAATAAAATTCATAACCGTTTTCATTTCATTTTGCTTCCTTTTTTATAAGTTTTTCTATTATGGAATATATCCTTTCGGGGGTATCCCTTATTGCAAGCTTTGCGGCATTTTCGGAAAGCTTTTCAAGCTTTTCCCTGTTTTCATAAAGTTCATTTACTTTTTGTATCAAAAGTTCCGATGTAAGGTCTTTTTGTTCGATTACAATTGCGGCGCCGGCATTTGCAAGCACCATTGCATTATGATATTGATGGTTTCCCGCAACAATGGGAGAAGGAATAAGTATTGAACCACGCCCCATTGTTTGCAGTTCGGAAAGCGTGTTTGCGCCGCTGCGGCATATTACAAGGTCTGCCGCGGCCATACAGGTATCCATATTGTCAATGTATTCGCTTATTCTAAGCCGCGGATTTTTTTGGGGGTCAATTCCTTTTGCTTTAAGTGCGGGCTGGAAAGTATCCCGGCCCATGCCGCCATATCCGTGGATATGGTTTATATTTTTTTTGCCACAGTGCCATGCAATTAAATCCACGGCCGTTTCGTTTATCATTCCGGCGCCAAGGCTTCCGCCAAAGGAAAGTATGCACATGCTGTCGTCAAAACCAAGCTCGCGCCTTGCTTCCTTTTTGGATTTTTCCATAATGCCTTTTCTTACCGGAAGTCCGGTGACGGTATAATTTACGCTTTTGTCAAGGAATTTTGCGGCGTACTGGCTGGTAAGCATAACTATGTCAACGTGTTTTGACAAGAGTTTTGTTGTTATTCCCGGAAAAGCATCAGGCTCCAAGATTGCGGTCGGGATTCCCATTTGCGCGGCTTTAAGTATTACCGGACCACTTACATATCCGCCGGTGCCTATGGCTATGTCGGGAGAAAAATCCTTAATGATTTGCCTTGCACGTCCACCTGCGGAAAGCAGATAAGCGGCCGCTTTAAAGTTTCTGCCTATGTTTTCAAGAGTCAGTTTTCTTTGAAATCCCGCCACCTTTATTGGAGCGAATTTATAATTGGTTTTGGCAATAAGCTTTGCTTCAAGCCCGTTTGGAGTTCCCGCAAAAAGGAATTCGGCATCCGGACGGTGCATTTTTATTATTTCCGCTATAGCAAGCGCGGGATTTAAATGTCCGGCGGTTCCTCCGCCGGCAAGGAGCACTTTAAGCATATTTTCCCCCCCCTATGTTTCAAGCAAAGACTGTCGTGAAATATTTAGTATTATACCCATTTCCAAAAGCTGCATTGTAAGCGCTGTTCCGCCGTAGCTGAAAAACGGCAGGGAAATTCCCGTATTTGGGATGGTATTTGTTACAACGGCAATGTTTAGAAGTGCCTGAAGTCCTATTTGGACGGTAAGCCCAACCGCAAGCATCATTCCAAATTTGTCAGGAGCTTTTGAGGCAATGTAAAATCCTCTGAATATAAAAGCCATAAAAAGCAAAATCACAAGCATTGCGCCTATAAATCCAAGCTCTTCACAGACTATTGCAAAAACAAAGTCGTTTTCCGATTCGGGGAGATAAAGGTATTTTTGCCTTGAATTTCCGAGTCCAAGCCCAAAGAGCCCGCCGGAGCCTATGGCTATAAGTGATTGCTGGGTTTGCCATGTGTTGCCGGTTGTATCTGAAAAAGGGTCCTGCCATGACTGTATTCTTGACGTTACATGGTCAAGCTTTCCGCTTGCCACGAGGTAGAAAATAAGACCGGCAAGCCCTCCGGCGCCAAGTAGTCCTATTAAGCCAAAATGCTTTAGATTTGCCCCTCCGACGAAAATCATTATAAGGCCTATTGCGCAAATGATTACGGTTCCTGAGATATGCGGTTCCGCTATCATAAGCGCCGCAACGAGCGCCAATATTCCGGCAAAAGGCAAAATTCCGTATTTGAATGTTTTCATACGAGGATAGTTTACCGAAATCATATATGCAAAAAGAATGATTATGGCAAGCTTCATTATTTCTGACGGCTGAAAGTGGAATGAACCAATGTAAATCCACCTTTTAAATTTTCCTCCGCCCGGCATAACGAGAACAAGAAAGAGCAGCAGCAGCGATGCAAGGAAAAAGCCGTATGCAATCCATGTCTTTCTTAAAATGTGGTAGTCAATTTTGGATATGACAAGCATTCCTGCAAGGCCCACACAGGCAAAAATCATTTGCCTCTTTACATAATAAAGCCCGTCGTTGCCTTCATGCAAGGCTATTGCATAGCTTGCAGAAAACATCATCACAATGCCCATTACAAGAAGTATCATTACGATGATGAAAAAAGGCAAATCCATTGGCCCGGCAAGGATTTTTTCCTTATATCCCTTTGAAGGCTGATATATTTCCGGCTCTTTGCGCCTTTGTTTTTTTGCCCTTCCGCCGTCGTTTGCCGCTCCGGCGGATGCGGCTGCATTTACAGTTTGCCTTTTTGGCATTGCTACACCTCCGGTCAGATTATCCGACGGAAATGACTCCGCCGCTTGAAACGGCCGCAACCGCTATTATTCCGGCAACAAGAGTTATTGCCGAAAATACTATTACAATTTTATATTCGCTCCATTTGCACATTTCAAAATGATGATGTATAGGTGACATTTTAAAAATCCTTTTTCCGGTTGTTTTAAAGCTTATAACCTGCAAAACAACCGAAAGAGCTTCTATTACATAAATTATCCCTACAAGAGCAAGGATGAGATGTTGTCTTGAAGCCATTCCTATTGAAACAAATGCGCCTCCAAGGAACATTGAACCCGTATCTCCCATAAAAACTTTTGCGGGATGCAAGTTCCAGACCAAAAATCCAACGCAGCCTCCGGCAAGCGCCATTGAAAAGACCGATTGTTCGTATTCGCCAAGAGCAACGCAGACCATCAGCATTGAAAGCGCCGCAATTGCCGTTACGGAACCGCAAAGACCGTCCACACCGTCAGTGAGGTTTACGGCATTTACGAGGAATGTCATAAAAAGAAGCATTAGCGGGTAATAAAACAGCCCGAAATCAACATTGCCAAAGAACGGGAAATAAATAGTCGTTTCGGTATCACCCGAATAATAAAGCGCCAGCAGATAAAGCGAGCCGAAAATGAATTGAAGCACAAGCTTTTGCTTTGAACGAAGGCCCAAGTTGCGTTTTTTGATTGCCTTTATATAGTCGTCTATAAATCCGATTAAAGAGCAGGAGAGGGCAAAAAGCACTCCATAGAGCAGCTTTTGCGATTTTGAAAAGTCGGGCAGCTCAATGGTTTTTGAAAAAGACTTTAAAAGGCAAAACCCAATAAGCGTTCCAACCAAAGTTCCCAAAATGAACATAAATCCGCCCATTATGGGAGTACCCTCTTTTGATTTGTGCCATGCAGGGCCTATTTCAAGTATAGTCTGCCCAAAATGGAGTTTTTTTAAATATGGTATCAGAAAAAAACCGGCAACCGCTGAAATCAGAAATGAAAGCGCGGCGACAATAATGTTTATCCAGAAAGGCATTTTAAAAACTCTCCTGTCCGTAAAGTTCGTTTATCACTTCTTCAAGCTTCATGCCTCTGCTGCCCTTAAAGAGCACCACATCTCCGGGCTTAAGAGAGGCTTTTAGGTATTCGATAAGCATGCCCTTGTCAGTTGTGCTGCCAGAATGAAGTCCAAGTTCATCTGCTTTTGCGGCAATATATTTTGCGTTTTCGCCATAGCAGATAAGCTTTTCAACTCCGGCTTCAACGGCCATCTCGCCGACCTTTGCATGAAGTTGTGGAGCCATATCACCAAGCTCAAGCATATCCGCAAGCACGGCAACCCGCCTGCCGCCGTTTTCCGGAACAAGCTTTGAAAGCACCGAAAGCGAAGCTTTCATTGAATCAGGCGAAGCATTGTAGCAGTCTATTATAAGTGTTTGAGAACCTCTTTTTTCGATTTTTTGCCTCATGCCGACCGGAGAATATTTTGAAAGATTTTTTATAATTTCCTCCGGTTCTGCTCCGCAATAAACTCCTGCGGCAAACGCCGCAAGGGCATTAAGTACGTTATGTTTGCCTATGCAGTTTAAAACCGCCGGATATGCCTTGCCCTTGTAAATTATATCAAATGAAGATGTTTCGGTGAAATTTATATTTTCCGCCTTTATTTCGGAATTTTTGTTTTCAATTCCAAAAGTTATTATTTCCCTGTCAAGCGTAAGGGAAGATAGCATATCGTCGTCGGCGTTGATTATAAGCGGGGCCGAGGAATCCATCCCGTCAAGGATTTCAAGCTTTGCCTTTAAAATGCCTTCTCTTGAACCAAGGTTTTCAATATGTGAAAAGCCTATGTTTGTGATTATTCCGGCAGTCGGCTGTGCGGCGGATGAAAGGCGGTGGATTTCTCCAAAATGCGACATGCCCATTTCAATAACTGCCGCCTCGTAAGAAGAATCAAGCCTGAAAAGGCTTTGCGGAAGCCCTATTTCATTGTTTAGATTTCCCTCTGTTTTAAGGGTTTTGTATTTTGAAGAAAGCGCCAAATAGACCATTTCTTTTGTTGTGGTTTTGCCGACGCTTCCCGTTACGCCTACAAGATGCAGCTTGAATTTAAGCCGATAGGCCCTCGCAAGGTCGAGCAGTGCCTTTCTGGTGCTTCCAACGGTAATGCAGGGGAATTTGCCGATTTGTTTTTCCGTTATGGCGGCAATTGCCCCTTTTTCGATAGCATCCTTTACAAAATCATGCCCGTCAAATTTTTCGCCTTTAATTGCAATAAAGATACAACCCGGTTCAATTTTTCTTGTATCGGTGCAAACGGCGCAAATTTCTTTTTCAAAAATTGCCTTGCCGTCCGTAATTTTTCCGCCGACTGCTTTTATGATTTCCTCAATAGTCATACATTCCATAAAAACCCATCCAAATTAAAGAAATTTAAGTCCTTCCGCCACAATTTCTCTTTCGTCAAAATGAATATGCTTGTTTCCGTCAAGGATTTGATAATCCTCATGCCCTTTTCCGGCAAGTACTATTACATCGTCTTTTTTTGCGGCTTTAAGGGCAAAGAATATTGCTTCTTTTCTGTCCTCAACCACTTCATAAGGAATATTTGAATCATCCAAACCTTCAAGTATGTCTTTTATAATATCGCCGGGATTTTCATCCCTTGGGTTGTCGGAAGTGATTACGAGCATATCAGCATATTTTGCTGCCGCCCTTGCCATTTTGGGGCGCTTTGTCTTATCACGGTTGCCGCCGCATCCGAAAAGGCATATGAGCCTGCCCTTTGTGTATCCTTTTACGCTTGAAAGTATATTTTCAATGGCATCAGGAGTATGGGCGTAATCGCATATTACAGTAAAATCCTTTCCGGTGGGAATTACTTCGCATCTTCCCTTTACGCCTTGACAGGAGGCTATTGTTGAGATGACTTTTTCTTTTGGAATTCCCAGTTTTATGCAGGCAGACATTGCTGCAAGGGAGTTAAACACATTGAAATTTCCCGGAATTGGCACAAATACAGGTATGCTTTCTCCGTAAAGGCAAAAGTCATAATTAGTGCCGTTGGGGCTTAAAGCGATGTTTTCAGCATAAAAATCAGCCTTGCCGGTAGTGCTTAAAGAGTATTTGTCGCATGAAATTTCCTCAAAAAGCCTTTTGCCATATTCATCGTCGGTATTGATAAGCGCTAAATCGCAAATGTTAAAAAGCATACGCTTTGCCTTGTAGTATTCTTCCATGGTTCCGTGATAATCCAAATGGTCTTGGGTGAGGTTTGTAAACACGGCAATTCTGAAATGCGCCGGGCCTATCCTGTGCTGTACAAGAGCAAATGAGGAAACTTCCATTACAGCACAATCACATCCGCTTTTTACCATTTTATCAAGCAGCTCCATGAAATCAAATGCCATTGGGGTTGTATTTTCGGTTTTAATGATTTCATCGCCGATTTCATTTTGTATCGTGCCGATAAGTCCGACTTTATGTCCGCATTTTGTAAGAATTTCCTTAATCAGCTTTGTTGTGGTGGTTTTGCCGTTTGTACCGGTAACTCCTATAAGCTTTAACCTGCGCTCAGGATGATTGAACCAGGATGCGCAAAGTTCACCGTAAAATTTGCGTGTATTTTCAACGACAATTTGCTTTTCAAGTCCAAGGTCATGCTCCACAACGACTGCTGCAGCTCCGTTTTCAAGGGCTGTGCGTGCAAATTCGTGTCCGTCGAATTTTTCGCCCTTTACGCAGACAAAAAGCCAGCCTTTTTGCATTTTCCTTGAATCGTCCGTTATGCCGAGCACATCGCAGTCAGGCACTTTGGTTTGTATTTTGTTTTCAAGCAAATCGTAAAGCTTCAAAACGGCTTGCCTCCTTAATGAATATTTTAATATTGGTCATGGGCGGCAAAAGTAACTTCAATTACCGTACCCTTTGATACCTCTGAGCCTTCCGGCCAGTTTTGTGAAATAACTACGGCTCCGTTTCTTTCGGAGTTTCCGTTAATTTTTATGTTTAGCCCCAAATTTGCAAGAGCCGAATTTGCCTGAGATGCATTCATGCCTAAAAGGTTTGGCACTTTTGCAGTTTCTTCGGTATAATTTTCTTCTGTATAAAGTATGACCTTGCCTCCGCGCGGGATTGAATTTCCGGCTTCCGGCACTTGCCCGCATACAGAAGTTCCGCTTCCGACTATTTCATATTTAAGCCCGTCATCTTGCAGCAGTGTTTTTGCCTGTTCAATATCCTGCCCCTCAAGCGAGCGAACGGTTATGTCCATTTTAGCAAGTTCTTCTTCCGTGTATTGCGGATAATAGCCAAGGTATGGGAGAGCCTCTTTAAATACGCTTGTAACCACCGGAACGGCAACTATGCTTCCATAATATTCACCCATGGTCGGTTCATCCACCATTACAAGCATGATTATTTCCGGGTCGTCCGCCGGAGCAAATCCGACATATGATGAAACGTAAAGGTCGTCGCGGTTTTGCGCCAAATCCTCATCCTGTTTTTCTGATGTTCCAGATTTTCCTCCTATTCGGTATCCTTGTATGTATGAATTGCTTCCGCCGTTGTTGTTTACGACGCTTTCAAGCGTTTGCCTCATTATTTTGGAGGTTTCTTCACTTATTACCTGTCTTTTCACTTGTGTTCCAAAGCTTTTTACCACATTGCCGCTGTTGTCCACAATCTTGCTTACAACATAAGGAGTTAAAAGTTTTCCGCCGTTTATTGCCGCGGCATAAGCGGTAATCATTTGAATTGGTGTGACTTTGTTTGTTTGTCCGAAAGAGCTTGATGCAAGCTGAACGGGCCCGAGATTTTTTTCGTCATAATAAAGCGACGTTTTGGCTTCTCCGGGGAGGTCTATTCCGGTTGCTTCGGTAAATCCGTATGCGGCATAATATTTGCTGAAAAGCGATGGGCCAAGCTTTTGCCCTATTTGTATGAATGCCGGGTTGCAGGAATTAGTCATTGCCTGAACAAAATTTTGTACCCCGTGCCCTTTTTTTGACCAACAATGGAATCTTGCACCGAAAATATCCATAGTTTGGCATACAAAGGTGGTATTTAAATCAATAACCTTTTCTTCAAGCGCTGATGAACCTGTTATGACCTTAAATACCGAACCCGGATAATAAAGCTCAGAAATCGCCTTGTTTTTCCATTGTTTTTCCCTTGCGGTAATGTAAGCATTGCGGTATTCGTCACCGGAGAGCTGTGCAAGTTGTTCCTTTATTTTTTCGTCATATATTTCGGCAGGGGAGTTAAGGTCAAATCCCGGCACTGTTGCCATTGCAAGGATTGCCCCTGTTTTTGCGTTCATAATTATTCCACACGAGCGGTTGTTTGGATTATGCAAGCTTACGGCTTCTTTAAGTCCCTTTTCAAGATAATGCTGCAAAGTAGCGTCTATTGTAAGAACAAGGGAATTTCCGTCTTTTGCGTCAAAAGTTTTTTCATAGCGATAAGGCATTTCATTGCCAAGAGCATCCCTTGCTGAAACAATTCTTCCATCCACTCCGGCAAGGTAATCGTCATAATATGCTTCAAGTCCGTATTGGCCGTTGCCGTCGCCGTCAAGAAAGCCTATAACGCTTGCGGCAAGGTCACCCTGCGGATAATAGCGCTTTGTATCCTGCAAGGTTGAAATGCATGATATGTCATTTTCTTTGCAAAAGGCCGTGAGCAAATCGGCAGTCGGTTTTTCAACCTTTTTTGCGATAACTTGGTATCTTGCTCCGCTGCCGGTTTTTTTGGTCATCTCTTCAAAATCTTCTTTTTTTGTTCCAAAGAGCTCATTTAGCTTTGAGTAAATAAGGTCAAATTTATCCGAATCTTTTTCCCTGAAATTTGTGGGGTCTAAAATTATGTTGAATACTGTTGCAGATTGGGCAAGTATTTGTCCGTTTGCATCGTAAATGCTTCCGCGGTTGGCATGTATTGCAATGCTTCCGAATTGGTTTTGGTTTGCAAGCTTCTGGTACATATCGCTTTCCGCCACGGAAACATTAAACATATTTATTATAATTGCCCCGACAAAAACAATAATTCCGGACATTATCCATATGTTAAGGCGTCTTTTCATTTTGGGAGTTGGCTGGAAAGTCGACAATTTTTTCACCTCTGGCATTTTTTCTTGGATAAACAGACAGGGGCAATCCGCAAATCACCCCTTTGGTTAATCATATTTTTTTACCCGCGAAGATATTCCAAAATATCATAAAAATAGTTTTTTATTTTTATAAAGATATTTGAGCTTTCGTTTGGAATTTCCACCACATCATCAGTTTGCAACTGCACATACTCAACCTGTGATTTTTCAAGTTTTTTAAGTCCGAGAACCTTTTCTGCGTAATCTTCTATATTTTGGAGAGAAGTTTTGCTTTCTATTTCGGAATGAAGCCTTACATTTTCGCTGTTTAAAAGTTCAACTTCTTTTGTTGCCTTAGTTATCTGGTTTTGCACCATTGCGGCCTCAAATTTGCTGTAAACCACTCCGCACATAAGCAATCCTGCGCTTATTATGATGGCAATTGTTTTTGGCATGGATGCGTTTGCGCGCACAATTTTTTTAGCTTTTATGACAGGCTTTTCTTCACGCGGGCGGTATTCGTATCTGGACAAATCATATGCTAAATTTGTTTGCTTAGCCATTTTCTGAACACCTTATCCTTTCAATAATCCTCAGCCTTGCACTTCTGCTCCTGTTGTTTTCTTCAAGTTCTTCTTTTGATGCTTCTATAGCTTTTTTGTTTACAAGTTCCCCTTGCGGCAACCTGCCGCATACGCAGTGCGGAAAATCCGGTGGACAAATGCACCCTTTGCAAAACGATGCAAATCTTTGCTTTACAAGCCTGTCTTCGAGCGAGTGGAAAGTAATGACCGCAAGCCGCCCTCCGATTTTTAAGGATGAAAATGCGGCGTCAAGACCTTTTGACAAGTGTTCAAGCTCACCGTTGACTTCCATTCTTATTGCCTGAAAGGTTCTTTTGCATGGATGTTTTTCTCTTTTTGATGCAGCGGGAACACAGCTTTTAATTATCTCCGCAAGCTCAAAGGTCGTTTCAATAGGCTTTTTTTCTCGTGATTTTATTATTTCCGAGGCGATTTTCCTTGCAAACTTTTCTTCGCCAAATTCAAAAATAATCCTTGAAAGTTCCTCATAAGAGTAATTGTTCACCACATCCGCGGCAGAGGGCCCCTCTTGCGACATTCTCATGTCAAGAGGCGCATCTGAATTATATGAAAATCCGCGTTCCTTTGTATCAAGCTGATGCGATGAAACTCCAAGGTCCATAAGTATCCCGTCCACAGCCTCTATGCCAAGATTTTTTAGCACTTCGTCCATTTCGGAGTAATTGCTCCTCACCACAACGGCGTTGTATGGAGAAAGCCTTTCGCTTGCGGCTTTTACAGCATCCGGATCCCTGTCAAGCGCAATTAACCTTCCTGTGGAAAGGCGCTTTGCTATTTCGGTGGAATGTCCGGCGCCGCCGGCCGTAGCATCCACATATATTCCATCCGGCTTTATATTAAGCCCTTCAAGACATTCTTTTAATAAAACAGGCTTGTGAACAAATTCCATATAAATCCTTCTTGTTTAAAATCCTAAATCGTCCATGGCTTCTTCAAGCATATCGGGAGTAATGTTTTCATTTATAGCGTCCCATTTTGTCTTATCCCATATTTCAGCGCGGTTTGAAGCGCCAATTACCACGATATCTTTTTGAAGTCCGGCATATTCCCTCAAATGCTGGGGGATAAGTATGCGTCCCTGCCTGTCGGCTTCAACCTCACAGGCGCCTGAAAAGAAAAACCTCTGCAAAACCCGTCCCTTTGAAAGCGGGATTGCTTTTATCTTTTCTTCAAGGATTGCCCATTCTTCACGCGAATATACAAAAAGACATTCATCAAGCCCTTTTGTGATGATAAAGCTGTCACCAAGCAATTCGCGCAGCTTTGTGGGAAAATTCATACGGCCTTTTGCATCTATATTGTGGTTGTAAAAACCCATGAGTGAGCTGCCGACCAATGAATTTCACCGCCTTTCAAAGCTTTTAACCAATCCTTAAGTCATTTTCACCACTTTAAACCACTTTGCACCACTGTAAAGATATTATACAACACTCCCAAAAAAAATGCAACAGCAATTATGACAAAACGGTAAATAAATTTTGTTCAAAGAAATGGAACTTCTTTTGGCTAAAATTTACAAACGGATTGTAAAATAAAAGACAGCCCCGAAAGGCTGCCTTGGTTATTTATCTTGAAAGGCTTCTTTTATTTTATCAAAGAAAGATTGCCGTTTTTGATAATTTTTTTCATTAAGAGAAGCTTCAAATTCTTTTAGAGCTTCCTTTTGTTTTTTAGTAAGGTTTGCCGGTACCTCGACATATACCTTTACATATTGGTCGCCCCTGTCGCTGCGGTTAAGCTTTTTAACGCCCTTGCCTTTCAGCCTGAAAGTAGTTCCGTTTTGTGTGCCTTCGGGAATTTCATATTTAACCTTTCCATCTATCGTTGGCACCACAATTTCATCGCCAAGGGTTGCCTGCATGTAAGTAATCGGGATTTCGCAGTATATATCATAACCTTTGCGTTCAAAAATAGGATCTGGGCGTACGGAAACGGTTATGTTCAAATCTCCGGCTGGGCCGCCGTTTATTCCTGCATCTCCTTGATTTCTAAGCTGCAAGGTCTGACCGTCGTTTATTCCGGCGGGAACTTCAACATTAAGCGTTTTTGAAACTCTCATGCGGCCTGTTCCTGAACATTTGGGGCATGGGTTTGAAATGATTTTTCCTTTTCCACCGCACCTTGAACATGTTCTTGTAGTGGAAATCATGCCGAAAGGGGTTCTTTGAGTAACTTTAACCTGTCCCGTTCCTCCGCAATCCGGACAGGTTTGCGGGGAAGAGCCAGCCGCCGCACCGGTTCCGCCGCAGTCTGAGCATTTTTCCATGCGTTCGATTTTAACTTCAGCTTTGCAGCCGTTGCATGCGTCCATAAAGCTGATGGTAATGTTTTTTCCGATATCCTGTCCTCGTCTGGGAGCGTTTGGATTGGAATACCTTGTTCCGCCGAAAGCCCCTCCGAAAATGCTGTCGAATATGTCGCCGACATCGGCGCCAAATCCACCGAAGCCTCCAAATCCTGAAAAATCTCCGCCGGAATAAGAACCGGCGCCGTAAGTCGGGTCAACGCCTGCATGGCCGAATTGGTCATAGCGTGCTTTCTTTTCGGGGTCTGAAAGAACCTCGTAAGCCTCATTTATTTCTTTGAATTTTGCTTCCGCCTCTTTGTCGTTCGGATGGAAGTCCGGATGATATTGCCTTGCAAGCTTTCTGAAAGCTTTTTTTATTTCATCATCCGAAGCGCTTTTGGAAACGCCGAGAACCTCATAATAATCTTTTTTTTCTGCCAAAGGGGTTCACTCCTTTATTTAATGGAGAAAATACAGATTCAGAATGCGGAATTTAAAATCCCGCATTCTGACTGCTTTAAAATTAATTTACATCTTTAAAATCGGCGTCCACAACATCATCCGGCTTTACAGTATCTCCAGCGGAAGCCTGTTGTGCTCCGGCAGCATTTGAAGCTGAAGCAGCGGATTGGTATGCCTTTGAGGAAATTTCATAGAAGGCCTTTTGCAGTTCTTCGGTTTTAGCCTTTATTTCGGAAATATTAGAGCCTTTTGCAGCCTCTTTGAGGGCATTTATCTTATCCTCCACATTTCTCTTTTCATCTGCTGAAACCTTGTCGCCGAAATCCGAAAGAGCCTTTTCGCACTGGAATATAAGGTTATCCGCATTGTTTTTTATGTCAACCTCTTCTTTTCTCCTCTTGTCTTCTTCAGCGTACCTTTCGGCATCCTTAACAGCTTTTTCAATGTCTTCCTTAGACATGTTGGTTGTTGCGGTGATTGAAATGTGCTGTTCCTTGCCGGTGCCAAGGTCCTTTGCGGAAACGTGAACTATACCGTTTGCGTCGATGTCGAAAGTAACTTCAATCTGCGGAACACCTCTCGGAGCCGGCGGGATTCCGTCAAGCCTGAACGTTCCAAGGAGCTTGTTGTCTTTTGCGAATTCGCGCTCGCCTTGAAGGATGTTTATATCAACCGCGGTCTGGTTGTCTGCGGCGGTTGAGAAAATCTGCGACTTCTTTGTAGGAATCGTAGTGTTTCTTTCAATGATTTTTGTGCATACTCCGCCAAGGGTTTCAAGCCCAAGAGAAAGCGGGGTAACGTCAAGAAGCAAAAGTCCTTCTTTTACATCGCCGCCGAGGATTCCGCCTTGGTAAGCGGCGCCAAGAGCAACGCATTCGTCAGGATTGATTCCCTTGAAAGGCTCTTTGCCCATAAATTTCTTTACAGCTTCCTGTACGGCGGGAATTCTTGTTGAACCTCCAACCAAAAGAACCTTGTTAAGGTCGCTTGGCTTAAGTCCGCTGTCTGAAAGAGCCTGCTTTACGGGGCCCATGGTAGCTTCCACAAGGTCTGCGGTAAGCTCGTTGAATTTAGCCTGAGTAAGGGTGAGGTCAAGATGCTTTGGTCCCGTTGCGTCGGCGGTAATGAACGGGAGGTTTATGTTTGTGCTCGGAACAGATGAAAGCTCAATTTTTGCCTTTTCAGCGGCTTCTTTAAGACGCTGCATAGCCATTTTGTCGGAGCTCAAATCAATTCCGTCAGATTTTTTGAATTCAGAAATCATCCAATTAATGATTCTTTCGTCAAAGTCATCTCCGCCGAGGTGGTTATTTCCTGCGGTTGCAAGAACTTCAGTCACTCCGTCGCCCATTTCGATTATGGACACGTCAAAAGTACCGCCTCCGAGGTCATAGACCATTATTTTTTGGTCTTCTTCCTTGTCGATTCCATAGGCAAGCGCTGCTGCCGTAGGTTCGTTTATAATTCTTCTTACGTTAAGTCCTGCGATTTGTCCGGCATCCTTTGTAGCCTGCCTTTGAGCGTCGGTAAAGTAAGCTGGAACGGTGATAACAGCTTCGGTTACCTTTTCACCGAGATAAGCTTCGGCATCGGCTTTAAGCTTTTGAAGTATCATTGCGGAAATTTCCTGCGGGGTGTAGCTTTTTCCGTCAATATTAACTTTGTAGTCAGAGCCCATATGCCTTTTAATTGACGAAATTGTCTTTTCAGGATTGGTTATAGCCTGCCTTTTTGCAACTTGGCCGACAAGCCTTTCACCTGTTTTTGAAAATGCGACTACGGACGGAGTTGTTCTTGCTCCTTCCGAATTTGGTATAACCACTGCGTTTCCGCCTTCCATAACGGCAACGCAAGAGTTTGTGGTACCTAAGTCAATGCCTATTATTTTAGCCATATTAAATTCCCTTCCTATCGTTTTTAGTTTTTATTTCAAATTATTTCGGATAAACTTTTTAGTTAAGGATTTGCAACTGCAACCATTGCATGCCTTATAACTTTTCCATTAAGAGTGTAGCCTTTTTGGAAAACCTGGCATACGGTGTTGGGTTCAAAATTTTCGTCTTCGACCTGGTTTATTGCATTGTGCAGCGAGGGGTCAAAAGGTTTGTTGAGGGCGTCGATTTCCTCAACGCCAAGCTTTTTGAGAATGTCGCAATACTGGTTGAAAATCATTTGCATTCCATTTTTAAAGTTGTCATCGGAAGTTTGAACCGCAAGAGCCCTTTCAAAATTGTCTATAACGGACAAAAATTCTGAAATCACCTTTGCGGCGGCATCCGAATAAGCCTCAAGCTTTTCCTTTGCCGTTCGTTTTCTGTAATTGTCATATTCAGCAAGAGTTCTCAAATACCTGTCTTTTGTTTCATCAAGCTCTTTTTGGAGTTCTTCTATTTTTTTATCCTTCTCATCTTTCTCTTCAACAGGCAACGCTTCAGGTGCTTCGTTTTGGCACTCTGTTTGAGCTTCGTCGCTTGCTTCTTTATTTTCAGGCATATCAAGCCCTTGCTCTTTTAAATTTTCATTTTCATTCATTGGGACACTGTCCTTTCCAAACCTTTATTTTTCGTCATCATCCAAAAAATCATCTTCGCCGGATATTAAATCCGTAATTTTCTGGCTGAAATATTCGACATAAGGTATGATTTTTGAATAATCGAGCCTCATGGG
>JAJUHO010000197.1 GCA_029267825.1 Oscillospiraceae bacterium
TTCCCGCCTTGACAAGCCGGGAATAGTACAGACGGCCTCTACTCCGGCATATCTTAAAGCTATTATGGGGTTTTATGACATTTCATCGGTATGCACAGAGGATTTTGTTATTGAAAATGGATATGCCGCAATAATTGATACAAACTCCTACAAATATTTAAGCCATAGCAATAAAACTATGATTTCAAAAGGAGTGCAAATACCGCGTGAAAATTTTTCCGCTGAAAATGGGACGTTTATTTCTGTTTTGGCAGGGAAAAAATCCATTGTAAAATATAAAAAATTTGAGGATAAAATAATAATATCAAGCGTTCCGGAGGGCGAAATTTACTCCATGAGAAATTCTGCCGTTTTGACGCTTTCGATAGTCCTTCCGGTAATGCTAATTATTACGCTTTTACTTTTCAGGCATTCTTTTAAAAAGGCAGGAATATAATGAAAACAGAAATTTTTATTCCGGATTATGTTGAAGTTCTAATAAATACACTTGAAAAAAACGGGTTTGAGGCCTTTATTGTGGGCGGCTGCGTAAGGGATTTGCTGCTTTCAAAAACCCCTTTTGATTATGATATTGCCACAAACGCCCTTCCGGAGCAAATGCTCGAATGTTTAAATGAATTTAAATGCATCCCGACAGGCTTAAAACATGGAACAATAACTGTTTTAAGCAGTGGCAGAAGCGTTGAAATAACCACCTACCGCTCCGACGGAGAATACCTCGACCACAGGCGCCCGCAAAGCGTTAATTTCTCCGCTGACTTAAATATGGATCTTGCAAGGCGCGACTTTACCATAAACGCAATGGCATATTCCCGCAAAACCGGCATTATTGACCCTTTTGGCGGAAGAAATGACTTGGAAAGACAACTCATTTGCTGCGTGGGAAATCCGCAAAAGCGTTTTGATGAAGATGCCTTGCGCATTTTAAGGGGCCTTCGGTTTGCTTCAACACTTGGATTTGGTTTTGAAAAAGAAACTTTTAAGGCTCTTTTAAATTCAAAGGAGCTTCTTCGTGAAATTTCAGCCGAAAGAATATCTGCGGAGCTGATAAAACTTCTTTGCGGCGAAAATGTAAAAAAAGTTCTGATGGAATGCTCCGAAATAATTGAAGTAGTTATTCCTGAAATAAAGCCATGCATAGGCTTTTTGCAGCACAGCAAATACCATAAATATGACGTTTGGGAACACATATGCACCTGTGTGGAAAAAGCCAAAAAAGACCCCATAATAAGGCTGACAATGTTGCTGCACGATATAGGAAAGCCTGACTGCTTTTTTATGGAAAACGGCGAGGGGCATTTTTACGGGCATGAAAAAACAAGCGCCGAAAAAGCTCAAAAAATATTAAAAAGGCTTAAATTCGATACCGATACTTTGGAACGCGTTGTATTGCTTATAAGAAGCCATTGCTTTAACCCGTCCGATAACGAAAAGCAAATTAAACGGATGCTTTCAAGGCTTGGAGAAGAAGCTTTCTTTCAGCTGCTTGATGTTGCCCGCGCCGATAACAGCGCAAAAAATGATTTTTGCATGGATATCCTTAAAACAATTTCTCTTTGTGAAGCAAAAGCAAAGGAAATCATAGAAAAAAACGAATGCTTTTCGCTTAAAACCCTTGCCGTAAACGGAAATGACCTCCTGCAAATGGGCTTTAAAGGCAAAGAAATCGGGAAAAAATTGGACTTTTTGCTGCAAGGAGTAATAGACGGACGATTTGAAAACAAGAAAGACAGTTTATTGACAATTTTGCGTGATATGATATAATAAAAATGCAAATTATAATCTTTTTATGATTTTAGCTTTTCGGAAAGGATTAGTCAAAATGGTTCTTACCGTCGATGTTGGAAACACAAATATCGTGCTCGGCGCTTATGATGAAACCGACACCCTTAAATTTACTTCAAGAATTGCAACCGAAGCCTCAAAAATGGAGGATCAGTATGCAATCGAAATTGCAGACATACTGCGCCTTTATGGCTATAACGCCTCACAATTCGACGGAGCCATAATTTCAAGCGTCGTTCCGCCGCTATCGCCCACCCTTAAAGCAGCAATCAAAAAGCTCTTAAATTGCAAGGTACTGCTCGTGAGTGCGGGAATAAAAACGGGCCTTAACATCAAAATTGACGACCCTGCAATCTTAGGCAGCGATTTGGTTTGCGCCGCAGTGGCTTCTCTTGCCAAGTACCCTACCCCGACAATAATTTTTGATATGGGGACGGCAACGACTATTTCTGCTTTGGACAGGGATGGAGCATTCCTCGGCGGCTCAATCCTGCCGGGAGTAAAGGTATCATTAAAGGCGCTTTCTTCATCCACCGCCCAGCTTCCGCACATAAACACCGAAATTTCCGGAAATATTGTAATAGGAAAAAATTCAATCGACGCAATGAAATCCGGAATAATCCTCGGTACGGCAAGCATGATTGACGGAATGATAGACCGATACAAGGAAGTCCTCGGCGATGATGCTTTTGTGGTTGCAACTGGCGGTCTTGCTTCAACAATAATTCCACACTGCCGCAGGGAAATTACAGTTGACGACAGCCTTTTATCCGAAGGGCTTTATATGCTTTATAAAAAGAATACATAATTTGCTAAAATTTTGCGCTTCATCCTTTGGGTTTAAAGGAGAGGCAGCAAGGAGGAATTTATTCATGTCAACCAATCAAACACCGGCCACACAAAA
>JAJUHO010000148.1 GCA_029267825.1 Oscillospiraceae bacterium
CTTTCAGGAGGGCAACATTCGGTTTCGCAGTATCAAAATCCATTTGCGCTTGGAATTGTACTTGCACTTGCGGCAAGCGTGCTCTGCGGATGCTTCAATGGATTTTTGGTGGCAAAGCTTAAAATTCAGCCAATGGTGGCAACGCTTATCCTTTTTACCGCAGGCAGAGGAATTGCCCAGCTTGTTACAGAAGGTCAAATTACTTACATTAGAGTCCCCGGATATAAGGTTTTAGGCTCGTCAATACCGGGAATGCCATTGCCGCTTCCTGTTTTTGCGGCGATTTTTGTCGCTTTGGCAACGGCGCTTGTGCTTAAAAAGACGGCCCTTGGGATTTACATTCAATCGGTGGGAATAAATCCGAAAGCGTCAAGGCTTGTGGGGCTCAAATCCTCGGCGATAATATTTTTCACTTATGTTTTCAGCGGGCTTTGCGCTGGTATGGCGGGACTTATAGCCTCGTCAAGGATTTATTCCGCCGACGCCAACAATATAGGCCTTAATATGGAGCTTGATGCAATCCTTGCGGTGGCGCTTGGCGGCAACAGCCTTTCGGGAGGAAAATTTTCATTGCTTGGCAGCATAATAGGGGCGTATACAATACAGGCGCTTACAACGACACTTTATGCGATGAATGTTTCGGCGGACCAGCTTCCGGTTTACAAAGCTGTGGTTGTGGTGCTGATTGTTTCATTGCAGTCGCCCTTTGCGCACAAGCTTTTGCAAAAGCTTAAAGCATTGGTTTTGCATGGAAATTCCAAAAGGAGGGCGGCATAAATGAAATTTGCAAGTTTTTTTAAAAAAGCAAACGGCCAAAGCTTTATGCTTTCGGTTACAATTGGACTTTTTGCCGTTATGTACATAATCGGAATGGTTATTTTTGCATCAAAAGGCTTTTCAAATTTGCAGGTATTTTTAAATCTTTTCATTTCAAACGCCGGACTTATTGTCGTTGCTTCCGGAATGACGGTGGTTATGATTGCCGGAGGGATTGATATATCAGTTGGCTCTGTGGTTGCCATGATTTGCATGATGCTTGCCTCTTTTATGGAAAAAGGCGGGATGAGCGCGCCGGCAGCGGTGTTGATATGCCTTTTTACCGGGCTTGTTTTTGGCTTGGTGCAGGGATTTTTGGTTTCGTATTTTGGCATACAGCCCTTTATTGTCACTCTTGCGGGAATGTTTTTTGCAAGAGGAATGACGGCAATTATAAGCACGGAAATGATAAGCATAAAAAATGAGCTTTTTTTAAAATGGGCAACGGCAAAAATATATCTTCCGTTTGGAGGGTATGTCAATAAAAAGGGAACAATGATTTATCCATATATTTATCCAAGCGTAATTGTTGCGCTTATTGCCCTTGCGCTTGTGTTTGCAATGCTTAAATACACAAAATTCGGCAGGTCGCTTTATGCGGTTGGCGGAAATGAGCAGTCGGCAATGCTCATGGGGCTTGATGTCAGGAGGATAAAGCTTAAAGCGTATGTGCTCAACGGCTTTTTATGTTCGCTGGGAGGGGTGCTTTTTGCGCTTAATTCATGTTCCGGATTTGTTGAGCAGGCAAAGGGGTTTGAAATGGATGCAATAGCCTCTGCGGTAATAGGCGGAACGCTTTTGACCGGCGGGGTGGGGAATGTCATAGGAAGCCTTTTTGGAGTGCTTATAAAGGGAACAATAGAAACTTTTATTACTTTTCAAGGCACGCTTTCTTCATGGTGGACCAGAATTACAATAGCGGCCCTGCTTGCATTTTTCATAGTGCTGCAAAGCGTTTTTGCAAAAGCCAAGGAAAAGAAATAAAAATTCAAAAAAAATTAAAAACAAAATATTTTTCGAGCCGGCTTTTATCTTTTGGTTAAAAAGCCGGCTTTCTATTTTGTGCATATTCTACAAAGAATTTTTAAAAAATTGTTTTGTCAAATTAAACATGAACTTTTGTCATGGGAATTAGTGCTGTTTTTACTCTTTAACTTAAACATTTAATTATATAATATACATAATATTAAACCAGCGTTTGATTGCATAATGTCTAATTTTTACGGTAAAACATATGGGATTTTTAATATAGAGCATATCTGAAAATCATGCTACAATATATACAAAAGAAAAGGCACGCCTGTGCTTGAAAAGGTTTTCAGAAATCGTATGCACAAAAAATCCAAAATAAATAGGGTGTGCCAAAGACATTTTGAATTAGGAGGTATATTTATGGCGGCGTTAACAAACACTTCATCCACAAAAAAGAAAACGTTTAACCAGAAAATGCAAGGCTATAAATTATTCTTGCTTGTGCTGCCGTTTTTGGTGCTTATTTTCCTTTTTGCGTATTATCCGCTTTACGGATGGATATATGCTTTTTATGATTACAGGGCTCCGCTTAAACTCAGCCAGTGTGATTTTGTGGGATTTAAATGGTTCTCGACACTTTTTACCAATGCAACTCAGGTAAAGCAGCTTGGAAAAGCACTTATAAACACCTTTGCAATGAGCGGACTGGGGATACTCACTTCTGTGCTTCCGGTTGCATTTGCAATTTTCCTTACGGAAATAAAAAGTCCTTGGTATAAAAAGTTTGTACAGACAATGACGACTTTGCCGAACTTTATAAGCTGGGTGCTTGTTTATTCGCTTGCATATTCGCTTTTTACAAATTCAGGATTTTTCAACAAGCTTTTTATGAACCTTGGCTGGATAAGCGAGCCGATAAAATTCCTTGACAGCGACAGCCACACATGGCTTATGATGTGCCTTTGGGGCATATGGAAAGGGCTTGGCTGGGGAGCTATCATGTATCTTGCGGCAATAAGCGGAATTGACCAGTCGCTTTATGAGGCTGCAAGGGTTGACGGCGCAAACAGATTTCAGCTTATGAGACACGTTACCCTTCCCGGAATACTTCCGACATATTTCGTGCTTTTGCTTCTTTCAATAGCCAATATTCTTTCAAACGGAATGGAACAGTACTACGTTTTCCAGAATGCTTTCAACAGAGAGCACATTCAGGTTCTTGACCTTTACGTTTACAATATTGCAATGGGCTCGTCGCACAGCATGTCGCTTGCCACTGCAATAGGAATTATGAAAAGCCTTGTCAGCGTTACGCTTCTTGCCGTTGTAAACGGCCTTTCAAAGGCGTTCCGCGGAGAAACCCTTGTTTAAGGAGGTGCGGAAGATGGCAGTGAAAAATAAAAATGCAATTAAAATGACTCCGAACGATGTAATATTCAATATAATCAACTATTTGGTTTTCGGACTGTTTACGCTGATTTGCATATATCCGTTTTATTATTTGATAATAAACACAATAAGTGCAAATGACTTAAGCAAAAACGGCGACATCATGTTTTATCCAAAGGGAATACACTTTAAAAACTATATTGACATATTAAAGCTAAACGGGCTTGGCAATTCAGCTTTGGTTTCTGTGGCAAGAACCGTTATAGGAACAAGCGCAACCGTACTTGCATCCGGATTTTTAGGATTTATGTTTACGCAAAACAAAATGTGGGCAAGAAAATTTTGGTACCGGTTCATGGTAATTACCATGTACTTTAATGCCGGAATTATTCCGGTGTACATGACAATGAAAAATCTGCACCTCACAAATACGTTTTGGGTTTACATAATACCGGCAATTGTCCAGCCGTTCAACATCATTCTTGTAAAGACGTTCCTTGAATCCGTACCGGCATCTTTGCAAGAGGCTGCCGAAATAGACGGGGCCGGCGTGTTGATGATATTCTTTAGGATTATTTTGCCGCTTTCAACTCCAATACTTGCAACGATTGCAATTTTTGCGGCGGTTGGGCAATGGAACTCATTCCAGGATACGCTGCTTTATGTTACTGACCAAAAGCTTTATCCGCTTCAATATGTGCTTTACACATATATAAACCAAGCAAACTCGCTTGCTTCTCTTATTAAAAACAGCAGCGGGCTTTCGGGGGAATCCATTGCGGCAAACCTTGCTACAACACAAACTCCGGTTTCAATCCGCATGACCGTTTCGGTGATAGTGGTGTTCCCGATACTTCTTGTATACCCGTTCTTCCAAAGATATTTTGTAAAGGGTATAATGATAGGCGCGGTAAAGGGCTGATTTAAACATGTTGGCACTTCCCCTTGCGGGGATTCCATTTATAAATGATTTAAATTAAGGAGGATAATTATGAAAAAAGAGTTGACCCGAATTTCGGCAGGCCTCATGGCTTTTGCCATGGTTGCCGGTCTTGCGGGCTGTGGAAACGGCGGTGCTTCGTCAAGCGAAAG
>JAJUHO010000171.1 GCA_029267825.1 Oscillospiraceae bacterium
TTAGATATTATAAATTGAATTATAATTGCGAAAAACTATTTCATCAATTCTTTAAGCCTTCTCATGGCTTCAACAGTATTTTCATGGTCGCCGAAGGCCGTAAGCCTGAACCATCCTTTTCCGTTCTTTCCAAAGCCCTCTCCGGGAGTACCGACAACTTGAATGTTTTTCAAGAGATAATCAAAAAATTCCCACGAACCCATTCCGTTTGGACATTTGAGCCAAATGTACGGGCTGTTTATTCCACCGGTAAATTTTATTCCAAGTTCGGTTAAGGTTTCGGCAATGAGCCTTGCATTTTTCATGTAATAAGCTATATTTTTCTTTATTTGCTCCTGGCCTTCTGAGGTAAATACAGCCGCTGCGGCACATTGTACTGGATAGGAAACACCGTTGAATTTTGAGGACTGCCTGCGGTACCAAAGCTTTTTCAGGCTGACAGGATTTCCGTTTGAATCATATACCTCAAGCTCGTTTGGAATGATTGTATATCCGCACCTTGTTCCTGTAAATCCGGCCGTTTTGGAAAGGCTGCAAAATTCAATTGCACATTTCCTTGCGCCCTCTATTGCAAAAATGCTGCGCGGAATTGCAGGGTCGGATATATATGCCTCATATGCTGCATCAAAAAGGATTACGGCTTTGTTTTCAAGGGCATAATCTACCCATTCCTTAAGCTGCTGCTTTGTATAAACCGAACCGGTAGGATTGTTTGGCGAGCAAAGATAAATCATATCTGCCTTAATATTTTTGTCAGGCATTGCGGCAAAACCGTTTTCCTCATTGGAATCGGCATAAATTATTTTTCTGCCGCTCATTATGTTTGTATCAACATAAACCGGATAAACCGGGTCTGTAACAAGGACAATGTTGTCTGCACCAAAAACATCTACTATGTTGCCGACATCGCTTTTTGCGCCATCGCTTACAAAAATTTCATCTGTGCCTATTTCAACGCCGAAACTTTTGTAATAATCTGCTATTGCCTTGTGCAGGAAAGCATACCCTTCGTATTCGGGATATCCTTTAAATGTTTCTTTTACGCCAAGTTCGTCGGCGCCTTTTTTCATTGCATCCACAACTACCGGAACAAGCGGCAGGGTAACATCGCCTATTCCAAGACGGATTATTTTTTTATCAGGATTTTGCGAAGAAAACTCTTTAACCCTTTTTGCAACTTCAGCAAAAAGATAGCTTTCTTTCAGGTTGAGAAAATTTTCATTCATTTTTGCCATTTTATAATACACTCCCTAAATATTATCAATGTCAATTTCGCCGTCAAAGACTTTTACGGCATTTCCGCCCATAATTACCGTGCCGTTGCTTTGATAGGTTATCGTCAGCATTCCGCCTTTCAAATGGACGCGAATGGGGGTATTGTAGCCGCAAAAGCCGCAAAGCACTGATGCAACCACACTTGCGCAGGCTCCGGTTCCGCAGGCAAGAGTTTCTCCCGAGCCTCTTTCCCAAACCCTCATCCTTATATCCTCAGGGCTTAAAATTTTTACAAATTCCGTATTTACTCTTTCAGGAAAAACCGGATGATTTTCAAAAAGTGGCCCTATTTCTTCAAGTTTCAGATTATCAGTTTCATCAACAAAAATAACGGCATGGGGATTCCCCATTGAAACGCAGGTGACATTGTATTCCTTTCCACCGACTTCAAGGGGAGAATTTACAAAATGTTCCTTATCCGATTTCATAGGGATGTCACTTGTTTTTAAAAGAGCTTTGCCCATATCCACTTCGACATAATCCACTTTTCCGCTTTGGTTTGGGAAAAGCTTTAATTTTTTTACTCCGCTTAAAGTTTCAAGAGTAATTTCTGTTTTATCAGTCAAACCGTTTTCATAAACATATTTTCCTATGCATCTTGAAGCATTTCCGCACATTTTCCCTTCGGAACCGTCTGCATTGAACATGCGCATTTTAAAGTCGCATATTTTGCTTGGCAGGATAAGCACCAGTCCGTCCGCGCCTATTCCAAAATGGCGGTCGCTTAAAGCCAAGCTGACTTTTTCAGGATTTTCAACTTTTTCCTTAAATCCGTTCACATAGATGTAGTCGTTTCCCGCACCGTGCATTTTAGTAAAATGAAGCATTTAAATTCACTTGCCTTTATAAAAATAAAATTACAATTCGTAAGTTTTAAGAATATTTTTTGCAATTTCTGTTTGAGGAAGCCTTTGGTCCATAGCTTGTTTTTGTATATATCTGTGTGCTTGAGATTCTGAAAGCTTCAGTACTTCTATAAGCACACATTTTGCCCTGTCAATAAGCTTTAAATCGTTAATTTTTTGCAAAAGCTCGGCATTGGCTGCTTTCAGTTTCATTGCCTGTTCTCTTACAATCATAACATATCGTATTGCATGTGTCAACATTGCTTTATTTATAGGGCGCGGCAGGACAAAGGCTCCGCAAAAGGCAAGTTTTTGCTGTATTTCTTCGGCAATTTCATTTTTGGTAATCATAATTACGGCGGTGTTGCTGTTTTTGGTAATATCAGCAACGAGTTCAAGGCCGAATTCATCTTCAAGGGGAGGGTATAAAACCATAAGTTCATAATCGGCATATGTAAATTTTTCGCGCACTTCAAGACCTGTGTTTGCGGTTTTTACAGTGAGAAATCCGCAATCGGTGACAATGTCCGCAATTGCATCGCATGAATTTTGGTTTTTTGCGGCTATTATCGCTTTAAGCATAAGAAATCCCCCTGATTAGTTATTATCCATTTTTTTTATTTTATGTGCGAAAGGTTAATATTATAAAGTGCCATATTCATTTATAACATTAAAATGCCTTTGTGTCAACCGATTTTGAAAGTTTTTATATTTTTTCCTGCATTATTTGCAAAAATACGACTGAAATCGCTATAATGTTTTTGTGTTTTTGTAAGATTAAATGTAAAAACTTTCACTACTTGCTTTGATAAATTAACTATTTGCCTAATTTTCCAAATAAAAATAAAAATCCGCTTAAATAAATTAAGCGGACCACAAGGTGCTTTATTTAATTATATTATTCCCTTTTGCAAGGCTTTAAGCAGGGCTTTATAAATAAAATCCGGCATAAACCTTGACGATATTTCAAAAAGCGAAACGGGAAGATTTAATTTTCTGTTCTTCCAGAGCTTTTTAAAAGCCCCGGATTTTTTCAGGAAAAAATCCGCTCTTGCATTTGACCATTCCTTTGCTGTGGGGATTATTTCAAGGTCAAGACGCTTTTCAATCTGCAAAATTTGATTTTTAAAAGGAAGAATTCTCATTTTAAAATAATCATCTTTGCTTTTTATTTTAGAAAGCACCCCTGTTTGATTGCCCCCGTGAATGCGGTATCGTATAAGCTTTTGCCTGCAAACGCAAATTTTCCCCTTTGATGCCGCAAAAAGCGCAAGCCAA
>JAJUHO010000215.1 GCA_029267825.1 Oscillospiraceae bacterium
AAAATCCAAGGTTTTGGAAGAAATAGAACGTTATAGCGTGCTTAGGGCATATATGGCGGTGGACCGTTCAGATGTTTGCGTTATAGTAATAGACGCACAGGTCGGATTTACGGAACAGGATTCAAAAGTGGCAGGCTATGCACATGAACAGGGCAAGGGCTGCATTGTGGCAGTAAATAAATGGGATGCGATTGAAAAAGACGACAAGACAATGAATGTATTCAGGAAGGACTTGGAGGAAAAATTCAGCTTTATGTCTTATGTTCCGTTTATATTTATTTCCGCAAAAACGGGGCAGAGGATTGATAAGCTTTTTGAACTTATCAAGTATGTAAATGAACAGAATTCAATGAGAATTTCAACGGGAATGCTTAATGATGTGCTTGCTTATGCGACAGCAAGGGTTCAGCCGCCGTCGGATAAAGGCAAGAGGCTGAAGATATACTATATGACGCAGCCGTCTACAAAACCGCCGACATTTGTTGTGTTTGTAAATAAAGCCGAGCTTTTCCATTTTTCTTACCAAAGGTATATAGAAAATCAAATAAGAGAAACCTTTGGGCTTGAAGGAACTCCAATACGCTTTATAATACGTGAACGCGGACAGGATGATAAATAAAAAAGAAGGGGAATAAATGTGGCTTTTAAAATTTTAATAGGACTTTTAATTTCTGCAATTTTGTCATATCTTCTTGGCAGCTGCAATTCGGCGATAATAGTTTGCAGGCTTTGGAAAAAAACCGATATCCGTACTCTTGGAAGCAAAAATGCTGGCCTTACAAACACTTATAGGGTGTTTGGCAAAGGTCCGGCACTTTTGACTCTCCTTGGAGATTTGTCAAAAGGCGTAATTGCCGTGCTGTTAAGCAGACTTATTTTTTCTCTGCTTGGGGCAGGACTTTATGCAGGTGTGGGAATGCCGCTTGACATCAGGTTTGTCGGCTACATATCCGGCATTTTTGCAATGCTTGGGCATATATTTCCGGTTTATTATGGCTTTAAGGGAGGCAAGGGCGTGCTTGTTGCATGCTCAATACTTCTTGTGATAGATCCTCTTTCAGTTTGTATTCTTGTGCCTTTTTTTGCTTTGATTGTAATACTTACAAGATATGTTTCCGTAGCGTCTATTTCCGCGGCGACGGCCTATCCTTTCGTCACTTTTATTTCACAAACTTTGAGGGGATTTCCAAATGTATGGCTCAATACGCTCCTTGTTTTGGCAACAAGCGCATTGATTATATACATGCATAGAGAAAATATAAAAAGACTTAAAAACGGAACGGAAAATAAATTCGGCAAAAAAAAGCCAAATAAATAAAGAGGTGCGCTATGGCAAAAATTACTGTTTTAGGTTCTGGCGGCTTTGGGATAAGCCTTGCGGTTATGGCAGATAATTTTGGGCATGAAGTGACTGTCTGGTCGGCATTTGCGGATGAAATTGAAAATATAAGGCGCGATGGCGAGCATAAAAAGCTGCTTCCGGGAGTAAAAGTAAATGAAAGCATAAATTTAATTACTGATATAAGCCTTATAGGTGATTGCGATATAGTTATTTTTGCAATACCTTCGGCTTTTGTAAGGAAAGTTGCAAAGCTTGCCGCGCCATATGTCCCTAAAAATGCAGTTGTAGTAAATGTCGGCAAAGGACTTGAAGATAAAACCTTTAAAAGGCTTAGCGAGGTTCTTGAAGAAGAAATTCCGGGAAATCCGGTTGTTGCACTTTCGGGCCCTTCCCATGCCGAAGAGGTTGCAATAGGCATGCCGACAACTATTGTGGCGTCTTCAAAGAGCATGGAGCATGCAAATTATGTCCAAGAGGAGCTTTCCAACAAAACACTTAGGATTTATTGCAATGACGATGTAATTGGCTGCGAACTTGGCGGAGCATTAAAAAATATAATAGCCCTTTGTGCAGGAATCTG
>JAJUHO010000099.1 GCA_029267825.1 Oscillospiraceae bacterium
ATAGATATGCCTTATTCGGTGGGAAATTCGCAGTACGGCATAATACCAAAAGGGTATCAGGTGCTTGACGGTGAGCATGCGGAATGGCTTGTAAGACACAGGCATACCTATTACGACCAGGATATAGGCAGAATGAAAATCCAGCGGCTTTTCCTTGCATCCGCTTTGCAGCAAGTGAAGAAGATAGGCTTAAAGGAAGTTACAAAGCTTATTCCTGCACTTTACGGGCAGGTGACAACTGATTTGTCGCTTTCGGAGGCAAGCGAATATGCAAAGCTTGCGTTTACTATAAACCTTGACTCGGTAAATATGTTTTTGGTTCCGGGAGAGGGCGTGACGTATAAAGGGCAGTCGGTTTGGAGCATGCACTATTATGAAACGGCGGATATGCTTAATAAGTATTTCAGGCCTTATACAGACGATGTGCCGGCGGAAGAACTTGGGATAGTTGAAATTGCCCATACCGGCGAATACTATGAGGATACGCAGGATGACCTTCAAGACTTGCTTGACGGAACAAAGCCGGGAGAAAAGAAAAGCGACAGCTCCGAACCTGCATATACCCATGTTGTAACGCCAAAAACAGAGTATAAGACGACAGTTGAGACCACACAGACATCTCAAACTACAACGCAAACTTCTCCTTCGGAAACGACGACAGAAACAACTGCAACTCAGTATACGACAAGCGGATATTCGTCGGATACAAAACAAAGCACACAGTCGCAGACTTCAAAAAGTTCTGACACACAAACAAGTTATGATGAGGAAGATGATGATTGAAAGGTGAGGCAGTTCAAATGACGCAGGAACAACTTCTCAGTGAAGCAGTAAAGGCCCTTGATTTAAAAAAGGCTGAGGATATCCAGATTATCGGGATAAGGGATTTGACCATTATCGCGGATTATTTTGTGATTGCAAACGGTACAAGCACAACCCATACAAAGGCACTTGCCGATGAAGTTGAGTACAAAATAGGACTTCTTGGCAGAAAGCCAGCAAGAGTGGAGGGCTATGCTTCGTCAAACTGGATCATACTGGATTATTCCGATGTGGTTGTCCATGTTTTTTATAAGGAAACAAGACAGTTTTATTCGCTGGAAAGATTGTGGTCCGACGGCGAACATATCGATATAAGCAAGTATCTTAAATAAGGAATGGTTGTTATGAAATACGATTTTGCTTCAATTGAAAAGAAATGGCAGAAATTTTGGGATGAAAACAATACCTTTGCCGCTTCAAACGATTATACTAAACCAAAGTATTATGCGCTGGTAGAATTCCCTTATCCGTCGGGAAAGGGACTTCATGTAGGGCACCCGCGCCCTTATACCGCTCTTGACATAGTGGCAAGGAAGCGCCGGATGGAAGGCTATAACGTGCTTTATCCAATGGGTTGGGATGCTTTTGGTCTTCCTACGGAAAACTATGCAATAAAAAACAATATTCATCCGGAAATAGTTACCAAAAACAATGTTGAACGCTTTAAATCACAGCTTAAAGCGCTTGGACTTTCATTTGACTGGACACGTGAGGTAAATACCACGGACCCGAATTATTATAAGTGGACGCAGTGGATTTTTATACAGCTTTTCAAAAAGGGCCTTGCCTATAAGAAAGAAATGGCTGTAAACTGGTGTACTTCCTGCAAGGTTGTGCTTGCAAATGAAGAAGTTGTCGGAGGGGTTTGCGAGCGCTGCGGTGGAGAGGTTGTAAGAAAAGTAAAATCCCAGTGGATGCTTAAAATTACCGAATATGCCCAAAGGCTTATCGATGATTTGGCTGATGTTGACTACATAGAAAGGGTCAAGACTTCGCAAATCAATTGGATAGGCCGCTCCACAGGTGCAGAGGTGGATTTTGAAACAACTGCGGGAGATAAGCTTAAAATTTATACTACCCGTCCGGATACGCTTTTTGGAGCAACTTATATGGTAATTGCACCTGAGCATCCGTTTATAGAAAAATGGGCCGATAAAATCGGCAATATGGAGGAAATCCTTGCTTATAGGGAAAAGGCGGCAAGGAAATCAGACTTTGAAAGAACGGAAATGGCAAAGGAAAAAACCGGCGTTGAAATTAAAGGCGTGCGTGCGGTAAATCCCGTGAACGGAAAGGAAATTCCCATTTTTATTTCGGATTATGTCCTTATGTCATACGGAACAGGGGCAATTATGGCTGTTCCGGCACATGATACGCGCGACTATGAATTTGCAAAGGTTTATAATCTCCCCATAATTGAAGTTGTTAAAGGCGGAGATATTGAAAAGGAAGCTTTTACTGACTGCGCAACCGGAACTATGGTGAACAGCGGATTCCTTGACGGACTTTCGGTTGAGGAGGCAAAGGTGAAAATTAAGGAGTGGCTTGAACAAACCGGAAAAGGCAAGTCAAAGGTGAATTTTAAGCTGCGCGACTGGGTGTTCTCACGTCAGAGGTATTGGGGAGAACCTATTCCGATAGTGCATTGTGAAAAATGCGGGTATGTTCCGATTCCGGAGGAAGAACTTCCGTTAAGACTTCCCGATGTTGAAAGCTATGTGCCTACTGATAACGGCGAAAGCCCGCTTGCAACCCTTGAAAGCTTTATAAACACAACCTGTCCAAAGTGCGGAGGGCCTGCAAAGCGCGAAACTGATACAATGCCGCAGTGGGCCGGATCGTCTTGGTATTTCCTGCGCTATTGCGACCCACATAACAGTTCGGCGCTTGCCTCAAAAGAAGCACTTGATTACTGGATGCCGGTGGATTGGTACAACGGTGGTATGGAGCATACTACATTGCACCTTTTGTATTCAAGGTTCTGGCATAAATTCCTTTACGATATAGGGGTAGTGAAGGATAAAGAGCCTTATCTTAAAAGGACAAGCCATGGGATGGTGCTTGGCGAGAACGGGGAAAAGATGTCAAAGTCAAGGGGCAACGTGGTAAATCCGGACGAGGTTGTAGCCGAATACGGTGCCGATACCATGAGGCTTTATGAGATGTTTATAGGCGACTTTGAAAAATCGGCTCCATGGAGCAGCACAAGCATAAAGGGATGCAAGAGGTTCCTTGATAGGATTTGGGCATTGCAGGAAAATGTGATTGATGGGAATGATTACCGTCCGGAGCTTAAATCCGCAATGCATAAGACCATAAAAAAGGTTACCGAGGACATAGAGGGCATGAAGTTCAATACGGCAATTGCGGCAATGATGGCATTGCTTAATGATATTTCCGCAACGGGCTCAATAAATCGTGCCGAATACAGGGATTTGCTTATAATGCTTAATCCTTTTGCACCGCATATAACTTCTGAAATATATGAAAATATGAATTTCGGAGGATTTATCCACGAACAGGAATGGGTAAAATATGATGAGGCACTCTGTGTTTCGGATATGATTGAAATTGTGGTTCAGGTAAACGGAAAACTCCGTTCAAAGCTTTCGGTTGAAGCTTCTGCATCAAAGGACGAAATCTTGTCGCTTGCTAAAAAGGATGAAAAGACAGCAGAGGTGATTTCCGGAAAAGAAATTGTAAAAGAAATCTTTGTTCCCGGAAAGCTTGTTAATTTTGTTGTGAAATAATTATTTTTATTTTAAGGAAATCGCATTAAATATTTATTTTGGGCAAAAACACTTGACTAAAACGCACTCATAATGTATAATATATTTTGTTACATTACTGTAAACCTCTGCCTAAGCGGCAAAGGGAGGGAATTATAATGGCAGAAATTCGTGTTGGAAAAAACGAATCTTTGGATACAGCGCTTAAACGCTTTAAGAGGTCATGCGCAAAAGATGGCGTTATAGCTGAGGTTCGTAAAAGAGAACACTATGAAAAGCCTTCGGTAAGGCGTAAGAAAAAATCCGAAGCTGCACGTAAACGCAAGTATAATTAATTTTTGTTTATATGTGGTTTGGAACTTGAAAAAGTGAAAGCGAGCGAGTCTGCTCGCTTTTTCATTTTAAAAAAAGCTTTTCAGGGGGGAGAAAATGCTTTTAACTCCGACGATTGTTTTGGATTCTGTGCTGGATATAAATAAGGAACTGCTTGATAAGCATGGCATAAAGGGGCTTATTCTTGATTTGGACAATACCCTTGCAAAGCATGGAAGCCCTGAGCCGGAAAAAGGCGTTGCCCACTGGGTCGATGAAATGAAAAAAAACGGCATTTCTATGGTTATCGTTTCAAACAATAGGGAGGAACGAGTAAGGCCTTTTGCCGAAAACTTGGGACTTGATTTTGTGTGGGGCGGCAAAAAGCCGCTTGCGTCTGGATTTAAAAAAGCAAGGGAAAAGATGGGGCTTGAATTTGACGAAATAGCAATTGTCGGGGATCAGCTTTTTACCGATATGCTTGGGGCAAATATAAAAAGGATAAAGACTATTTTTGTTTTTCCGTTTGAAGATGAAAAGGGAATTCTGTTTTCAATAAAAAGATTTTTTGAAAGGCCTTTTTTGCCTAAACGCAAAAAATAGGAGGGACTGTCTTGAAAAAAAGAGTTGTTGTCATACATGGGCCGAATATAAACCTTACCGGAGAGCGTGAAAAGGGAATTTACGGTTCGGACAGCTTTGAGACCATAAACCGCGAAATTGCTGATTTCGCGGAAAGCCTTGGGCTTGAATGCGAGATATTTCAGTCAAACCATGAGGGAGCAATCATTGATAAAATTCATGAGGCGCGCCTTGACTGCGATGGAATTGTAATAAATCCCGGAGCATATACTCATTATAGCTATGCCATAAGGGATGCTATTGCAGCAGTAAAAATACCTTGCATAGAGGTTCATATGAGCAATATTTACGGCAGGGAGGAATTCCGCTCAAAATCAGTAGTTGCCCCTGTTTGTGCGGGACATATTGCGGGTTTTGGCAAATACGGGTATTTTCTTGCTCTGCGCGGAATTTTGGAGATGTTTAAATGAAAACTGATAAATTTGAAAAGCTTTTTTCCATTTTGCCAAAGGATATTGATTGCGCACTGATAACATCAGATGTCAACAGACGCTATTTTAGCGGGATGAAATCTTCAGCCGGAGTAATTGCGGCATTTAGGGAAAAGGCATACTTGATAATAGATTTCAGGTATTACGAAAAGGCGTCTAAAACTGTTGATTCTTGCGAAGTTGTTTTGCAGGATAAATTGCTGTCTCAGATAAAAGAACTACTTAAAAAGCATGGAGCAAAAAAGGCGGCAGTTGAGGCAAGCTTTATGACGCTTAGCGAATTTGAAAGCTATAAGGCAGGCCTTGACGAAACCGAACTGGATGCTTCCGGCACTTTAAGCAAGGCTGTTGAAAAAATGAGAGGGCAAAAAAGTTTTGATGAAATTGAAAAAATAAAAAAAGCTCAAAAAATAGCCGAAGAAGCTTTTGAAAATCTGCTTGACCATATATGCGAAGGAAAAACCGAACGCGAACTTGCACTTTTGCTTGATGGCTTTATGCTTAAAAACGGTGCAGAGGCGATTTCATTTGATACTATTGCCCTGTCAGGAGAAAATACATCCCTCCCTCATGGCGTTCCGTCGGATAGGAAAATAAGAAAAGGCGATTTTTTGCTCTTTGATTTTGGCGCAGTTTATGAGGGATACCATAGCGATATGACAAGGACCATTTGTCTTGGAAATCCCAGTGAAGAAATGCAAAAGGTTTATGATATCGTCTTGAGAGCACAGCTTGAAGCTTTAAAAGCGGCAAAGGCAGGAATGAAATGCAGCGACCTTGATAAGGTTGCAAGGGATATTATAAGCAACGCAGGGTACGGTGAGAATTTCGGACATAGCCTTGGACATGGCGTGGGCCTTGAAATTCATGAATTCCCGACGGCTTCTCCCAAAAGCGAAACGGTTTTGGAAGAAAATATGGTTGTTACGGTAGAGCCGGGAATATATCTTCCCGGAAAATTTGGCGTAAGAATAGAAGATTTTGCCGTTATTACGGCAAATGGATGTATAAACCTAACAAATACGCCAAAAAATTTTGTTTGCTTGTAAAAAAAGCTTGCAAATTTATAATTTTTAGGGTAAAATATATTTAAGTTGTGTCGGCTTGTTTTGTCCGGCGCAAAGACGATTTTTATGGAGGGTATTTATGATAACAGCAGGCGATTTCAGAAACGGAGTAACGTTTGAAATGGACGGCGACGTTCTTCAGGTAATAGAATTCCAGCACGTTAAACCCGGAAAGGGAGCCGCTTTTGTAAGGACAAAATATAGAAACGTTATTACCGGAGCTGTGGTTGAAAGGACATTCAGCCCGACAGATAAGTTTCCGACTGCTTTTGTTGAAAGAAAAGACATGCAGTATCTTTATTCCGATGGCGACCTTTATTACTTCATGGATAATGAAACCTATGAGCAAATTCCGATAGACAAGAGCAAGCTTGGTCCAAGCTTTGCATTCGTAAAGGAAAATATGGAAGTTAAGGTGCTTTCCTATAAGGGAAATGTTTTCGGCGTTGAACCTCCGTTCTTTGTGGAGCTTGAGGTTGTTGAAACAGAACCGGGCTTTAAGGGAGATACCGCGACAAATGCAACAAAGCCGGCAAGACTTGAAACCGGCGCTGAAATTAAGGTTCCATTATTTATTGAAACCGGCGATAAGGTAAAAATTGATACCCGTACCGGCGAATATATGGAGCGCGCATAATTATAATAAGTATTGCTTGTTGTAATGCGCAATTTTGTTTAGGGAGGAAAGTACTATGGGGCTTTCAGAAAAGGTGTCCTATCTTAAAGGCCTGATGGATGGTCTGGAAATTGATGTTTCAACCAAGGAAGGCAAAATTCTTGTCCAAATTGCTGACATACTTGAAGAAATCAGCGATGCGGTTGAAGGTATTCAGGAAGAAATTGACGAAAT
>JAJUHO010000068.1 GCA_029267825.1 Oscillospiraceae bacterium
GGGTCCGGGCTGAGCACTGCCGGCGTGCAGTCGCCGCTTTTTTCCCATTCGCCGGAAGCTATAAGCCCCGGGTCGCCGGGATAGTAGTACCATCTGCCCTTTTTGGTTATGCCTATGCAAATTATTTCGTATTTATCCTTGGGAAGATTTTGTATTATATTTGTCGCTGAAACAAGCGAAACATCATGTTCGCTTGAAACTCCTCCGAATATGACGGCAACTTTTATTTTGGACATGGTTTATCGACCTTTCTTGCTGCACATATTTAAAGTACATTATAATTCATAATATCATAGCATATTTTACCCAAAAAATCAACCTTGGCAGGAAGTCCAAAATTCTTTTTTAAAATATAATATGCAGCGAGGCCGAGTGCATATTCTCCGGCATAAAAGTTTTGTAAAAGCCCTTGACAAAACATTTTAGACGTGTTATAGTTATAGTACCTCTTTAAGAGGTTTATTTTTTTGTGCCCATTTGCAGAAAATAAAACCTCTGCCGAGGGAGGCAAGCGTTTCCGGATTTTCCGGAAACATCGACAGTTTCCCTTCATTTTCAAGGGAACTAATTTCGTCAGGAGGTGCCGAAAAATGAGAGTCAAGATCACATTGGCGTGCACGGAGTGCAAGCAGCGCAACTACAACACAAAGAAGAACAAGAAAAACGACCCTGACAGGCTTGAAATGAACAAGCACTGCAAGTTCTGCCGCAAGCACACTCTTCACAGAGAAACAAAGTAAGCGGGAGGGGGATCAAGGATATGCCCAAGGATAACGGAATAAAGCCCGCAAAATCCGCAAAACCCGCAAAAACCCCAAAGGCAAAAGGCGAAAAGAAATCTTTTATCCACGGCCTCAAGAAGTATTTCAGAGACCTTAGGGCCGAATTTAAAAAGGTTGTTTGGCCGACAAAGCAGCAAGTAGTTAAAAACACAACCATAGTTTTAGTAACAATGATTCTTGCAGGCATTTTCATTTGGGGGCTTGACAGTGCTTTCACACAAATTTTAAGGCTTGTAATCGGAGCATAAAGCAAATTGGTGCTGCCTAACGGAAAGGAATGGTTTTAAAAGTGTCGGAAGCTGCAAGATGGTATGTTATTCACACTTATTCCGGATATGAGAATAAGGTGGCACAAACAATTGAAAAGGTTGTAGAAAACCGAAAGCTCCGCGACCTTATTCCAGAGGTGCGCATTCCAACGGAAAAAGCGCTTGAAAAAAAGGAAGACAAGGTAAAGGAAGTCGAAAGGAAAGTCTTTCCGGGATATGTCCTTGTTAAAATGGTCCTTACGGACGAAACATGGTATATCGTGAGAAACATCCGCGGCGTTACGGGTTTTGTCGGGCCTGGCTCAAAACCTGTGCCTTTGAGCGAAAGGGAAGTTGAAAAGCTTTCCGGACTTGAGGGCGATGCCAAAAAGCTTGAAGTCGATTTTGAAGTCGGCGACAACGTAAGGATATCCGGCGGCTCGCTTGACGGGTTC
Organism: Oscillospiraceae bacterium; assembly: GCA_029267825.1. Lineage (GTDB taxonomy): Bacteria > Bacillota > Clostridia > Oscillospirales > Ruminococcaceae > JAIHAL01. Next base: position 1,486 of record JAJUHO010000068.1, read on the forward strand.
GTTGGAATCGTACAGAATATCAACATCGATGCTCAGACGGTCGATGTGATAGTTTCAATGCTGGGTAGGGAAACTCCGGTGACGATTGGCATAATGAATGTTTCAAAACCGGAGGATATTTAAAGGCAGCAAGGGGATTTTCCCCTTTTGACTGACGTGCGGTTTTGCCGCACGCGTGGGAGAGCCGAATTTTTAACGGTTCGCCATTTACCACATTTTATGGAGGTGCAAAGTCATGGCACAAAAGGTAGTAGGTTATATAAAGCTTCAAATCCCCGCCGGAAAGGCAACACCGGCTCCGCCGGTAGGCCCTGCTCTCGGTCAGCACGGCGTAAACATCATGGCGTTCACAAAGGAATTCAATGAGCGCACAAAGAACGATATCGGTCTTATAATTCCGGTTGTTATCACCGTTTATGCGGACCGTAGCTTTTCGTTCGTAACAAAAACCCCGCCGGCTTCTATTCTTATCAAGAAAGCCTGCGGAATTGAAAGCGGCTCCGGCAAGCCAAATAAGACCAAAGTCGCAAAGATCACCAAGGAACAGGTAAAGAAGATTGCCGAGCAGAAAATGCCCGACCTTAATGCGGCAAGCCTTGAAGCCGCAATGTCGATGGTTGCCGGAACGGCACGTTCGATGGGCGTTGAAGTCGTAGACTAATTGCAGGTACTTCGCCTGCAAGGTGGCTGGACGGCGTTTTGCCGTTTGCAGTTTACCCGCTGGTGGGAGGAGATTCCGCTAACCGCTTTGCGAATAAGCAAAACGGTATTACCACTTATGAGGGAGGAAAAATAATAATGAAACATGGCAAGAAATATATCGAAAGCGTAAAAACTATCGATAAATCAAAATTATATGACGTTGCCGAAGCTTTGGACCTTGCCTGCAAAAACGCAAAGGCAAAGTTTGACGAAACCATTGAAGTGCACGTAAGGCTCGGCGTTGACTCAAGGCATGCAGACCAGCAGGTTAGAGGCGCTGTTGTGCTTCCTAACGGAACCGGCAAAAAGGTTCGTGTATGCGTATTCTGCAAGGATGACAAGGCTCAGGCGGCAAAGGATGCCGGCGCTGAATATGTAGGCGCAGAGGACCTTGTTGACAAGATTCTTAAAGAAAACTGGATGGATTTTGACGTTGTAATCGCAACTCCGGACATGATGGGTCTTGTAGGCCGTCTTGGTAAGGTTTTGGGCCCCAGAGGCCTTATGCCGAACCCGAAGGCAGGAACAGTTACTCCTGATGTAGCAAGGGCTGTAACCGAAGCTAAGGCTGGTAAAATTGAATACCGTCTTGACAAGACAAACATCATCCACTGCCCGATAGGCAAGGCTTCTTTTGGTGCTGAAAAGCTTGAAAAGAACTTTGACACATTGCTTGATGCAATTGCAAAGGCAAAGCCTGCCGCTCAAAAGGGCACATACTTCAAGTCCGTTGTAGTTTCATCCACAATGGGCCCTGGTATTCCGGTTATAACAACAAAATACGGAAACTAATATTAGAAATCTGCCCAGAAAGGGCATTAGGCTTAAAGGTTTTTTAAAACAGCAATGTATCCTTTAAGAAAAAAAGACCGCAAGGATAATAAAATCCTTAGTGCGGTCTTTTTTGTTGCAATTTATCAGATGGCTTTCATTTTAATCAATTTTAAGAAAAAACCGACAAAAGCTTTTAATGCGTTTGACGATTAAAAGTTTTTGCCGGTAAATTTTTATCTTCTTTCACAAATGAGCTTTATTGCAGTCCTATCTTCACCGTCGATTACAACGTTTGCAAAAGCCGGTATGCAGATTAGATCCACTCCAACCGGGGCAAGATAACCCCTTGCAATTGCAATTGCCTTTATTGCCTGATTTGAAGCGCCGGCCCCCACAGCCTGAACTTCAACTGCGTTCTTATCCTTAATAACGCTTGCAATGGCGCCTGCAACCGAATTTGGTGCGGAACGTGATGATACTTTTAGAACTTCCATTAAGCAATCCTCCTGTATTGCACATAGCAAAAATATAGCATTTTTAAAGTTGCTTATTAAGAATTTAAATAAATTATACCTCAATCTTAATATTTTTGCAATACTTAAAGTAAATTTTGGAGTTTTACCTAATTATTAATCGTAAAATTTGTTTTGTTTTGCCGATTTTTTCATCAAAATCTACCAAAACAGCATTTAAAAAACATGCTTCCGACGACTCCATAAATTTTACCGGAAAGTGGGTTTTCATCTTCTGTACGGCAATTTCGGTGTCTACTCCAAGCACGGAAAGCTCCGGCCCTGTCATGCCGACATCTGTTATATAAGCCGTATGGTTTTTAAGGATAATCTCATCGCTTGTCTGAACGTGTGTGTGGGTGCCTAAAACAGCGGTTGCCCTGCCGGCAAGGTAATGCCCCATGCATTTCTTTTCGGCGGTGGCTTCGGCGTGAAAATCCACGAAAATATTGGGCGTGTCAATTTGCCGCAGGATGTTGTCAACCACATTAAAAGGGTTGTCAATCGGCTCCATATAAACAACTCCCATGAGATTTACAAAAGCTGCGCGAAAACTTCCAAAATCAAGCACGCACCAGCCTTTTCCGGGGCAGCCGTCAGGGTAATTGGCAGGGCGCAAAATCAGCGGGTGGTCGTAAATTTCAACAGCCTCGCGCCTTTTAAATGAGTGGTTGCCGGTTGTTATTACATCTGCGCCGTTTGAGAGAAGAAAATCCGCCGAGTATTTTGTAATACCATTGCCCTGCGCGGAATTTTCACCATTTACGGCAACTATGTCAATTTTATATTCTTTTTTTAAGGAATAAAGCTTTTTTGCGAAAAATTCGCAGCCTTCTTTTCCTACTATATCTCCTACAAAAAGCAGTTTCATTTGTGGCTCCGTTTCTAAAAAAACTTTATACTTAGTATAACACAAATTTGCTAAAATGTGAACCGAAAAAATTATAAAAAGCCCTTGATTTTTTACGCCAAGTATGGTATAATTTTATTCGCGTTAAAAATGCGCTTATAGCTCAGCAGGATAGAGCGTTCCCCTCCTAAGGGAAAGGTCTCTGGTTCGAATCCAGTTAAGCGCGCCAAGCAGAATTTTATATGAAAAACCGCTTTCCACAATACGGAAAGCGGTTTTTGCTTTATATCATCAGTTAAAAAACAAGAAGCTTTTTCTGTTTTCACTAAAAAATTTTAGATTTAATATTTATATATGCACAAAGATAAAAAGCATTACTGATTTCGACAGTTTTTTTGGTTAAAAATGATTATACTTGATATCAAGTTGGATTTTTTTACGCCTAATTCATTAAAAGTTAACATAAATAAAAATTGATAAGTTATTATTAGAGTGTGGCCTTTTTTAATAATAAAGGGTGGTTAATTTTAATAAAAAATACTTTAAAAATACCTTAAAAGCGCCACAACTCTTCCGAGAATTTTTACATTGTCAAGAATTATCGGATCCATAGAGTCGTTTTCCGGCTGCAGGCGGAAGTGTCCGTTCTCTTTGTAAAAGCGCTTGCAGGTGGCCTCGTTTTCGTCGGTCATGGCAATTACAATTTCACCGTTGCGCGCCGAAGATGTTTGCTCGACAACGACTATATCTCCGTCGAAAATCCCTGCGTTTATCATGCTGTCGCCCCTTATTGTCAGCGCAAAAAGAGGATTCGAATAATTCCTGTCCTGCTGAAAGCTTATAAAGTCGGTTATGTCTTCATATGCCGTTATGGGCTTTCCGGCGGTAACGGTTCCTACCAGCGGGATTTTTGCCGCGCTGCCCTTTGATGCAAGCTTTATTCCACGGCTTAAATCATCGGATTTTTCAAGAAGCCCTTCCTCAACAAGCATATTTATGTACCTATGGGCGGTTGAGGTTGATTTTATGCCAAGCGCCGTGCATATTTCACGCACGGTCGGGGGAATGCCGTCTGCCGAACGCTCTTTTATATATTCAAAAACCGCCTTTAATTTTTCGTTTAGCATTTTAATTTCCCCTTTCGGATTCTTTTAATTTCTTAAAAAGCTTTTTTGCAACTTTATATACGTCGCCGCAGCCAAGGGTTATTATTAAGTCGCCTTCGGATGCGTTTTCAAAAAGGTAATCACATATTTCGTCAAAATTCCTGTCGTGATATTGTTCTGGAGTTTCGCCGGAGCGGAGGTTATCTATCCAAAAAGCTCCGGGTATTTTTTCGCCGAGGTCCTTTGCGTAAATATGGTAAGTGTTCTTTTCACGGCTTCCCATTATTTCGGTCAGGACAACCTTGTCTGCAATTGAGAGTGCTTTTGCGAAATCTTCAAGCAGCATGGCCGTCCTTGAAAAGGTAAACGGCTGGAATACAGCCCAGACACGCTTAAAGCCCATTGCTTTTGCGGAATTTAATGTCACAGTTATTTCGGCGGGATGGTGTGCATAATCGTCAACTATGGTAATCCCGTTGACGACGCCTATTTTCTCAAACCTTCTGCCGGCACCGTGGAATTTTTCAAGCCCGGCGGGGAGCTTTTCAAGGTCGGCGCCCGCATAGAGAGCAGCTACCGCTGCGGCGGTTGCGTTTAAGACGTTGTGTCTTCCGGGAACGTTTATTGTGAGGCTGCATACCTCGCCCTCATGGCTCATAAGAGTAAATTTTGTTTGTGTTTTATCGGTTTGGATTATGTTTGCCGGATAAAAATCATTGGTTTCTTTCCAGCCGAAGGTTATTATTTCTTTACCGGTTATCCCTTCCACGGCTTTCATTGAGTTTTCATCATCGCCGTTGACAATTATCGCCCGTGAGGTTTTTTCGCAAAACTTCTTAAATGATTTTATGATGTTGTCCACGGTTTTAAAATAGTCAAGGTGGTCCCCGTCTATGTTGAGGATTACCGCTATGTCGGGGTGGAGCTTTAAGAAGGTATCCACGAATTCGCAGGCCTCGCAGGTCATTATTTCTGAACTGCCGGCTCTGCCGCTTCCTCCTATGCAGGGGAGTTTTCCGCCGATTACCGCCGAAATGTCATCGCCCTGTTCAATAAAAATTTGGGTTATCATAGAGGTGGTCGTTGTTTTCCCGTGTGTTCCGGCAACGCATATGGCGTTGTCGTACCAGCCGGTAACGATTCCTAAGAGCTCGCTTCTTTCGAGCACGGGCACTCCGCTTAGCCTTGAAGCCACAAGCTCCGGATTGTCTTCCATTATTGCCGCGCTGTAAACGATAAGGTCGGCGCCGTCTATATTTTCGGCGCGTTGGCCGAGGAATACGGGGATTCCCATTTTTCTTACGGCATCAAGGGTTTCGGTTTCGTTGTTGTCCGAGCCGGTGAGGAAATATCCTTGCGAATGAAGTATTTGTGCAAGGGGATACATTCCGGAGCCGCCGATTCCGATGAAATGTATGTGCTTTTTGCCGTTAAGTACACTGCTTTCAACTTTCATATTATCAGTCCCATCCACTGTTTTTTATATATAAGTATATTACGGTTTTAAGGTTTTTAAACACTTTTCACCTTTTTAGCATAAATTTACCATAAACGTATAATACTATTTATGCAAAGGGTAGAAATTTTAGTTTTGCTATAGCCTCCTGACAACAGGGGTTATAAATACACAGCTAAGGTATCATTTTTGAAACGACAAAGGAGGACAAACCAAAATGCAAATCACAGACATCAAAATCAGGAAAATCATCCCGGAAGGCAGACTGCGCGCGGTAATCTCGATTACCATTGACAACCAGCTTGCTGTCCATGACATCAAGGTTGTTCAAGGAGACGAGAGGTTATTTGTGGCAATGCCAAGTAGAAAAGACGAAAGCGGAATATTCCGTGATATCGTCCATCCAATTTCACCGGAGGCAAGGCAGCTTATAGAAGGGCAGATTTTGGAGGCTTACAAAGCTCATCTTGAAGCACAGCAGGCATCCGAATCCGAAGAGGTTAAGGAATAATTTTCCGAAATGAGAGGGTTTTATAAAACTCTCTCATTTTTCTTTATAATAGGAGCAGTTTAAATGTTAGAGATTAAATATTGCAAGCTGGAGTTTGGTGCTTTTGTATTGCAGGTCTTTTTTTAACATTCAGAAATCCAACATCTAATTTCTAATTTCTAACATCTAAAAGGATTTTGGCCTTTAAGACTGCAATTTGGGTTTTGCTGTCCTTTATTTCGTTTGACATTACCATTTCAACCGCTTTTTCAAAAGGAACCTTCACCACGTCAAGGAATTCGTCGTCGTCAAGGTTTTGCTTTGAAAAGCTGAGCCCTTTTGCAAGGTACATGTGTATTTTTTCAGTAAGGTATGCGGTGGTCGGATAAAGCACGCCCATATAGGTATATTCTGAGGGGACGGCGCCGGTTTCTTCCAAAAGCTCACGCTTTCCACATTCAAAATGGTCCTCTCCGGGATTTAGCTTTCCTGCGGGGATTTCAAGCAGCGCTTCTCCGAACGGATAGCGGTACTGTTTTACAAAAATGATTTCATTGTCGCTTGTCACCGGCAAAACGCATACTCCGCCGGGGTGCTCGACAACTTCACGCAGGGCAGTTTTTCCGTTTTCAAGCTCAACGGTATCCTTTTTTAGTGAAATTATCCTGCCTTCGTAAATTTTTTCTGATTTTATAGTTTTTTCAAATAAATGCATTTTAATTTTCTCCCTTTTTATTTTTTATGTCAAATACAAGGCTTTTTGCGTAACTTTTTGCAGCAGACAAATCGTCGTAAGGCTCGTAATCATAAATTACGCCTTTTGATGGTTTTTGCCGCCTGAAAATGAAAAGATAGCCGCAAAGCCCCAAAAGTCCCGCAAGGCTTAAAAGCAGCCCTGTTTTTAGGCCCGGCGTGAAATAATTGAACCTTATCGTATGCTCGCCTTTGGGAACCCTTACCGCCATAAAGCCAATATCAACTTTTTCAATAAGTGCGGGCTTGCCGTCAATTTCGGCTGAAAAGCCTTTTTCATACGGAACGCTGAAAAATACAAGGTTTTCCTTTGAAAGGTTTATTTTTGCCTCAAAGCCGAACGTATCGGTTTTGAAGGAATAGCATGCCTCCCTTGCCCTGTTTTGGCAGTCGGAAAGGTAGTCTTCTTCTGAAATTTGGGAGTATTGCTCCGTTGGCAGAGGCTTTAATATGTCTTGGTTCCGTTCTATTTGCAGTTTGTCCAGCACAATGCCTTTCATAAGCAGCCTGTTGTTGTAGGATTTGCTGTTTGCCTCATATTTTTCAATAGGGATATAATAATTAAAAGTAAATCCCATGGGGATATAATATTTGTTTTCGTATATGTCAAAGCCGTTTTGAGTCCCGTAATATTCAAATCCCGGCATATAAAATTTTTCTTTTTGAGTGTCGTCATCTTCGGTTTCGCTTTTATGGTTGAAATAATATTTTACCGAAAAAAGTCCCCTTAAGCCGTATTTGCTTGTGTCTGCGCGGGAGGCGACGTTGCGCTCGACATCCACGGTCGGATAAAATTCCATTATTGAAACCGGAACAGTGCTCTGGAAAGCCCTTATGCAGGGAAGCCCCCAAGACATGGCATAGTTGTCATAGTTTTCGCTTATGTCAATCCTGTAAAATTCATCGTCTGGGTTGTCCGGCAAGGAAATGTTTTTGGCTCCCTTTATGCCCTCGTTTATAAATTCATCAGGGTAGGGGCCTATTGAAACTCCGTATGCAACGATTGATGCGGTGCAGATAAAGCATCCGCCGACTGTCATCCAAAAAGCCGTTTTAACAAAGCCTTTGTTTCTTTTAGCGTAAAATACAAGTGCAATAAGTGCAATAGCGCATGCACAGCTTATCATTATGCTTCCCCAAAATGCGGCAGGGTATTTTGGAAGCTCAAAGAACACCAGTTTTTCATCTTTCATTTTAGGCAGGCAGCCTATTGCGGCAAAAACAATAACCGAAACGGCACAGAAAATTGTTCCCGCCTTTAAATCGATTTTATGGTTGTCAACCGAATATGCTGTCATCATTGCCATAACAAGAACAGGCATGAAGAACCATCTTGCATAATATGCACTTGCAAATGCTGAAAATGTGCTGTTTAAAATCGGTACAAAGGCAAAAATAATGCAGACGATTATAAGTCTTGAAGCCCAGTGTTTCTTTTTTGCGCGCATAAATGAGATTACGCCGGCCATTGAAAAGAGCGGCAGGTATCCTGCAATTGAGGACCATTTTGCGGTGTCCGAATCAAAAAGATTTGGCCTTGCCGGAATATCGGGCAGCATCAGAAAACTTTGAATGATTCTAAGTATCCTGAATTTGTCGTTGTAAACAACCATGTCATATCCCCAAAGCCTTTCGGAAACCCTTGGGTTGCCCATGATTGCCAGAGCGGATGGCAGCAGCATGAACGCCGCAAGCATTACCCCCAGAACCGCTTCAAGTGCGACTGAAAGGAATTTTTTAAAGCTTATCTTGAAGTCCTTTGAAAAGCATCTTATAATGAAATAAATTACGACGAAAACTGCTTCGCCAAAAAAGAAGTAGTAATTTATTACCGCCATAAGCGCTACGGCAA
>JAJUHO010000031.1 GCA_029267825.1 Oscillospiraceae bacterium
TGCCCCTTGTAATTTGCCGTAAAACCGTCGTAAAGCTTTGCATTTCACGGCGCGGAACTTCGGCGGTGATTTCGGTCATGCCCTTTCCGATTGGAGTCATTCCAAGCACACGTCCTCTGCGCTTGTTTAAATCACCCATTATATCTCCTGTATTTTCATCGGGAACGACTGCATTTAATTTGTCCACAGGCTCAAGTATAACGGGTTCAGCTTGCTTTAAACCCTCTTTGTAGGCAATTGATGCGGCGACCTTAAAGGAAAGCTCCGAACTGTCAACGGGATGATATGAGCCGTCAACAAGAATTGCTTTAAGCCCGACAACAGGGTATCCAGCCAAAACGCCTTTCTTAACGCATTCCTGAAGCCCTTTTTCAACTGCAGGGAAGAAGTTTTTCGGAACGGCCCCTCCGAAAACCCTTTCTTCAAACACAAGTTCATCGCCAACATACGGTTCAAATTCTATCCAAACATCGCCGTATTGCCCATGTCCTCCGGATTGCTTTTTGTATTTGCCCTGAACCTTTACTTTTTTCGTTATTGTTTCACGATAAGCTATTTTTGGCGCTTTAAGCTCAACATCGGCGCCGAATTTGCTTTTAAGCTTTGCGCATGCAACTTCAAGATGCTGTTCTCCAAGTCCGCTTAAAACTTGTTCTTTGGTGGAATCGTCCTGAATATAAGAAAGCGTTAGGTCTTCTTCCAAAAGCCTTTGTATTCCGGTGGAAATTTTTGTTTCGTCGCCCTGCGACTTTGCCTTTGCTGCCATTGAAAAGCATGGTTTGGGGAATTGGATTTTTTCAAATTTCACCGGCCTTGAAGGGTCGCAAAGGGTATCCATAGTGTTTGCGGAAAGCTTTGATGCGGCGACAATATCGCCGGCAGCCGCAATAGCAATTTCCTCTTGCTTTTTTCCGAAAATGGAATAAAGCTTGCCTATTTTTTCAGTATTTCCGCTTGAAGCGTTTAAGATTTCCGAGTTTGCCGAAAGCTTTCCGGAAATGACCTTAATGTATGACATTTTTCCGACAAACGGGTCTGCAACGGTTTTAAACACCACTGCGGAGAGAGGGTCCGCTTCGTTAGTTGGTATTTCAATAGGGTCGCCGTTTGGCAGGAATGCCATGTTTGTTTCATGCTCCGCTGCCGCAGGCACAAGCAGTGAGATTTCTTTGAGCAGCATATCTATTCCGCCAAGGGTAAAGGATGACACACAGGTGACCGGAGTTATCCTGCCCTCATTCATACCTTTGTGTATGCCTTTGACGATTTCTTTTTGAGTAAATTTTTCACCGGAGAAATATTTTTCAAAAAGTTCTTCATCGGCTTCGGCAACGGCTTCACTCACGGCGGTTATAAGTCCGTCAAGCCTGTATTCCGAATCCGGCATCATGGTTTCAACAGCATTGCCTTTTTCATCGTATGCATATGCCTTCATTTCAATCAGGTTGACATATGAGACTATTTTGCCATCCCTTATTGTCGGAACCACCACCGGACACACCGACGGCCCGAAAACCGTCTTAAGTTCGGCAAGCACTTTATAAAAATCTGCATTTTCCTCATCAAGCTTTGTGACCACAAACATTCTTGATTTTCCGGTTTTTACTGCAAAATCATATGCTTTTTCAGTGCCAACCTTTACTCCGGATTTTGCGGAAACGGTTATCATTGCCGTGCTGCACGCATAAATTCCCTCTATCATTCCGCCCTCAAAATCAAAAAGCCCGGGAGTGTCTATTAAATTTATTTTATTGCCATCGTATTCAAAAGAGGCAAGAGAGGTATTCAAAGTGGCCTTTCTTTTTATTTCTTCGGAATCAAAATCCATAATTGTATTTCCGTCTGCGACTTTTCCAAGGCGTTCTGAGGCGCCGGCCTTGAACAGCAGAGCTTCTGCAAGCGAGGTTTTCCCCGAACCCGCATGCCCCGCAAGGGCGATATTTTTGATTTTCAAAGCATCATACTGTTTCATAATAAATCCCTGCCTTTTTATAAATTGTATAGAATAAACAATTTAAGTTTTTTTCTATGCTTTACATTATAACTTTATTAACAATTTTTTTCAAGGGACTATTATTGTATTCTACATTTTTTAGTGATTTTTGCGTTAAATTTTAGTTATATTGACGTATCAATTCCATGGGCGTTTTGAATCAAGCCAGCCTTGTGCTTTCCAGTATTCCTTGTCCGCCTTGTTCCAAGCGTCTTTTCCGTTTAATTTTCTGAAAAGGTGGAACATGAGCCTTGTTTTTATTTTGGGATTTTTTCTTGTTTTTCCATATTCACTTATGATTTTTTGTGATAGTTTTTCCATGTCGTTTTTAATTACTTCTTTGGTTTCTGGGGAAACTCCCTTCCAGTTTGATGCCCGTACGGCCTTGCCGTATGAAAAAATTTTCCTTACACCCCAATAAGAAAGGCTCTTTGCCATGGTTTGATTTGTGCGCTTTTGTCCTGAGCCGGCTGTTGTGGAAATGGCGACTCCTATTTTTGAAAACATTGCGCTTGATGGCCTGTGCAGCATCCAGCGATATCCGAAATGGTCAAGGAACGCTTTCATTTGCCCGCTTACGTCAAAAACATAAACCGGAGAGGCAAGGATTATCACGTCAGCTTCGTCAAGAACTTTTACAATTGGCTGCAAGGCCTCGTAATGCGGGCATTTTTCTTCGGAATTTATTATGCAGGAAAAGCACCCTACGCAAAAATTCGGCATGTCCTTTGGCAGAAAAAATTCCGATATTTCGCATTCTGTTTTACTTTTTAGGCTTTCCAGCAAAAGTGAGGCGGTATTATAGGTGCTTTCCTTTCGCAAAAAGCCATATACGGCGGCAATTTTCATATAAACACTTCCTTTTAGCAGATTATAGCACCATATTATGCTTTTTAAAAGTGTAAAATGTCATATGGCAAAGGAAGAATAAAAAATTGCCGGATAAGCAGTTTAAATGCTTATCCGGCAGTAAAAAGTATTAAATTATAAAACTGAGCATATTGTCGTCAAGGGAATAATAAAGCGGAGTTACTTTTATAAGTGGATATTTTTTTTCAAGGCGTTTGGATTCTTCGAATGTAAATTCAATTTCGTTGTCTATTTCAAAGATGGGCGCATAATTCATAAAATGTTCTTCGGCGCGTTCCCTGTCCCAACCGGCATTTTTGCAAAGTCCGTCAATAAATTGCTGTTTCCTTGAAACAAGATTGACCATTCCGCAGCGGTCGTGGGCTATAAGGGCAATGTGTTTTACGCCGCCTATGGCTATGGCATATGAGATTTTAAATTCGCTGTATCTTAAATTTGCGCCTCCGGTTCTTATAATGTAGGCGAAATTTTCGGGAAGCCTTAATTGCTTGCGGTTGTCCATGCACATTCCGACAAGTATTTGCGCATTTTGGTATGATTCAAATTCTTTTTTAAGGTTTTGATATCGTATAAGCTCCCCAACCGGAGTATTTTTATAAATTTCGGGAATATCATTTTCGCAAAGAATTTTTAAAAGTTGCATGCAAACCTCCTATTCGATTTCAACAAAAACCGGCTTTCTCTCTTTAAAGAAACATACATGATTAAATCCCGCCTCTTTTGCAAGCGCCAGGCCCTCTTTTATGCCTTTGCCGAGGTCTGAAACACGGTGCGAATCAGAACCGACTGTTATAATTTCGCCGCCCATTTCTTTAAACATTTTAACGTATTCAAAAGTCGGAAAAGTTTTTCCGTATTTTTGCCTGAGCCCTGAGGTATTTATTTCAATGCCTTTTCCGTTTTGTATAAGGATTTTAAAGCATTCACGGATTTTTTCGTCATGACGCCTTATATCTACTTTTATGCCTTTTTCACCCTCCATGTAGCGCAATGTGTAAGTAAGGTGGCCCAGCACATCAAAGCCGCCCCAGCGGCAGAGCTTTAAAATTTCATCGAAATATCTTCCCATAAGCTCGTCAGGATTGTATTTATTGTAGTCTATAAATGCAAAATCATCCGCGTCTGGAATCTGGTGCATTGAACCGATTACAAAATCAAGCCTTTTGTCGGAGATTATTTTGTCGGCAAGCGGTATGTCAAAAGTTGCCTGACCAAGCTCTATTCCGGAAAAAAATCTGAGTTTTCCGTCAAGCTTTTTTTTATACAGAGTATTTTCGGACATTGATTTTTCAAAATCAATGTCAAAGTGGTAGGTATCGTATTCATTTGGCGTGTCTGTATAATGCTCTACGCCGTAAAACCTGTTCACTTCACAATGGTCTGTTATGGTATAGGCATAAAGCCCTAATTCCATTGCCCTTTGGCACATTTCTTCAACGCTGTTGTGTGCATCTGGGGAATTTGTGGTATGTGAATGGCAGTCTATCAAATTCATTTAAAAATGCCTCCAAAAATTTAAACTAAAACAATTATAGCAACTTTTTGAAAATAAAAAAAGAGCTTTAAGGCATAAAAAATTGTCTGCTGATGTTTCAAATTTTGTTGAAACATGGTATAATAAAAACAATTATGAATTGGAGGGCTTTTATATGAGAGCGGTTATTACTGTTATAGGAAAAGATACGGTGGGAATTCTTGCTAAAGTAAGCGGAATTTGTGCCGAATATAACGCAAATGTTATTGAGGTTACCCAATCCGTTTTGCAGGATGTGTTTGCAATGATAATGCTTGTGGATATTTCAAAGCTTAATACAGGCTTTACGGCATTAAGCGACAGGATGAGCGAGCTTGGCAAAGAGCTTGGACTTTCAATCCATACGATGCATGAGGATATTTTTAATTCCATGCATAGAATATAAGGCGAAAATGGGAGGAACTCATGCTTAACGTTTATGATATATTGGAAACCATACGCATGATACAGGACGAGTGCCTTGACATACGCACAATAACAATGGGCATATCGCTTCTGGATTGCATTGACAGCGATATTGACAAGGCCTGCGATAAGGTTTACGACAAGATAACGCGCTGCGCAAAGGACCTTGTTAAGGTTGGCGAGGACCTTGAAAAAGAATACGGCATACCGATAATCAACAAGAGGCTTTCCGTCACACCGATTGCCCTTGTTTCAGCGGCATGCAAATCAAGCCCCATTAAATTTGCTCTTACTATGGAAAAAGCCGCAAAGGCGGTTGGAGTAAACTTGATAGGCGGATATTCCGCGCTTGTGCAAAAGGGATTCAGCGCCGGCGATTTGGAGCTTATAAACTCCATTCCGGAAGCGCTTGCACTTACAAGCAACGTATGTTCATCGGTAAATATCGGCTCTACAAAAACCGGAATAAACCTTGACGCCTGCAAAATAATGGGCAGAATTGTAAGGGAAACCGCCGAAAAAACGGTTGACAATAATTGCTTTGGAGCGGCAAAGCTTGTAGTGTTCTGCAATGCCCCCGATGACAATCCGTTTATGGCAGGAGCGTTTCACGGTGTCGGACAGCCGGATTGCATAATAAACGTTGGTGTTTCAGGGCCGGGAGTTGTCCGCGCGGCGCTATCAAAATATCCTGATGCAGATATTACTGAAATTGCGGATATAATAAAGAAAACATCGTATAAAATAACAAGGGTGGGCCAGCTTGTTGGAGTAAAAGCTTCCGAAAGGCTTGGCGTGCCGTTTGGAATAGTTGACCTTTCGCTTGCCCCGACTCCTGCGGTTGGTGACAGCGTTGCGCATATACTTGAGGAAATCGGGCTTGAAAAATGCGGTGCTCCGGGAACTACCGCAACGCTTGCACTTCTTAACGATGCGGTTAAAAAAGGCGGCGTTATGGCATGTTCAAGGATAGGCGGCCTTTCAGGAGCATTTATTCCGGTATCTGAAGATGCGGGGATGATTGATGCGGCAAAGAGCGGTTCGCTTTGCATTGAAAAGCTTGAGGCAATGACTGCCGTATGTTCGGTTGGACTTGACATGATTGTGGTTCCGGGGGATACTTCGGCAGATACGATAGCTGCAATTATTGCGGATGAGGCGGCTATCGGCATGGTAAACAGCAAAACCACTGCGGTAAGGATTATTCCTGCAATAGGAAAGGGCATCGGAGAGGAGCTTGATTGGGGAGGGCTCTTTGGTTGCGGTCCGGTTATGAAAGTCAACACAAATTCTCCGTCAAAATTTATAAACAGAGGCGGACAAATTCCGGCGCCTTTGCAAAGCCTTAAAAATTAACAAAATATTAAAGCAGGGCATGTTGTATATAAAACTAATAAAATTTTATTTAATACTTACAAATATTTATGCGTAAAATAGGCATATTTTAAAGGATTGCCGATTGAAAAAAATCGCAAAAAGGTATATTATATCATACGGGTGCAATGAAGGATTTGAAGATGTTCTGTCTCTTCTTGCATCCGGCGTTCTTTTTGGCAAACTTTTTAGGGGGTGTTTTTATGGACAATATCATAAACAAAATTATCGAAATAGATGATGAGGCTTGCAGGCGTGTTGAAGTTGCCGAGGAAAAGAAAAAACAGATTATCTCCAAGGCAAAGCTTGAAGCGGCGCAGATAAAGGAAGACCATAAAAAAAGAGCCGATGAAAAACTGATAAAGGTTGAAGAATGTGAAAAATCTGTGGCGGATGAAAAAATAGCAAAAATAGAAAATGAAAAACAGGAAAAAATAAAAGCGCTGCAGAAAATTTTTGACGATAACCATCTTGCGTGGGAACAGGAAATTTTTAAAAGAATAGTCGGTGAATGACATGTTTGATATGTTTTCAACCAATGCGACCATAGCAAAAGCGCGTGCGATATATGGCAAAAGGCTTACGCCGGAAGATTACCGCGAGCTTATGCACAAAAACAGCGTTGCCGAGATTGCCGAATATTTAAAGCGCAATACGCATTACCGCGACGTACTTTCGTCAATTGAAACTTCAACCATACACAGGGGCTTTTTGGAAACTATTCTAAGGCGCTGGAATTTTGACCTTTATGTAAAACTTTGCAGCTTTCAGCATTTGGATGAAATTCCTTTTTACAATTACCTTGTAACAAAAAATGAAGTTTCGGAAATTGTAAGCGCGATATTGCATTTGAATGCAAAGGAAAGCGATGATTATATATCCTCTTTGCCGGGATATTTTATAAAGCATGCTTCCTTTGATTTGATAGAGCTTGCGCGCGCAAGGGATTACAGCGAAATCTTAAAGGCTATAAAAAATACCCCTTATTATAATATTATAAAGGATTTTACTCCTGACGAAAACGGGCTTTACGACTGCACGATGATTGAATCAAGGCTGAGGACTTATTATCTTAAAAATGTTGCAGAACAGATTAAAAAGGATTTTTCAAAAAAGATTGCGGATGCGCTCATTTCTTTGATAAAAACACAGATTGACCTGATAAACATAATAAACGGATACAGGCTTAAAGCATTTTCGGGCGCCGATGCGGAAACGATAGAGGAATATTCCTTAAAGATTTACGGCAGGCTTTCAAAGAATGCTCAGCATGAGCTTTACAGTGCCCCAGATGCTGATGATTATATAAAGCGTCTTCAAAAGACTTATTATGGAAGACAGCTTGAAAGGCTTGGAGAACCTTTGACGAAGGATATGTTTGAAAAGCAGCTTCATGTTTTAAGGGTTAAGTATGCAAAGCTTGCCTTGAGGCAGATTCAATCCGCCCCCGTAAGCCTTTATACGATAGTTTATTTGTTCGAAGTTGAAATTTATAACATAATAAGTATTATTGAAGGCATAAGGTATAAAGCGCCTATGTCATATATTGAGAAACTTTTGATTATTTAAAGGCTGCATATTTTATTTTAAGGGGTGGCTTCATGTCAATAGAGAGAATGGAACTGGTCAACATAGCCGGTCTTATGAAGGACCTTGACGAAGTCCTTGAAAGATGCTGCCGGAGCCAGTGCTTCCATATTGAGGCCGCAAGCCATGATATGGATGACAATAACGGGTTTAAGGCACTGAGCGAGGAAAATCCTTATACCGAGTGCTTAAAAAGGATTTATTCCGTTGCCCAAACGGTTTCATACCGTCCCAAAGGCGTGGATTTTTCAGGAGAAGAAATGGAAGAAACCGAAAAGTGCAAGGTTTATGTTTCGGAACTTGAAAAAAGCTTTTCGGAATACAACTTAAAGATTTCCGAGCTTTCAAAATCCATTTCGTTAAGGGAACAGGCGCTTATCCAGCTAAACCATCTTAAAGGGCTTAATGTTGACTTTAAAAAGATTTTTTCCTGCAAAAACATAAGCGTAAGGTTCGGAAAGCTTCCCGTTGACAGTTATCAAAAGCTGGTTTACTACAACGACAGGCCTTTTGTGTTTGTGTCGTTTGACAATGACAAGGATTATTATTGGGGAGTTTATTTTGTTCCGAATGCACATAAAGCGGTTGCCGACGATATTTTTGAATCGCTTTATTTTGAAAGGGTAAGGATACCTGATTTTGTAAAGGGTACTGCCGAAAACGCAATAGAGGAAATTACCGCAGAGCTTGAAAAAGAGCGGCGTGAACTTGAACAGGCAAAAATTGATGTAGAGAATTTGCTTGCCGAAAAGAAAAGTGAAATTGATAAGATTTTCAGCAAGCTAAAGCATCTGCATGACGTTTTTGAGCTGAGGAAAAATGTCAGCGCCTTGAAGGATAAGTTTTATCTTGTAGGGTTTGTGCCGAAAAAGGAAGTCAAAAAGTTCATGGGCGTTTTTGCTGATATGCCTGATGTTGCGGTGCTTGTAAACCCGCCTGAACTTGACAAAAGGCTTGAACCGCCGATAAAGCTTAGGAACAACTGGTTTGCAAAGCCCTTTGAAATATTCGTTGAGATGTACGGACTGCCGTCATACAACGGTTTCAACCCGACAATGTTTGTGGCGATTACTTATACGCTGATATTTGGAATAATGTTCGGGGATTTGGGACAAGGACTTGCGATTGCGCTTGCGGGACTTTTCATTTGGAAAAAGAAAAAGAACCGCTTTGGCCAGATTTTGACGCGAATAGGATGTTCAAGCGCATTTTTCGGGCTCGTCTACGGCTCGGTTTTCGGATATGAAGAGGCTTTAAATCCGCTTTACAAGCTGATAGGCCTGAAAGAAAAGCCCATTGAGGTTTTTGAGGACACTCATACAATTTTGATTGGCGCAATTTCAATAGGAGTAGTGCTCATAATAGTTTCAATACTTATCAATATCTTTGTAAACTTGAAAAACAAGGATTATGAAAAAGCCTTATTTGGGAACAGCGGACTTGCGGGACTTGTATTTTACAGTGCAACTCTTGTTGCAATGGTTTCAACATTTGTTTTCGGGCACAATTTATTTAAAGCGCCTTATGTTTTGGGGCTTATTGTTTTGCCGCTGCTTGTTATGTTTTTCCGTGTTCCACTTGCAAAGCTTGCCCATACAAAGGGGCATGTTGAGGAAAGCGAAGGCGGCATAGGCGAATTCATAACCGAAAATTTCTTTGAACTTTTCGAGTATTTGCTCAGCTATATTACAAATACCATGTCATTTTTGAGGATAGGCGGATTCGTGCTTTCGCATGCCGGACTTATGCTTGTGGTAATGGTTCTTGCAAAGAGTGCCGCTTTGTTTGCCCCAATTGTGGTTATAATAGGCAACATATTTGTAATTGGCATGGAGGGACTTATTGTTGGAATCCAGTGCCTAAGGCTTGAGTATTATGAAATGTTCTCGCGCTTTTACGAAGGCGACGGCCATGCATTTAAACCGGTCAGTGTGGATTACAATTCCGAAATAGAGTAATCCGGCAAATTTAGTTTTATTTTTAAATTAAAAATATAAAAAACATCTTTTGGAGGAATTTATTATGGAAATCACAAAAATCATTGAAATTGTTTTGCTTCCACTTGCTATTGTAATCATGCTTTTTATGCCGCTTGTGCCAATTGTAAGAGGAGTAAAGACAGGGAAAAAAGCTAAGAATGCAATCATATTCAACCTTTGCTCATTTTTTGCAGTAATTGCTTTGGCAATTATTCTTCCTGTGGGCCAGCTTGTTGGCTTTGCTGCAACTGATGCCGCAAATGCGGTTGCTGACAGCACAAGAGGAATGGCTTACCTTGGTGCCGCAATAGTTACCGGACTTTCTTGTATAGGATGTGGAATTGCGGTTGGTGGAGCTGCCCCTGCGGCAATTGGTGCTGTTGCTGAAGAACCTAAGTCATTCGTTAAATCACTTATTTTCGTTGCTCTTGGCGAAGGTGTCGCAATTTACGGTGTGCTTATTGCAATCCTTATTCTCTTTGTTTGATTTGCAAAGGAAGTATTGCTATGCAGTTTTATTTAATCAGCGACAATATCGATACGCAGATGGGAATGCGCCTTGCGGGAATCGACGGCGTTGTTGTGCATGAATACGATGAAGTCGTTGCGGAGCTTAAAAAAGCTGCGGACAATCCTGAAGTGGCAATTGTCCTTATGACAGAAAAGCTTGTAAAGCTTTGCGACGAGTATGTGTATGATTTTAAGCTCAATAAAAAACGTCCGCTGATTGTTGAAATACCCGACCGCCATGCCACATCAAGCATAACCACAGCAATTTCAAGGTATGTGCATGAGGCGATAGGGATTAAGATTTAATGTTTTAAAAAGGTCCCCTTTGACGGGGACTTCCTGTAAGGAGGTTTTCCAATGGAAGCGGTTAACCAAATGCTTGATGTTGAAAGCGAAAAATTGGAGCGGTTTATCCATGCGGTTGATGCCGAAGTTGATAAGGAAGTAAATAGAATTATTGGCGAGGGCGAGGCATCAAGGGAAGAAATTTTAAAAGACGCAAAGGAAGAATCGCTTAATATTGCTTATCAAACGCTTCAAGACAGCATAAAAAAGATTTATGCAAAATATGTAAAAATTGTGGCAAAGGCCGAGCTTGACGCTAAAAGGGATGTTCTCACCAAAAGGGGAGAGCTTATAGACCTTGTTTTTGAAAATGTAAAAAATTTAATTAAAGAATTTACTCAAACTCCACAGTACGCAAAGTTTCTTGCAAAGCTTGCAAAGGAACAAAATATTGTTCCCGGCGCGCAGATATGTTTAAGGCCGCAGGATATGAAATATGTCGGCGAAATACAAGAAGCGCTTGGAATCCAGGTTGAATTTAAAGAGGATAGCTCAATAAAGCTTGGCGGAATTTGCATTTTTTATCCGGAAAAATCTTTTTTGTTGGATAAAACCATTGATTTGGCGCTTGCGAATCAAAAAGAAGCTTTTATTGAAAAGAACTGCTTTTCACAGGATTTAATATGACAATTCGGGCATAGTCCCGGTTTGAAGAGAGGCGAAAAAGCTTGAATAATGAAATTTTTTCCATAAATGGCCCTGTTGTCAAAGTAAAGGACACCAAGGATTTTTCAATGCTTGAAATGGTTTATGTCGGTGAAAAGCGTCTTATCGGCGAAGTTATAGGCATTACCGAGGAATTTACCACAATTCAGGTATATGAGGTTACAACGGGCTTAAAACCCGGAGAGCCGGTTTATCCCACCGGTTCGCCAATGTGTGCTACACTTGCTCCGGGGATAATCACAAATATTTTTGACGGCATACAAAGGCCGCTTAAAAAGATAGAAGAAATCAGCGGAGCTTTTATTGCAGAGGGCGCAAATGTTCCCGCACTTGACGAAGAAAGGCTTTTTGACGTAAAAGTGGTTGTAAAACCCGGCGATGCTTTAAAAGGCGGGGATATTTACGCCACCTGCCCTGAAACTCCTCTTATAGAACACAGGTGCATGCTTTCTCCGAATTTAAGCGGCGTAGTAACATGGACTGCACCGGACGGTAAATATAAAATTACCGATAAGGTTGCTGAAATCAAAACCGATGACGGCAAAACCGTGGAACTTACTTTGATGCAAAAGTGGCCTATCAGACAGCCAAGGCCATCAAAGGAAAGGCTTCCAATAAGCCGTCCCCTTATAACAGGGCAGAGGGTAATTGATACTATACTTCCGATTGCAAAGGGTGGAGCTGCGGCAATCCCAGGAGGATTCGGAACCGGTAAAACAATGACACAGCACCAGCTTGCAAAATGGTGTGATGCGGATATAATCGTGTATATCGGTTGCGGAGAGCGCGGAAATGAAATGACTCAGGTTCTTGAAGAATTTTCCGAGCTTATCGACCCGAAGTCCGGAAATCACCTTACCGACCGTACGGTGCTTATAGCAAACACTTCAAACATGCCTGTTGCCGCGCGTGAAGCATCAATTTACACCGGCATAACCCTTGCGGAATACTATCGTGACATGGGATACCATATTGCCATCATGGCGGATTCGACTTCACGTTGGGCGGAAGCTTTGAGGGAAATTTCCGGACGTTTGGAAGAAATGCCAGCCGAGGAGGGATTCCCTGCATACTTGCCTTCACGTTTGTCTGAATTTTACGAGCGTGCAGGTTATGTGGAAACACTTAACGGCAAGGAAGGCTCCATTACGATAATAGGTGCGGTTTCGCCGCAGGGCTCCGACTTTTCGGAACCTGTCACACAAAATACAAAGCGTTTCGTGCGTTGTTTCTGGGCACTTGATAAGGCGCTTGCTTATGCAAGACATTATCCGGCTATAAACTGGACCATGAGCTATAGCGAATACACTGACGACTTGGCTGATTTTTACAATAAAAACGTAAGTGAAGATTTTCTGCTTTGCCGTCAGGAGATTTCAAATATCCTTATTGAAGAAAATAAGCTTATGGAAATTGTAAAGCTTATAGGTGCGGATGTTCTTCCGGACGACCAGAAGCTTGTAATTGAAATTGCAAGAGTTGTAAGGGTTGGCTTTTTGCAGCAGAACGCTTACCATAAGGACGATACTTACGTTCCGCTTGAAAAGCAGCTTTATATGATGCAGCTTATTTTAAATCTCTATAAAAATGCTAAAAATGCCATTGCAATAGGCATACCTATAAGCGAAATAACCGCTTTGGGACTTTTTGAAAAGGTAATAAAGGTAAAATACGATATTCCAAACGATAAACTTGATATGTTTAACGAATACAATGCTGAAATAAATTCCGCATTCAGCGAGCTTATGCAAAGGCACAGCTAAGGGAGGGGAGGAAAGAGAATGAGCATTCAATACGTCGGACTTAAAGAAATCAACGGACCTTTGGTTGTGCTGGATAAGGTTGACCACGCAAGCTATGATGAAATTGCCCAAATCCGCCTTTCCGACGGGACGACCCGTGTGGGAAGAGTTGTTGAAGTGGCAGGGGATAAGGTTGTACTTCAGGTTTTTGAAGGAACAAAAGGGCTTTCACTTACAAATACAAAGACAAGATTTTTGGGAAAACCGATGGAAATGCCGCTTTCAACGGAAATTCTTGGACGTGTGTTCAACGGTTCCGGAAGACCTATTGACGGCCTTGGAGAAATTTATCCTGAAAAATCAATGGATATAAACGGAAAACCGCTTAATCCGGTTTCAAGAACTTACCCAAGAAACTATATAAGGACCGGAATTTCTTCCATAGATTGCCTTATGACTCTTATAAGAGGGCAAAAGCTTCCTATTTTCTCCGGTTCAGGACTTTCCCATAATAAACTTGCGGTGCAAATAGTGCGTCAGGCGCAGATTGCAGAGGAAAGCGGACAGGATTTTGCAGTTGTTTTTGCCGCAATGGGCGTTAAAAATGACGTTGCGGATTATTTTAAGAGAAGCTTTGAAGACAGCGGAGTGCTTCAAAGGGTTGTAATGTTTTTAAATCTTTCTAATGACCCGATTATAGAAAGAATTTTAACCCCGAGATGCGCGCTTACTGCTGCGGAATACCTTGCTTATGAAAAGAATATGCATATACTTGTAATTTTGACAGATATGACTTCGTACGCTGAGGCTTTGCGTGAATTTTCGTCTTCAAAGGGTGAAATTCCGGGAAGAAAGGGTTATC
The DNA here is from genome assembly GCA_029267825.1 of Oscillospiraceae bacterium. GTDB lineage: Bacteria > Bacillota > Clostridia > Oscillospirales > Ruminococcaceae > JAIHAL01. The sequence goes on from JAJUHO010000031.1 coordinate 13,868, forward strand.
CTGGCTATCTTTATTCAGACCTTGCATCTCTTTATGAGCGTGCGGGAGTAGTAAAGGGCTCAACCGGTTCGGTTACGCAGATACCGATTTTGACCATGCCTAATGATGATATAACCCACCCGGTTCCGGACCTTACGGGATACATTACGGAAGGACAGATTACGCTTGACAGAAACCTTGACCAAACGGGGATTTATCCGCCGATTTCGGTTCTTCCATCGCTTTCGCGTCTTATGAAGGACGGCATAGGAGAAGGGTACACAAGAGCGGATCATTCTGCGGTGGCAAACCAGCTTTTTGCCTGCTACGCAAAAGTTCAGGACGCAAGGGCGCTTGCATCGGTAATAGGCGAGGAGGAGCTTTCCGATATAGACAAAGCGTATATGAGCTTTGGGGCAATGTTTGAGAAGTACTTTATTTCACAACGCTTTGATGAAAACAGGACTATTGAGGAAACCCTTGACCTTGGCTGGGATTTGTTGTCGCTTTTGCCCATGTCAGAGCTTGACAGAGTTGACGAAAAGCTGCTTTCCGAAAAATATCATCCGGAAAGAGCGCTGCGCTTTAAATAATTTTTAGGAGATGAGCTGATGGCGGAGCAGATTTTTCCAACCAAGGGGCATTTGTTGAAAGTAAAAAAGTCCTTGCAGCTTTCGCAGCTCGGCTATGAGCTTCTTGACAGAAAGCGCAATATCCTCATAAGGGAGCTTATGACGCTTATAGATACTGCAAAGTCGTTGAGAGGCTCCATTGAGGATACTTATAAGGAAGCATATTCGGCTTTGCAATATGCCAATATAACACTTGGCGTAATACAAAGCGTAGCCAATTCCGTTCCTATTGAAACCGGCATAAAGGTTTCATATAGGAGCGTAATGGGTGTTGAGCTTCCTAAAATCACTATGGAAAAAAGGAACTTAAAGCTGATTTACGGTTTTGAGAGGACAAATTACACTCTTGATTACGCTTATATTTGTTTTGACAAGGTAAAACAGATGACAGTTGTCCTTGCGGAGGTCGAAAACAGCATTTATCGTCTTGCTGTTGCCATAAAGAAAACGCAAAGCAGGGCAAATGCCCTTAAAAACATAATGATTCCAAAATTTCAGGCTTATGTCAAGTATATTTCGGACAGCCTTGAAGAAAAAGAGCGTGAGGAATTTTCGCGCCTTAAAGTTATTAAAAGTCAGAAGAATAGAAAACTTGCTTTGCAAAAAAAAGCCGCGCTCCCGTCATAAAGGGGCGCGCTTTTATTTTGGACACTTCATTTTTCGTTTTCGTTTACCCAATCTCTTGCAGCGGATGCGTTGATTTCGCTTACGTTTTCAATGTTTCCGTCGGTTCGGGTTTTGTTGTTTGTTATTATGTTGGTTGCAAAAAGAGGAGAAACTCCCGCCGGACGGTATATTTTGGCTTTGTTTAAACGCGTTATTTTTTTAGGCATAATATTTGCTCCTTTGCAGATTTTTTTAATTCGCCGGCTGTTATTATTATTTGTTTGATGCGTCGATTTAAACTAAAATTTTAATGGAAAAGCTGTTGTTATATTTAAAAAAAAGCGGTATAATAAGCTTGTAATTTTTGAGTCCGGAGGTTTAATTTTGAAAAAAACAAGTTTTTTGAAAAGGGTGCTTAAAGGCTTTCTTGCCCTGTTTATTTTGGATGTGGGCTGCCTGATATTCGGAGCGTCTTTTATAGGCTTTTTTAACAATTTTTTTGTAGGAATTCTCGGCGGAATAATCTTTGCCGCATTTTTGGCAATATCAATGATAGGTTATGCATATGATTTCGGCCAGGAGGATAGAAAGCTTGAAAAGCGTGGAAATCCTCGTGACAAAAAGATGCCGTTCAAACTTGCGGGAGTGATGACGGTTTTTCCGTTGCTGCCATGGCTTGTTTTAATTGCAAATAAGGCGGGATTTTTTACTTGGAATTTTCTGCCGGTTTATAAGCTTCTTAATTCGTTTTACATACCATTCATGCAGATTTTTTCCGAAGATGGAAAAATTGCAAATTTCCCGTTATACGGCTTTGCAGTGCTTTTTCTGCTGATTTTAATTATTCCGGTATCGATTTATTTTGGATATGATTTTGGGTACAGGGATATAGACCTTGCAATGAAAATTTTTTACGAAAAAAATCATAAATGATAAGCTCTCCTCATAAGCATTAACTGAAAATTGATGCGAAGGGGAAGATTTATGATAAAATTTGGCAACAAAGCAAGGGCTGCCTGCCTTGTGCTTGTAATTGCGTTTAGTTTTTTGGTTGTTTATTATACAATTGAAAATGTGAATGTTTCGGTTCCGGCAATAGGCGGGGTAAGCGATGATTTCTGGATAGTAATTGATGCCGGTCATGGCGGCATGGATGGAGGATGTTCAAGCGCCGACGGTGTTCCGGAAAAAGGCATAAATTTGAATATACTCTTGAATTTAAGGGATCTTTGCAGGGCTTTCGGATATAATGTGGATGTCACGCGGGACAGTGATGTTTCAATTCACGATAAGGGCGTTAAGGGTATTGCAAATCAAAAGCGTTCTGATATGGACAATAGGCTTGCTATATTCAACAGACATTCCAATGCACTTTGCCTTTCCATACATCAAAATAAGTTTACGGATCCAAAGTATAGCGGGGCGCAGATGTTTTATTCCGATAACAATCCCAAAAACGAAAGGATTGCGCGTATAATGCAGCAAAAATTCGTTGAGAATCTTCAGCCGGAAAATACGCGCGAGATAAAGCTTTGCGGTAAGGAACTTTTTCTTTGCTATTACTGCAAAAATCCGACTGTTATGATTGAGTGTGGATTTTTGTCCAATCCTGACGAGGCCGCAAAGCTTAAAACCGAGGAATACCAAAAGCAGGTTGCATTTACTATATTTTCCGGAATAAACGAGTATTTGCAGCAGGAAATGAATTCCGCAAATACTCAGAGCTGAATTTTAAGGAAGGTAAAAATGGCAAAAGTAAAAAGTATCTATGTTTGCAGGGAATGCGGGTTTGAAAGCTCAAAATGGAACGGAAGATGCCAAAGTTGCGGCGCATGGAACAGCTTTGAGGAGCAGCAGGTTTCAAGCTCTGCCAAAGGCTATGCAAAGAAGAGTATTGATATTGAAAAAATAATGGAGCTTTCCGAAATAGACACTGAGGGAGAGGTTAGATACTCAACCGGAATAGGTGAGCTTGACAGGGTGCTTGGAGGCGGGCTGGTCAAAGGCTCCCTTGTGCTTTTGGGCGGCGAGCCGGGAATAGGCAAATCCACATTGCTTTTGCAGATATGCGAATTTTTGGGGAGCGAGCATACAATACTCTATGTTTCCGGAGAAGAAAGCCTGCGCCAAATAAAACTTCGCGCAAAAAGGCTTGGGGTGGCCACTCCAAACCTTTATTTGCTTTCGATGACGGATGCTCAGGCAATTTGCGGCGCAATTTCCGAACATAAGCCTGAGATTGTAATAATCGATTCCATACAAACAATGAATATTCCGGAAATTGCTTCAAGCCCGGGCAGTATAACTCAGGTTAGGGAATGTTCAAGTCTCTTTATGAAGACGGCAAAGTCGGAGGAAATACCTATTTTCATAGTTGGGCATGTCAATAAAGATGGGGCGATAGCAGGGCCTAAGGTTATGGAACATATTGTTGATGCGGTGCTTTATTTTGAGGGCGAGAGGAATCTTTCATATAGGATTTTGCGTGCGGTTAAAAACCGTTATGGCTCAACAAATGAAATAGGCGTCTTTGAAATGGGTGAAAACGGGCTTTGCGAGGTAGAAAATCCTTCGCTCATGCTGCTATCCGGCAGGCCGCTTAATGTATCGGGAACTTGTGTCGCATGTGTTATGGAGGGGTCAAGGCCTATTCTTGCGGAGGTTCAGGCGCTTGTTACCAAAAGCGGATTTTCCGCTCCAAGACGTACGTCCACCGGCTTTGATTACAATAGGGTGGCAATAATAATTGCGGTACTTGAAAAGAGAATGGGACTTTATTTTGGCACCCTTGACGTTTATATAAATGTAATAGGAGGGCTTAGGCTTGACGAGCCGGCGGCGGATTTGCCGATAGCGATTGCGCTTTATTCAAGCCTTTTGGATAGGCCTGCCGGCGATGACTTGATAGCCTTTGGCGAAATAGGGCTTGGGGGTGAAATACGCGGTGTTTCGCGTATAGGTCAAAGAATTGCCGAGGCTCAAAGACTTGGCTTTAAGCGTTGTATAATTCCAAAGCAATCTCTTGCGGGAATAAACCCAAAGAATTATTCGATAGAAATTTTGGGAGTTTCAAATTTAAAACAAGCCTTTGATGTTATAGCATAAAAAAAATTCCGTCCTTTTGGGCGGAATTTTTTTATGCGCACTAATAATTCCCTGCCAAATTGAAATAATATTTTTAAATTGATTTTTGCAGGGAGTTGGTTTTGTGAAAAAATTAGCGGCAGTTTTATTTTTTACATTTGCTTTGTGTGTTTTTATACTTAACGTTCCGACGATAGTTGAAAATTCACTTCCAAAGGCGAAAATTGCACAGCTTAAAGAAATTGAATATGCGGAAAGCGTCAGCGCTAAAGGCGAGGTTACAAAAAAGGATTCAAAAACGGTGGAAGCTCCGGCGCCAATGGTAGTTTCAAAGGTTTTGGTTAAAAAAGGGGATAAAATCAAATCCGGACAGGCGATAGCCGAGGTTGACCGTGAGGCTACCGCAAAGAAAATAATGACGTCGGGACAGTATTCGTCATTTTTAAGCGGCAAATCGGTTTCAAGCTATGATGAAGTTCTTTCTTTGGTGCCGTCACAGGTAAAATCCGATTTTTCCGGAACAGTGGAAAATGTTAATGCCGAAAGCGGCAGTTTTCTTTCCGAGGGAGATAAGATAATAAGCCTTATAGGTTCGGATGCTTTTGTTGTTAAGGCTTTGGTTTCGGAAAATTATATTTCAAAAATAAAAGTCGGACAAAACGCAGTGATAACCGGTAATGGCTTTGATGGCGAATATTCCGGAACAGTTGAGGAAATTGCAAGCGAGGCGAAAAAAGAATATGTCGGCACAACAGAAGATACGGTTGTGGAGGTGAAAATAAAATTTGATGATGCCGATGAAAATATAAGGCCGGGATATTCCGCCAAGGTAAAAATTTTCACTTCCGAGCCTAAAAAGATAACTGTAATTCCCTATGAGGCAGTAATGCAGGATGAAAATAATAATGAGTACGTTTATGTTTTCAATAGCGGCATAGCCGTTAAAAAGGATGTAAAAACCGGCGCCGAGCTTAGCGAGGGGGTGGAAATTGTAGACGGCCTTTCGGGCGGCGAGAATATATTGTCTCCTTCGGATGGCGTTAAGGAAGGCAGATATGTAAAGCTTGAAGGGGAGAATTGAAATGTTTGAATGTATAAAAACAGGAATGCGTGATTTGTTTAGAAGCAAA
>JAJUHO010000173.1 GCA_029267825.1 Oscillospiraceae bacterium
CTTATCATGGTCCGGTCCGCTTTGGCCTTTAAGCACATATTCTATTTTCTCCTCAGGGTTCTGCTGGATTATCTCCTGCAAAATCGTCTTATAGTCATTAAATATCACAGCTTTTTTTATGTCAATATCCTTTGGAATAAATCCAAGCACAAAATCCCTTGCCGCCTCAAAGCCCCCGTCAAGATAAATTGCAGCAATTACCGCCTCAAAAGCATCGGCAAGTATGGACGCCCTCTCTCTCCCGCCGGTATGTTCCTCACCTTTGCCAAGAAAAAGGTATTCGCCCAAATCAATTTGATGCGCAAAAGATGAAAGCGCCTTTTCGCACACAAGAGAAGCCCTTATTTTTGTAAGCTCCCCCTCCGGCAAGTGCTTGTAATGCTCAAAAAGATATTGCGAAACAATTACGGACAAAACCGAATCTCCTAAAAATTCAAGCCTTTCGTTGCTTTTGCGTGACTTTTTATTCTCATTTGCATACGAAGAATGTGAAAGCGCCTCCTGCAAAAGCTCTTTGTTATTAAAGCTGTAATGGATTATTTCCTCAAACCGTTTCACAAAAAAATCCTCCCTTCCTCAGCCTCGGGAGCTTAAACTTTCATCCAAGCTCTCTATCGTCTTTGTAATCTCCCCTATTACGTTCTTTTTTGCAAAATTATCAGCCTGCCTGATAGCATTATAAAACGCTTTTGCGTTTGAGCTTCCATGCGCCTTTATCACCGGCTTTGAAATTCCCATAAGCGCCGCGCCGCCCTGCTCGGTATAATCCATTTTCTTTTTAAATGCCTTTACCTTTTTTAAAAGCAAAAGTGCGGCAATTTTTGAGCTTATCCCTTCTGTAAGCATTTCTTTGAGTGTATGGCCGAAAAACAAGCCCATGCCCTCATAAAGTTTAAGTACAACGTTGCCTGTAAATCCATCGGTAACAATTACGTCAAACTCGCCCTCCGGAAGTTCCCTTGCCTCGGCGTTGCCGGCAAAATTCACAGGCGCCTCCATAAGCTGCCGATAAGATTCAAGTTCAAGTTCCCTGCCCTTGCTGTCCTCGGCGCCAACATTTACAAGCCCCACTCTGGGCGATTTAATTCCAAGGATTTTTTCCATATAGCATGAGCCCATAATTGCAAACCGCACCAGCATTTCAGGCCGGCAATCCACATTTGCCCCGCCGTCCATAAGCATCATGTATCCCTTTTTGGTCGGAAGAATAGGCGCAAGTGCCGGTCTCTTCACGCCTTTTATCCTCTTTGCTATGAAGGTTGCCCCGACAACAAGTGCTCCGGTGCTGCCTGCGCTTACAAAAGCATCGCCCCCTCCGTCGGAAAGGGCTTTAAGTCCAACCGCCATTGAACAGTCCGATTTTTCTTTAAGCACCATTGACGGTTCATCATGTATATCTATAACTGTTTTCGCGTCAATAATCGAAATTCCGGAAAGGCTTACTCCGTTTTCTTTTGCCGTCTGCCTTATTATGTTTTCATCCCCGCAAAGAATTACTTCCACACCAAGGTTTTCAACGGCCATGGCGCTGCCCTTTATTACTTCAAGAGGAGCATTGTCCCCTCCGAAAGCGTCAACGATTATCCTCATTTGCAACCTCCAACAAAGCTTTAAGGCTTTCAAGCGCTCTTTGCGCCAAAGCCGCATATTTTGCTTTTTTGTCCCTTATCTCTGTTGTCAGCGGGGGCAAAATCCCCATATTACTGCCCATCGGCTGAAAATCCTTTATATAAGGGTCGCTAACATAAGCACAAAGAGCACCCATCATGGTTTCCCTTGGAAAAACAACCGGCGAAAGCCCATTTATTTTCCGTGCAAGATTAAGTCCCGCTGCAATTCCGCTTGCAGCTGATTCCACATATCCTTCCACGCCGGTAATTTGCCCTGCAAAATAAATATACGGATGCTCCCTCATTGAAAAATCATGATTTAAAAGCTTTGGGCTGTTTATAAAGGAATTTCTGTGCATTACTCCATATCTTGCAAATTCGGCATTTTCAAGCCCCGGTATCATCGAAAAAACCCTTTTCTGCTCGCCGAATTTCAAATTTGTCTGAAATCCCACAAGATTGTAAAGCGTACCCTCGCGATTTTCCTTTCTAAGCTGCACGACAGCATAAGGCCTCTTTCCCGTCCTCGGATTTACAAGTCCGACAGGCTTTAATGGCCCAAACCTCATTGCATCCTCTCCACGCTTTGCAAGAACCTCTATCGGCATACAGCCCTCATAGACCTTGAATTCCCTCTGCTCGAAATCTTTAAGCCGAACGCTTTCGGCATTTATCAAAGCATTATAAAATTCAAGGTATTCGTCCTTTTCCATGGGACAGTTTATATAATCATCCTCACCCTTGCCGTAACGCGAAGCAAAAAAGATTTTTTCCTTATCAAGGCTTTCATACGAAACTATCGGCGAAGCCGCATCAAAAAAGCTCAAATAATCCCCGCAAAGCTCCGAAATGCTGTTTGCAAGCCCTCCCTCCGTAAGCGGCCCTGTTGCCACAATCACATAACCATCCGGAATTTTTTCAACCTCGGCAATTTTTATATTTATCTTGGGACACGATTTTATCTTCTCGGTCACAAGGTCCGAAAATTTCTCCCTATCAACCGCAAGCGCTCCTCCCGCAGGAACGCTTGTCCTCTCTGCGCAAGGAACTATCAGCGAACCGCAAAGACGCATTTCTTCCTTTAAAAGTCCCGCGGCGCTATCCAGTCTTGACGCTTTAAGCGAATTTGAGCAGACAAGCTCAGCAAATCCCTCATATTTATGCGCAGGAGTAAATTTCAGCGGTTTCATCTCAAAAAGGTCAACTTCTATTCCTGCCCGGGCAAGCTGCCATGCCGCTTCGCAGCCGGCAAGACCCGCGCCTATAACAGTTGCTTTTTTAATCATTTTTCAAGCTCCGTTCATAGCCGCAGCCGGGCTTTTCACAAACAAGCTTTCCTGCCTTGCCGCCTTTTTTAAACAGAGTGGAACCGCATGACGGGCATTTTTCGGATGTCGGAGTATTCCATGTCATAAAGCCGCACTCGGGATTTTTTTCACATCCAAAATACTTCTTGCCCTTTTTGGATTTTTTCTGCAAGACCTTCCCTCCACAAAGCGGGCAAAGCCCTCCCGTTTCTTGAACAAGCTTTTTGGTATTTTTGCATTCTGGGAATCCGGGGCAGGCAAGGAATTTACCGAACCTGCCTATTTTTATAACCATTTTCCTTCCGCAAAGCTCACAAACAACATCCGTTTCCTCATCCGGAACCTTTACCCTTTTGCCATCCATTGCTTCTTCTGCGGTAGAAAGA
>JAJUHO010000060.1 GCA_029267825.1 Oscillospiraceae bacterium
ATTCTCATTTTAAAATAATCATCTTTGCTTTTTATTTTAGAAAGCACCCCTGTTTGATTGCCCCCGTGAATGCGGTATCGTATAAGCTTTTGCCTGCAAACGCAAATTTTCCCCTTTGATGCCGCAAAAAGCGCAAGCCAATGGTCGTGAACCATGCCGTCTATAAATGGAATGGCTTCCTTTGCAATCTTTGTTTCCATTACTACCGTGCAGCCTATGGCAAAGTTTTTGAAGACAAGGCTCTCGGCGGAAAGATTTTCAAAGGAATGCCTGCGGTGTACATCGGTAACGCTTTCGGCAATAATATTGTCATCTCCATCGATAACCTTTGCGTCCGAACAAACAAAAATTGCTCCTTCTTTTAAAAGCGTTTCCATGCAAATCCTTATTTTAAAGCTTTCCCAAATGTCGTCTTGGTCGCAAAAGGCAATGTATGGCGTATCCGCCTCTGCCGCAAGCCTTTCAAAGGCCTTTGTGGAGCCGGTGTTGCGCTCGTTTCTTAAAACTTTGAACGGAAAGCATGAAATATTTTTTTTAACCATTTCCTCAATTTCTGAAAAAGGAGTTTTGGGGGAGCAGTCATCAAGCACAATCAACTTTAAATTTGGATAATCCTGTTCGTTTAGGGATTTAAGCTGTTTTTCAAACCAGTCCATGCGCGGCTCATAAACCGCCATTAGAATTGAAACTTCAGGAAATTCATTTTGCATTTCATCAGTTCTGCTTTCTTATATATTTTACCGCTTGAGTGCCTGCTTTTGCACCATCGCTCACAGCTTTGGAAATCTGCAAAAGCCCGCCCGTGCAGTCTCCTGCCGCAAAAACGCCCGGCACTCCGGTAGACATATTTTCATCGACAACAATCCTTGTGCCCTCGGTTGAAGCGCCGATTTTTTTTGCAAGGTCGCTGCTGGATGCTACCCCGACAGCCACAAAAACTCCTGCCACCTCAATCTCGCTGCCGTCCTTGAACACAACCTTTTTAAGCACCTCATCGCCTTCCAATGCGGCAATTTCGGATTTTATGGTTTTTGCTTCCTCAGGAGGCTCTCCGGAAAATTCCTTTCCGTTTGAAAGTATGGTTACTGATTTTGCAGTCGGCAAAAGCTCTTTTGCCTCGTGAAAAGCATATTCGCCATCGCCTATTACGGCAACGTGCTTGTCCCTGTAAAAAAATGCATCGCATACGGCGCAATAGCTCACGCCCTTGCCTTCAAACTCTGCAAGCCCCTTTATTTTTGGCGATGTCCTTGAAGAACCCGTGGCAATTATTACACAGTCTGCATCATATTCAGTTTCTTTTGTAATTACGCTGAGCTTTTCTTTAAAACCAATTCCCACAACTTCGTCTGAAACGACTTGAACCCCAAGCCTTTGAGCTTGCTCAATTCCGTTTGAGATTAAAGTTTTTGCGTCAATTGCTTCTGGAAAGCCATAATAATTTTCTATCTTGTCGGCTTTTTCAAGCGCTCCACCATCCTTGCCGATAACCACTGTTTCAATTCCTGCGCGAATTGTATATAAAGCCGCCGAAATTCCTGCGGGGCCTTTTCCTATAACAACAACTCTTGCCATTTTAATCACTCTCCTTTTTGGTATTATGCCAAAAAAACGGGAAAAAATCAGTAACCATGTCACAAAAAGCCGCACGAAAGCTTTTCCGTGCGGCATATGTTACTGCAAACTCTTTTTTAGCGCTTCGGCAAGCTGTGCCGGACAGGAGGTTGGCCTTGGCCCGCACTTTATTCCGTCAAGCCTTTTAATCACTTCATCCACCGGCATACCCTTTACAAGTGAACTTATTCCTGCGGCATTTCCGCTGCACCCGCCGGTAAACTTAACCTCGGTGACAATTCCATCCTCGACCTTTATTGTTATTTTGCTTGCGCATACGCCTTTTGGTGTGTAATTTATCTCCATAAAACCTCAATCCTTTTATATTCTTGCAACTCCGGATTTTTTTGCAGCTTCGGCAACAGCTTTTGCCACCGCCTCCGGAACCTTTCTGTCAAACGAATCCGGAAGTATTTTTTCGGGGCAAAGCTCATTTTCCGGCACGCAATTAGCAATTGCCTTTGCGGCTGCAAGCTTCATTTCCTCGTTTATGTCCCTTGCCCTTACCGCAAGCGCTCCCTTAAATATGCCGGGGAAAGCAACTACGTTGTTTATTTGGTTTGGAAAATCGCTTCTGCCGGTGCCTACGATAAAAGCTCCGGCGGCCTTAGCCTTGTCGGGCATAATTTCCGGTACGGGATTTGCCATTGCAAAAATAATTGCTTTTTCATTCATTGAAGCAACCATTTCCTCTGAAACAAGATCTGGCTTTGAAACGCCTATAAAAGCGTCAGCTCCTCTCATAGCATCGGCAAGAGTGCCTTTTAAATGATTTTTGTTTGTCACCTTTGCAATTTCGTAATGCGCGGGATTTTTAAATTCATCCCCATCGCATATTATTCCGCAAAGGTCAACCATTATAATGTTTCCGATTCCAAGCGATAAAAATTGCTTTGCAATAGCAATTCCCGCAGCCCCCGCACCGTTTATGACAAGCGTCATTTCCGAAATTTTCTTTCCGGCAATTTTTGCGGCATTCATCATAGCCGCGCTTGCAACTATTGCGGTCCCGTGCTGGTCGTCATGGAAAACGGGTATGTCAAGTTTTTCTTTAAGCCTTTTTTCTATTTCAAAGCATCTTGGCGCCGAAATGTCTTCAAGATTTATTCCGCCAAAACTGTAAGAAATAAGCTCTATTGTTCTTACAATTTCATCCGGGTCTTTTGAATTTACGCATATCGGGAAAGCATCAACGCCTGCAAATTCCTTAAAAAGTGCGCATTTGCCCTCCATAACGGGCATTGCCGCCCTTGGACCTATGTCGCCGAGTCCAAGAACCGCCGTACCGTCGGTTATTACCGCAACAAGATTTGCCCTTCTTGTAAGCTCATATGAAAGCTCCGGATTTTTTTCTATTTCAAGGCACGGGCGTGCCACTCCCGGAGTATAGGCAAGTGAAAGCTCCTCACGGTTGTTTATGGGAGTGCGTGAAACTACTTCAATTTTGCCTTTCCATTCATAATGCTTTTTAAGTGCCGATTCCATAATATCCATTTAATAATTCCTCTTTTGCTATGTATATTGCTTTATTTTTCAGCGCACAGAAACCGTACTTTTTTTACCGGCATTGGCAAGCTTGAATATCCTGTCAAGATTTTCCTTGTCCGTGGTTTCACTGCCGATGTGTGTCGGCTTTGCATTGTAGCTTCCGTGGAAGTCAGAGCCGCCGGTAACGATAAGGTTGTATTTTTCTGCTGTTTGCAAAAGTTTTTTGCGCTGTTCCTTATTAGCAGTATAATGAAAAACCTCGACCCCGTCAAGCTTGCCTTTTTGAGCAAGGTCTTCAAGGAGGTCAAGGCTGTCGTAATGCACCGGATGGGCCATAACGGCAACCCCTCTTGCGGAGTGAACAAGGTCGATTACAAAGTTCACGTCCGGATACTCCCTCTCAACAATGCAGCTTCCTGTTTTTGGGTTAAAAAGCTCGTCGTTGAGTTTGCCGTAAAAGTGGGTGGTGTAGCCATAGTCCATCAAAGCGTGCATAATATGCTGTTTAAATATGCTTTTGCTGCCCGTTGCGTATTTCATAACGCTTTCTGGGGTTATCGGATAAATCTTCATGACTTTTTCAAGCATTTCTTTTGCGCAAGCCTTCCGGATTTCACAGGATTTAAGGCAGAGCCCTTCAAGCCGGTCCGGTTTTTGCGGGGCATAGCACAATATGTGGACTTTTCGTCCGCGTTCCTTATCCCAGGCCGAAAGTTCAACCCCGGGGAGAATGTGCACTCCATACCTTTCGCCAAGGACGGCAGCGCGAGAAAACGAGGCAAGAGTATCATGGTCGGTTATTGAGATAAAATCAATTCCCGTTCTCTTTGCCTGCACAATGATGTCTTCGATTCCTAAGGAACCGTCCGAAAGCTTGGTATGGCAATGTAAATCGCCTTTCATTTTTCATCCTCCTCATAAGCGAAATAACAAAGGGCTGATACAATAATAACAAAATAATTATATCACAAAACAGCCTGATTGTGCAACAATTTTTTTGTAAAATCTATTCAAAATATTTTTCCTTAAACCAAATATTATTAACCTCAAAAGACTTATTGTTTAAATAATTAAGTATGCCGGCGTCTGTGGTAAATTTGAATATAAGCTTATATGAGTAAAGCGCTTGTGTTTTGAGAGAATACTTTGAATTTATTTTATTGCTGCCGTATTTTCCGTCACCAAGCAGCGGGCAGCCGAGATATGCCATGTGCGCGCGGATTTGATGTGTCCTTCCGGTGATTAAGTCCACATCCACAAGTGCAAGGCCGTTCTTTTTCTTTAAAACCTCATATTTTGTTATTATTGTTTTGTTTGAAGCGGTTTTTTTGTCCGAAATCTTAACCTGCTTTTCTGAACTGTCCTTTTCAAGATAAGCTTTTGCGGTGTCGCTGTCTTTTGGCGGATAACCGCAAGTTATGCAAAGATAGTGCTTTTCAATTTCCCTGTCCTTTATTTTTTGGTTTAAAATCCTTAAACTTTCGGCATTTTTTGCGGCAATTACTATTCCTCCGGTGTTTCGGTCAAGCCTGTTGCAAAGGGAAGGCGCAAATGAAACTTCGTGCTCGGGAACATATTCGCCTTTTTGATAAAGATAATGTTTTATCCGGTTTATAAGAGTGTCGGGAGTTTTTTCCTCGTCCTCATGCACTACAAGCCCGCATTTTTTGTCCACAAGCAGGATATTTTCATCCTCATAGACTATGTCTATTTTTGGCGGAGCGCAAAGGAATTCCGTATCAGGGCTTTCGTCAAAAAATTCATCGCCTATATAAAGCTGCATTACGTCGCCGGTTTTTAGCTTTTCTGAAATTTCACACCTTTTTCCGTTGAGCTTTATTCTTTTTGTGCGGATGTATTTGTACATAAGGCTTTGAGGCAGTCTTTTTACGGCCTTTTGCAGAAATTTATCCACCCTTTGCCCTGAGTCGTTTTCGTTTATAACAAGCTCTTTCAAAATAAAAACCCTTTCAAAAATATCACTAAGTTTAACACCTATTATAACATATTTTTTTACAAAATACATCTTTTCAAATATGGGAAATTGTATTATAATGTTTTTAAGAACATTTGTGCTAATGAAACGGAGGGCGGTTTATGTCCAATCCGCATGAGGGACATCGGCAAAGGCTGAAAGAACGCTTTTTAAAAACCGGGCTTGAAAGCTTTCAGGCTCATGAAATTCTTGAACTGCTGCTTTTTTATGCACGCCCAAGAATTGATACAAACGAAATTGCCCATGCTCTTATTGAAAAATTCGGCTCTCTTTCGGCGGTTTTTGACGCAAATCCCGAAGACATAGCCGCAGTAAAGGGAATGGGTGAGAATGCGGCCGTGCTCTTGAAGATGATTCCTCAGCTTGCAAGCGCTTATGGCAGGAGCAGGACGGAAAGCGAAGTGATGGACAGCTCCAAAAAAATATGCGCCCATTTTTTTAATTGCTTTATAGGGGCAAAAAATGAACAGCTAAGGATTGCCTGCCTTGACGACGGATTGAAAATCCGGGCGGAGGGAGTGGTTATTGAAGGCGGGGTTAGCGCCGTGCCTATGGATGTCCGTAAGATAGTTGAATATACATACCGTTCCGGCTGCGAGATGATAATAATTGCACATAACCATCCAAATGGGCTTCCGGTTCCATCGGAAACGGATATTGCGGTTACCAATAAGCTTTTTTCAATTTTGGGCGGTGTGGGGATAAAGCTTCTTGACCATATTATAGTAAACAAGGATAGGGCATCATCAATGTACGATGCGGGATACTTTTCACTATTCAAATAAATGGAGGAATTATGGATAAATTTGACTTAAAAGCTCCATACAAGCCCTCAGGGGACCAGCCAAAGGCAATCGCACAGCTTGTCGAGGGGCTGAATAAGGGCATAAGGGAGCAAACTTTGCTTGGGGTTACCGGTTCTGGCAAAACCTTTACTATGGCAAATGTAATTGCCGAGGTCAATAGGCCGACTCTTGTCCTTGCGCATAACAAAATCCTTGCTGCACAGCTTTGCAGCGAATTTAAGGAATTTTTCCCGAACAATGCGGTGGAGTATTTCGTTTCATATTATGATTATTATCAGCCGGAAGCGTATATTCCTTCAACTGACAGCTATATTGAAAAGGATAGCGCAATAAATGATGAAATAGACAAATTAAGGCACTCGGCGACTCTTGCGCTTGCGGAAAGACGTGATGTGATAATAGTTGCCAGCGTTTCCTGCATTTATTCTTTGGGAAGTCCCGAAGACTACCGTACAATGGTTATTTCTTTGAGAAAGGGCATGCAAAAATCAAGGGGAGAATTGCTTGCGCGGCTGGTTGAGTGCCAGTATGAAAGAAATGACGTTAATTTTGTAAGAAATAAATTCAGGGTCAGGGGAGATGTTGTGGAAATCTTTCCTGCCGGTTCGTCTGAAAATGCGATAAGGGTTGAGTTCTTTGGCGACGAGATAGACAGGATATCTGAAATAAACGTGCTTACGGGAGAGGTTGTTTCAACGCTTTCGCATGTGGCAATATATCCGGCAAGCCATTATATAATAGAACGCTCGAAAATGCTTGAAGCCATTTCCGAAATAGAAAAGGAACTTAATGAAAGGATAAAATATTTCAAGGATAATGGAAAACTTATAGAGGCACAAAGGATAGCCGAAAGGACACAGTATGACATTGAAATGCTGAATGAAATAGGCTTTTGCAAGGGAATTGAAAATTATTCGAGAATTCTTGCGGGCAGGCCGCCGGGAAGCGTGCCGTATACGCTTATTGACCATTTTCCGGAAGACTTTCTGCTTATTGTTGACGAAAGCCATGTCAGCCTGCCGCAGATAAGGGGAATGAGCGGCGGAGACAGGGCAAGAAAGCAAACGCTGATAGAATACGGTTTCAGACTTCCGTCTGCATTTGACAACAGGCCGCTTACTTTTGAGGAATTTTACACAAAGATAAATCAGGCTATTTATGTAAGCGCTACGCCGGGCCCGTTTGAAAAAGAACATTCCGGCAGATTTGTTGAACAGATTATACGTCCTACCGGACTTGTGGACCCTGAAATTGTGGTAAAGCCGGTTGAAGGGCAAATTGAGGATTTGCTTTTTGAGATAAACGAAAGGGTTCAAAAGGATGAAAGAGTTCTTGTGACCACGCTTACCAAAAAGATGGCTGAGGATTTGACGGAGTTCCTTGCGCAGGCGGGAATTAAAGTAAGGTATATCCACCATGACATTGACACGATTGAACGCATGGAAATAGTAAGGGATTTGAGAAAGGGAGAATTCCATGTGCTTGTGGGAATAAATCTTTTGAGAGAAGGACTTGATATACCAGAGGTTTCACTTGTGGCAATACTTGATGCCGACAAGGAGGGATTTTTAAGAAACGAAACCTCGCTGATACAAACAATAGGCCGCGCGGCAAGAAATGCAAACGGAAAGGTTGTAATGTACGCCGACAGCGTGACCGGTTCAATGGAAAATGCAATAATGGAAACCGAAAGGCGCCGCAAGATACAGCTTGAATACAACAGGGAGCATGGAATAGTTCCAAAAACAATAAGGAAAGACATAAGGGAAGTGCTTGAAATATCTTCAAAGGCGGAAGTTGACCAAAAGTCCGGCGGCAAAAAGCTTTCCGCAAGAGAAAAGCAGGATTTGATAGCAAAGCTTACGGCTGAAATGAAAAATGCCGCAAAAATGCTTGAATTCGAGCATGCGGCATATTTAAGGGACAAAATAAAGGAATTGAAAGGCGAATAGTATGCAGAGAGATAAAATCATAATAAAAGGCGCAAGGGAACATAATCTTAAAAACGTGGACCTTGAAATTCCACGCGACAGCCTTGTGGTAATGACCGGACTTTCCGGTTCGGGGAAATCATCCCTTGCGTTTGACACAATTTATGCCGACGGGCAGAGGAGGTATATGGAAAGCCTGTCCTCATACGCAAGGCAGTTTTTAGGGCAAATGGAAAAGCCGGATGTTGACAGCATAGAGGGGCTTTCTCCGGCAATTTCGATAGACCAGAAAACCACTTCCAAAAACCCGCGTTCAACAGTTGGAACGGTCACGGAAATTTATGATTATTTAAGACTTCTTTACGCAAGGATAGGGATTCCCCATTGCCCTATCTGCGGCAGGGAGATAAAACAGCAAACAATAGACCAAATTGTTGACCAGATATGTGAACTGCCGGAGGGGACGAAAATCCAGCTTCTTGCCCCAGTTGTCAGAGGCAGAAAAGGAGAACATTCAAAGGAGATAGAAAGGGCGAAAAAATCCGGATTTGTCCGCATAAGGGTTGATGGAAGCATATACGATTTGTCAGAAGAAATAAAACTTGAAAAAAACAAAAAGCATAGTATTGAAATAGTCGTTGACAGGCTTGTTGTAAAGGACGGCATAAAGCCAAGGCTCACCGACAGCCTTGAAACCGTGTTTGGAATTTCCGGCGGGCTTGTGATTGTGGATGTGATTGACGGCGAGGAAATGCTTTTTTCGCAAAGCTATGCCTGTCCGGAACATAATATTTCCATAGAGGAGCTTACGCCAAGGATGTTTTCATTCAATAATCCGTTTGGCGCCTGCGAAAAATGCACGGGGCTCGGAGTGTTCCAAAAGGTTGACCCTGAGCTTGTTGTTCCTGATAAGGAGCTTTCGATAATGCAGGGAGCAATAAGGGCACCGGGGTGGAACACCATCGAAGACGGCACGTTTGCAATGATGTATTACAGCGCAATTTCACAAAAATATGGAATTCCTCTTGATGAGCCTGTCAAAAACCTTAAAAATGAGCAGCTTGAGATTTTCCTTTACGGCACGAACGAGGAAAAGCTTGAGCTTAAACGTCCGGCCGAATATGGCGGGGGGATTTATTATGCTCCTTTTGAAGGTGTGATAAACAATTTGGAGCGCAGGTTTAAAGAAAGCTCAAGCGAATACGCAAGGGATGAGCTTATGTCGTATATGAGCGATGTTCCTTGCCCCGAATGCCATGGTGACAGGCTTAAAAAGGAAAGCTTGTCGGTTACGGTGGGCGGAATGAATATAATGCAGCTTACAAGGCTTTCAGTTGCCGAGGCGCTGGATTTTTTCCAAAAGCTGAATTTAAGCGAGCGCGAGAAATTCATAGCTGAAAGAATTATAAAGGAAATAAAAGAAAGGCTTGGCTTTCTGCAAAGCGTGGGGCTTGAATATCTCACATTGGCACGTTCTTCGGGGACGCTTTCCGGCGGTGAGAGTCAGCGCATAAGGCTTGCCACTCAGATAGGCTCATCGCTTATGGGAGTGCTTTACATCCTTGATGAGCCGAGTATAGGACTTCACCAGCGTGACAACGATAAGCTGATAGCAACACTTAAAAGACTGCGCGATATGGGGAATACGGTTATAGTTGTAGAGCATGATGAGGATACCATGCTTAACGCGGATTATATAGTTGACATAGGCCCGGGCGCCGGAATTCACGGCGGGAAGGTGGTTTGCGCCGGAACGGTTGAAGACATCAAGGCATGTCCGGAATCGATAACCGGACAGTATTTGAGCGGGGAGAAATTCATACCGGTTCCACAGAAAAGGCGAGAGGGAAACGGAAATTTCCTTTGTGTTTATGGTGCCGCCGAAAACAATCTGAAAAGCGTGGATGTTAAAATTTCGCTTGGTACTTTTACATGTGTGACAGGTGTTTCCGGTTCGGGAAAATCTTCGCTGGTAAACGAAATAATATATAAGCACCTTGCGTCAAAACTCAACCGCGCAAGATGCAGGGCAGGCAAATTTGCTGAAATTACCGGCCTTGAATATCTTGACAAGGTGATTGACATAGACCAATCCCCAATAGGAAGGACTCCGCGGTCAAATCCAGCAACTTATACCGGGGTTTTTACGGATATACGCGACCTTTTTGCCCAGACGAACGATGCAAAAATGAAAGGCTATACGAGCGGAAGATTTTCGTTTAATGTAAAGGGCGGCCGCTGCGAGGCTTGCCAGGGTGATGGAATTGTAAAAATTGAAATGCACTTTTTGCCGGATGTTTATGTTCCATGTGAAGTTTGCAAAGGCAAAAGATATAACCGTGAAACCCTTGATATAAAATATAAAGGAAAATCTATTTACGATGTTTTGGAAATGACGGTCGAGGAGGGGGTTCGCTTTTTTGAAAATATTCCGAGGATATCAAGAAAGCTTCAAACCCTTTTGGAGGTTGGTCTTGGATATGTAAAAATAGGACAACCGGCGACCACTCTTTCGGGAGGAGAGGCGCAAAGAGTCAAGCTTGCCACCGAGCTTTCAAAACGAGCCACCGGCAGGACGGTTTATATTCTTGACGAGCCCACAACCGGACTTCATACAGCGGATGTGCATAGGCTTGTCGAGGTTCTGCAAAAGCTTGTTGATGGCGGAAATACGGTTATAGTGATAGAACATAACCTTGACGTGATAAAAACTGCGGATTATATTATTGATTTGGGCCCTGAGGGCGGAAACGGCGGAGGAACTGTAGTAAAAACAGGCACACCGGAAGAAATTGCCGCCTGTGAAGCTTCATATACAGGAAGGTATTTGAAAAAAATATTAAATAAAACTGAAAAAATATAAACAACCCTTGCATTTTCAAGACTTATGTATTATAATATATAAGTCTTGTGGCTGGGTGTGGCGCAGTTTGGTAGCGCGCTACCTTGGGGTGGTAGAGGTCGTCGGTTCAAGTCCGGTCACCCAGACCAGAAAAATAGGCCGTAAACGTCGTAAAATAGGCGTTTACGGCTTTTGTATTTTATGGAAATTTTACATCAATTGGTAATTTTGTGTTCGTACGACATTTTTACGACAGTTGTACCGAGTTTTTATTTTTTTAAATCGTCTTTTATCGTGGTATTGTCTGTATCGTCTTGCAACAATAAGCTATAAATGCTTATTTTGTGGCACTTGCATTTTTTTATTATATTGGCAAATAATAAAAAATTAATAAAACATACCTTTATGTCGCTCAATTGTCGTACAATTTCTTTAACTTACTTCTTATTTTCCAACCTGTATTTTCCGGGTGTAATGCCTTCGTGCTTGCTGAAAAAGCGTATAAAATTCTGCGCATTTGTATAGTTCAGCCTTTGTGCGATTTCAGCGACTGGAAGGTCTGTTTCGATAAGCATTTTTTTAGCGGTGTTAAGCTTTTCAGCCATTGCAAAATCTGAAAAGCTTATGTTTCTTTTGGATTTAAGTATTTTCCAAATATAACTTGGATGGCAACCGAGTTTGTCGGCACATTCGGTTAAGGTTATGTCGCCATTGGATTCTTTTACAAGGGCAATTATATTTTCCAAAAGTCCGCTGGGGCTGCTTAGCCTGAATTTTCCAAGTTCTTCAATTATTGGTTTTATAACCTTGAATTTGTAAAAATCCTTTATTTGCTTGCTGTCGTAAATTTGATTAAACTGCTGGAAAAGATTTGTTTCTTCGCTTTTGAAGATTTGGTTTACGCAAAGTCCTGCATCCATTGCCGTCTGTACAATGGAAATAAGA
>JAJUHO010000012.1 GCA_029267825.1 Oscillospiraceae bacterium
ACTATAGTAAAAAGTCCTATTGTAATAACAGCACCTTTTACTTGTACCGGCGGTTGTTGACAACAATCATTTGCATGATCGCAGCAGCATCTTGTTACTACCCTGCTTTCAAGTACAATTGGTTCAACAACATGAACGGCAACCCTCGGAAGGTTGACAGTTTCGCAGCAGTTGTTTGTTGTACCCAAAGGTTCAGCGTTGCTGTAAAATGTTTTTGATCCACCCTCGCTGCCAAAAAGAATAACTTTTTTGGTAAATACAGCAGTACCATTTACGGTTACAGGAGTGGTACAAGCTTTTTCATAGGTATCCAATGTTACTTTAAATGTGTAAGTTATGTCCACAGAAAAAAAGCCTTTGTTAAAAGGAACAGGTTCGCAATTTATGCATACATCCGAGACTTGAACACATCTGCATTTAACGATTGTAACATTATCGCCTATTACATAACCTGGATCCAAGGTTACCGGCAAATCCTGCAAGCAGTCTTTTTCCGAACAAGAATCAAATATTCTTTGAGCTTCAACGCAGACTGCTTCCCTAAAGCCGTCAGGTCTGTTTGTGTGGTCGCTCATAATAATCCTCCTAAGTAAATATTAAAGTATTAAACTTCAATATATAGTATTCATAAGAGAACTTATAAGTGACATTTTTCTAAAAGTTTTAAGTATTTTTATCAGTAACCCGAAAATTCTTCAAATTTCCTATCTTGTGGCTTCTTTCTTCAAGAATCGCCTCAACATTGCTATAAGGCAATCCTTTTTCCGCACAAAGCACTAAAATATGATAAAATAAATCGGCAATTTCATTTGCAAGTTCTTCATTATTGTCGTTTTTTGCGGCAATAATAACTTCACTGCATTCCTCGCCGCATTTTTTAAGTATCTTGTCTTGACCCTTTGAAAACAAATAGCAGGTATAAGAGCCTTCTTCAAAATTTGCCTTTCTATTAAGAACTACTTTATATAAATCTTCAAGTACATTAGCCATTGTCTTCATTCCCCTTTTAAATCAATTTTATTAAAAAAGCAGCTATAACTTCCCGTGTGACAGGCAGGTCCTGTTTGTTCTACATTTACAAGCAAGGTATCGTTATCACAATCCCCAAAAATGCTTATTACCTTCTGTAAATGTCCGGAAGTTGCACCTTTATTCCAAAGTTCTCCTCTTGAACGGCTCCAAAACCATGTATATCCGGTTTCAATCGTCTTTTTAAGGCTTTCCTTGTTCATATAAGCAAGCATAAGTACAGTTTTGGTGTTTACTTCAAAAACTATTGCAGGAATAAGCTCACTTTTTTCAAAAAATTTATCAAGATCATTTGCTCGAATTTCCATAACTTCTCCTAAATCCTAACTGGTATATTTTTTTCTCTTAAATGCGCTTTTACCTGAGGAACAGTTAATTCCTTATAATGAAAAAGCGATGCTGCAAGTGCCGCAGATGCTTTTGTTTTTTCAAAAACTTCAGAAAAATGTTCCAAAGTACCGCATCCTCCGCTTGCTATAACTGGGATTTTTACAACCGAACATATTGCATTTAAAAGCTCTATGTCAAATCCCTTTTTAGTTCCATCGGTATCCATTGATGTAAGCAAAATTTCTCCTGCTCCAAGACTTTCAGCTTTTTGAGCCCATTTTACCGCATCAATTCCCGTGTCTATTCTTCCACCATTTACTACAACTGTAAAACCTCCGTCAGAACGTCTTTTTGCATCAATTGCAACAACTACACATTGGTTACCAAATATGTCGGCCGCCTGTGAAATAAGTTCCGGGTTTCTTACAGCTGATGAATTCACCGATACTTTGTCTGCTCCTGCACGCAAAGTATCTCTAAAATCTTCTATAGTTTTTATTCCACCACCTACTGTAAGAGGTACAAAAACTTTTTTGGCAGTATTGCGCACAACTTCAAGCATGGTTCCCCTACCCTCATGAGTTGCCGTAATATCAAGAAAAACTATTTCATCGGCACCTTGTTCATCATACATTGCCGCACATTCAACCGGATCCCCGACTTCTTTTATTCCGACGAAATTTATGCCTTTTACAACCTTTCCATCCCTTACATCAAGGCAAGGAATTATTCTTTTTGCGAGCATTTCATTCACCGTCCTCAGCCAAAGCAACAGCTTCTTTTAAATCAAGAGTGCCTTTATAAATAGATTTCCCACATATAACCCCGTAAAGCTTATTGTCTTTACATAATTTTATATCATTTATATCACGAATTCCACCACTGGCTATGATGTTGCAGCGAACAGCTTCATTAAGCGATTTAAGCTGCTCTATATTGGGGCCCTGCAAAGTTCCATCGCGCGAAATATCTGTAAATATAATATACTTTACACCACATAGAGCCATTTCCTTTGCAAGGTCTATATAGTGTACTTTGCTTTTATCAAGCCAGCCTTCGGTTGCAACCATTTCATCATAAGCGTCAATTCCAACTGCAATCTTGTCGCCATATTCTTTTACTGCATCTTTTACAAGCTGTGGATTTTTTACAGCTATCGAACCAAGGATTATTCTTGAAATTCCATTTGAAATATAATATTCAATCGTATCAAGGTCTCTTATTCCGCCGCCAAGTTCAACTTTAAGTTTTGTATTTTTAGCAACATCAATAAAAATTTCGTTGTTTACAGGCTTTGCCGATTTTGCTCCATCAAGGTCAACCATATGAATCCAAGATGCACCGCTATATTGAAAAGCAAGTGCAGTTTCAATGTAACTTTCAGCTACCTTTTCAACGGTATTAAAATCGCCTTTAAAAAGTCTTACGCATTTGCCATCTTTAATATCAATAGCAGGAAGTATTATCATAGCATTTCTCCAAAGTTTTTAAGAATCTTAAGCCCGGCCTTTCCGCTTTTTTCCGGATGAAATTGTGCTCCAAAAATATTGTCTTTAAAGACCAAGGCCGGAACTTTTTCGCCGTATTCGCAATAAGCAGATATATATTCATCCCTGCATACAGCTTTATAGGAATGAACAAAATAAACATATTCACTTTCAGAAAGCCCATTTGTTAAAGGACATGGATTTAATATTTCAAGTTTATTCCACCCTATATGAGGAATGCTTAAATCCTTTGGCTCCATTTTTTCAACCGTACCTTCAATTAAAGAAAGTCCTTCAGTTTCTTCGAATTCAAAACCTTTTTCAAAAATAAGCTGCATTCCAAGGCAAATTCCCAAAAAAGGTTTTTGATATGCTTGTTTCCTGATAATTTCTATTAAACCCTTTTCTTTAAGCATATTCATAGCACTGGGAAATGCTCCAACACCCGGAAGTATTATTCCATCGGCATTTTCAATTTCGGATTTTTTATCAGTAAGGATGTTTTTTAAGCCAATAAAATCAAGGGCATTTTTAACACTAAAAATATTGCCTGCTCCATAGTCAATAATTGCTATCATTTATAAAACCCCTTTTGTAGAAAGAACATCTCCGCCTTTTAATTTTATTGCCTGCTTTAAAGCATGTGCTACAGCTTTAAAAATAGCTTCACATTTATGGTGGTCATTTTTACCGTACAAGAGATTTATATGCATTGTAATTCCTGCATTAAAAGCAAATGCCCTGAAAAATTCTTCGGCAAGACATGTATCAAAATCACCTATTTTGTCATCTGAAAACTCTGCATTAAAAATTAAAAACGGCCGTCCGCTTATATCAACTGCACAAAATCCAAGAGCTTCGTCCATAGGAATATAAGCACTTCCATAACGGGATATTCCGATTTTTTGTCCAATTGCTTCAGCAAAAGCTTTTCCTATGACAATTCCAGTATCTTCAACAGTATGATGGCTGTCTACAAACAAATCTCCAACAGCGCTTAAAGAAAAATCAATCCCGCTATGAACTGCAAGAGCTGTTAACATATGGTCAAAAAAACCTATTCCTGTTTCAATAGAATTTTTTCCTGTTCCATCAAGATTAAGTGTTAAATTTATGTCGGTTTCGTTGGTTTTTCTTGATATGCTTGCCATTCTCATAAAAAATCAGCTCCTATATATTTTTAAGGATTTGCTCAAACACCTTTAAAAATTCAGCATTTTCATCGCAGCTTCCGGTTGTTATCCTTAAATATTCGCCTATTTTTCTTATAGAAATTGAATTTTCAAGCAATTTTGAAAATATCTCTCCGCTTTTTGAAGTTTTTAAAAATACAAAATTTGTTTTGGTTTCATAAACTTTTTCAATTACAGGATATTTGGATGAAAGATTTAAAATATCCAAATAAAGCTTATCACGATTTTTGATTATTTCAGCAAATTGATTTTTTAAAAAATCTTTTTCGCCAAGCACACATTTGCATATTGCCTGGGAAACCGCATCAGTATTATAAGGTGATTTTGCAGCTTTCAAAGCTTTTGAAATTGTTTCCCCTGCAACTGCAAAACCCATTCTTATTGAGGCAAGCCCGATTGCCTTTGAGCAGGTTTTTAAAATTATAAGGTTATCAAATTCTCCGATCTTGTCAAGAATACTTTCAGTCCAAAAATCCATATAAGCTTCATCAAGAATGACAAGCGCCTGAACATTTGAAATCAATTTTAAAATATCTTCCCTTTTAACACCAAGAGATGTAGGGTTGCATGGATTTGAAAAAATAAGTGCTTTTATCTCATTGCTTTGGCAAAAATCTATTACCTTGTCAATATTTATGGATAGGTCGTCTTCTTTTTGCATGAATTCTACCTGCAATTCATACAATGAGCCATAAAAAGCATACATTGAAAAATCCGGCGAAAGAGTTAATATTTTATCTCCGCTTTCAAGAAAACAACTTGTAATTATGCTTATAAGCTCATCGGAACCATTCCCAGCCGTGACATATTTGCCATCAATTTCATAAAAATCAGCAAATGCTTTTACAGCAGCTGTTGCATAAGGATCCGGATATCGGTTTAAATCAATTTTTGAGATTTCTTTGCTGATTTTTTCGCAAAAAATTTTATTTAAATTAAAATAAGATTCATTCGCATCAAGTCTGATTTTATATTCCCCTTCAATTGGGTCATATGGCTTTAAGGAAGAAAGTTTTTTATTAAGCTTATAAGGCATTTTAAAACCTCACTTTAATTGCATTTGCATGAGCGGAAAGCCCCTCTTTTTCAGCAATGGTGATTATATCGTGCTTTGCTTCAGATAAGGCATCTTTTGTATAATAAATAAAGCTTGAACGTTTAGTAAAGCTGTTTACAGAAAGCGGTGAAAAAAATCTCGCCGTACCGCTGGTGGGCAAAACGTGATTTGGGCCTGCAAAATAATCTCCCAAAGGTTCAGGAGAATAAGATCCAAGAAAAATTGAACCGGCATTATCGAGCTTGCCTAAATATTCCATCGGATTTTGAACCAAAACTTCAAGATGTTCAGGAGCTATTTTATTTGCAAGTTCAATAGCACAATCAATGCAATCACACACTATAATTGCCCCATAATCTTTAAGAGATTTTTCAATTATATCCTTTCTTGAGAGAGTTTCAAGCTGTTTTTGAAGTTCAATTTCAGTTTCATCAGCAAGCTTTTCGCTTGTCGTAATTAAAATTGACGATGCAAGCACATCATGCTCTGCTTGCGACATAAGATCCGCCGCAATAAATTTAGGATTTGCGGTTTCATCTGCAAGAACCAATATTTCACTTGGACCGGCAATCATATCTATATCTACAACGCCAAAAAGCAGTTTTTTTGCAGTTGCAACGTAAATATTTCCGGGGCCTACTATTTTATCAACTTTTGGGATTGATTGAGTTCCAAATGCAAGTGCCGCAACAGCTTGTGCCCCGCCAGCCAAAAACACCCTGTCCACTCCGCAAATTGAAGCTGCGACAAGTATATCCTTGTTTGGAGTTCCGTCTTTTTGAGGCGGAGTAACCATGATTATTTCTTTTACACCGGCTATTTTAGCGGGAATTGCATTCATAAGAACTGATGATGGATATGCTGCCGTTCCGCCGGGAACATAAAGTCCGACCCTTTCAAGTCCCCTAACCCTTTGCCCAAGAATTACTCCATTTAATTTTGGATTTATAAAGCCTTGTTCTTTTTGCCTATGATGAAAATCAGCTATATTTTCCATAGCATCCAACAAAGCATTTACAAAATCCTCATCAGCTTCGGTTAAAGCATCCTCTATTACCTCACGGGGAACCTCATAATATTTGGGCAATTTTCCATCAAATTTTAACGTATATTCTTTTACTGCCTCATCGCCTTTTTCTTTAACTGAATCTATTATTGATGAAACGCTTTCTGAAACTTTCTTATCGGTTTCAGTATTTCTTTTTTCTATTTCCTTTAAAAAAGCAATTTCGCTTTTCCCATCGGCGATGATTTTTTTGATTAACCCCATAAAAATTCCCTTTCTTACAAATTAGACTCAATAAGCCCTATCAATTTTTCGATTTCCTGCTTTCTTATTTTCATGCTGACCATATTTACTATAAGTCTTGCGGAAACAGGTGCAATATCTTCATACACTTCAAGCCCGTTCTCCCTAAGAGTCGAACCTGTTTCCACTATATCAACTATTGCATCTGAAAGCTCAAGCAAAGGCGCAAGTTCAACGCTGCCTTCAATTTTTACTATTTCTACATCCATGCCCTTAGCTTCAAAAAAGCTTCTTGCAACATTTGGATATTTTGTGGCAATAACCTTAACATCATATCCCGAATAAAAATCATGTCCTTTTTTACCGGCAAGTGCAAATTTGCACCTGCCAAAGCCAAGGTCGGCAAGTTCATAAAATTTGCCCTTCATTTCCATTATGGTATCTTTGCCTACAACGCCCATATCGCACACGCCATGCTCAACATATGTTATTACGTCTGCCGCTTTTGCAAGAACCACTTCAAGGTTTGCCTGAGGTATTGGCAAGATAAGTTTTCTCCCTTTTTCCCTTACAGCAGTACAATCAAATCCTATTTTTTCAAGAAGTTCTACGGTATCTTTTTCAAGTCTGCCTTTTGTAAGGGCTATTCTTAAAGGCTTTTCAGACATTTGCATTCCCTCCGTCATTGCCGTTTACAATGATTACTTTATTTATTCCTTTTTTTTGTGCATATCTTTGTGTTTCCTGCAAAGAATCAAAAACGGAGTTTTCAACGATAAGGCCATCTTTCCTCATTTCACGGCAACGCATGAGGGCTTCCATTTCAAATCCTTTTTCAGCAAAAATTATTGCATCCGGAAGTTTGCATTTGCAATTTTCTTTCTTCTTTTTAAAATCAACAACAGCATCAATATTAACGGCAAATCCTGTTGCAGGAACATCATACCCAAATTCAGATATGAGATTATCATATCTTCCTCCGGAAAGTACTTCTTCACCATATCCTTGCAAATAGCCTTTCATAACAATTCCAGTATAATAATCCGTCCGATTTACTATTCCCAAATCAACGGTAATTTTCCCGTTGTATCCAAGTTTTGACAAATCATTGTAAACTGATTTAAGGCTTGAAAGTATGGCCTCTATCTTTTCATCGCAAAAAAGCTGCGAGGCCTTTTCAAACACTTCTTCTCCACCAAAAAGACGGGGCAGTTGTTTTAAAGCTCTTGTTGCATTATTATCACCAATGCCGTCAAGCAAATCATTAAGTGCCGGATAATTTTTCACTTCTATCAATGTACGAATATTTTCGGCGGTAATCAAATCAATATCAAGTTGACTTACAAGTTCCCTAAAAAATCCTATATTTCCTATTTCAAGCCTGAATTTTTCACTGTCGCAAAACGAAAGCACTTCAATAGCGGCAGATAAAACCTCCAAATCAGCTTTTTTGGAATTTGAACCGATAAGTTCAATTCCCATCTGCACAATTTCATCGCTTTTCCCTGTCATGCTGCGGTTGGCAAGGTAAACGCTTTGATTATAAAACAATCTTAAAGGCAAATCCGCTTCACGCAATCTTGTGGCCGCAATCCTTGCAATTGGCATTGTTGAATCAGGGCGAAGTACAATAAGTCTTCCCTTGCTGTCGGTAAGTTTATAAAGAATTTCCTGCGGAAAATGTCGTGAGTTTAAATTAAAGACATCATAAAATTCAATGCCAGGGGTTACAACTTCGCTATATCCCATGCCGCTGAATATTTTTTGCATGCTGTCTTCAACTTGTTTTCTTATAAGGCAATCTTCAAAAAGAATATCCTTTGTCCCCTCGGGAGTTATAAGGTCATATCTTTTCATTTTAAATCCTCCGCAGTTTTTCGCTTTATCATGCTAATATGATAACACGATATCAAACAAAAGTCAATCAGAAAAAGGAGATTTGGTTCGTTTTTGGCAAACTTGACAAAGCGCCTACGTTTTCAAGCATTTCTATTACCGTTTTTGACACACCGCTTCTTGCTTGAAGTTCATCTATTGAAATGAACGGGCCTTCTTTTACGGCATCATAGAGGTTTTGGGCAGCGCTTTCACCAACACCTTTCAGCGAACAAAATGGAAGCCTTATTTTGCCGTTTTCAATTTTATAAATTGATGCATGCGATTTATAAAGATCGATCGGCAAAAACTCAAATCCTCTTGCCATCATTTCATTTATTATCATAAGTGTTTCATAAACGTTATTTTCCTTAGCCGAACGCTCATTGCCTTTTCTTTTAAGTTCCTCCATTTTAAGTCTTACCGCATGCCGCCCCGAAATTGCCGCCTTAGCATCAAAATCTTCTCCGCGCACAGTAAAGAGTGTTGCATAAAATTCCAGCGGAAAATAAACTTTAAACCACCCCAGTTTGATTGCTGCTGTAACATATGCCGCAGCATGTGCTTTGGGGAACATATATTTGATTTTTAGACAGCTGTCAATGTACCACTGCGGCACATTATTGTCAAGCATAGTTTTAATCATTTCAGGAGTAAGTTCCTTTGGAGCCTTGCCTTTTCTGGTAATTTCCATTATTTTAAAGGCAAGTTTTGGCTCAACGCCCTTATAAATCAAATAAGACATTATGCTGTCACGCGTTCCTATAACGTCACTTATTGTGCAGACTTTATTTTTAATAAGTTCTTGAGCATTTCCAAGCCATACGTCTGTTCCATGTGAAAGTCCTGAAATTTGCAAAAGATCGCTGAATTTTTTAGGTTGCGCCTCTACAAGCATTTGGCGCACAAAGCTTGTACCAAATTCAGGCAAAGCAAGAGTGCCGGTTTCACTGTCAATATCTTCAGGTTTTACATTTAAAGCTTCCGTTGAAGTAAAAAGACTTATAACCTTTTCGTCGCTTGTAGGGACATCCTTTATTTTTACACCAGTTAAATCTTCAAGATGTTTATAAAGCGTCGGAACATCATGCCCAAGCTCGTCCAATTTTAAAATTGTATCGTGCAATGAATGGAAATCAAAATGTGTGGTTACCACGTCGGAATTTGGGTCATCTGCCGGATGCTGAACCGGTGTAAAATCATAAACTTCATAATTTGAAGGGATTACGACCATTCCGCCCGGATGCTGTCCGGTTGTCCGCTTAACGCCTGTACAACCTATGGAGAGCCTCAATTCTTCAGCTTTATTTAAAGAAAGTCCCTTTTCTTCGGCATAATGCTTTACATATCCGTAGGCTGTTTTTTCGGCAACTGAGGCTATTGTTCCGGCTTTAAACACATTATCGGGGCCGAAAAGCTCTTCGGTATATCTGTGGGCATTTGCTTGATATTCACCGGAAAAATTAAGGTCTATATCGGGGGCCTTATCTCCATCAAACCCAAGGAATGTTTCAAATGGTATGTCATGGCCGTCCCTGTTCATTGATGTGCCGCATTCCGGACAATTTTTTAGCGGCAAGTCATATCCGGAAGCAACGCTTCCGTCAGTTATGAATTCGCTGTGCTTGCATTTAGGACAAACGTAGTGCGGAACAAGCGGGTTTACTTCCGATATTCCCGCCATTGAGGCAACAAATGAAGAACCTACCGAACCTCTTGAGCCGACAAGATATCCGTTTGCCTCAGAATTTGCAACAAGCTTTTGTGCAATCATGTATAGCACTGAAAATCCATTTTTGATAATGGAATCAAGTTCTCTGTCAAGACGCTTTGCCACAATTTCAGGAACCGGATCTCCATAAATTTCTTTTGCCCTTTCCCATGTAATTCTTATGAGATCTTCATCTGCACCATCAATATTCGGCGTATATGTTCCCTTTGGAATTGGCCTAACTTCAGCATCAACCATGTCGGCAATTAAATTTGTATTTTTAACTACCACTTCATACGCTTTTTCCTCGCCTAAATAACTGAATTCTTTAAGCATTTCTTCAGTTGTTCTAAAATAAAGCGGAGCTTGATAATCGGCATCCTTAAATTTCATTCCTGTAAGCAAAATCTTTCTGAAAATACCATCGTTTTTATCCATAAAATGCACGTCACAAGTTGCAACAACAGGAATATTAAGTTCATCACCAAGTCTTACTATTGTTCTATTGAATTCTTTTATTTCATCAATGCTTTTAACAGATCCATTTCTAAGCATGAATTCATTGTTGCAAATAGGCTGGATTTCAAGATAATCATAAAAAGAAGCAATGGATTTTAAAGTTTCCCATGGCCTGCCCTCACAAACAGCAGAGTAAAGTTCTCCAGCCTCGCAAGCACTGCCTATTATCAAACCCTCCCTGTGTTTTATAAGTTCTGACATTGGAACAAGAGGCTTTTTGAAAAAATACTTCAAATGTGCAAATGAAACCAGCTTATATAAATTTTTAAGACCAGTTTTGTTCTTAACAAGAATAATTTGATGATGATTTTTAAGCTTTTTGGGATCAACTGCACTTAAAGAAACATTTATATCGCTTACTTTCAAATCTTCATTTTCATTTTTAAGCCTTTCCATCAATTTTATAAATATTTTTGCAAGCATTTCAGCATCGTCGGATGCTCTGTGGTGGTTGAAATCTCCAAGACCCAAATGTTCCGCTACAATATTAAGCTTGTATTTTGAAAGCTCCGGCAGCATGCTTCGGCAGATTGGGACTGTATCTATAGATGAAAAATTAAATTCGATTCCATTTCTTTCAGCACAAGCTTTGATAAAAGAAGTATCAAATCCGGCATTATGAGCAACCAGCACAGGATTTTCTCCACAAAAATCCATAAATTTTTTTAAGGCTTCGGTCTCTTTAGGAGCATCCTTTACCATTTCATCATTTATCCCTGTAAGTTCTGATATTTTAAGTGGAATTGGCTTTTGTGGGTTCACCATTATATTAAACTTATCAATCACTTGAAGTTTTTTAAGTTTTACTGCACCTATTTCGGTTATCCTTTCATCATTAGCATTAAGTCCGGTGGTTTCAATGTCAAAAACAATTATTTCATCTTCAATGCTTCTTGAATCATTGCCTTGAACAGCTTTTATGCAATCATTTACAGAATAAACTTCACAACCATAAATGACCTTAAAATTCTTCCCGTTGTCACTTTTTCTTATTTTTTCAACAGTATTCATTGCTTCCGGAAAAGCCTGCAAAACGCCATGGTCAGTAATGGCAATGGCTGAATGTCCCCATTCATATGCCTTTTCAATAAGTTTTTCAGCAGAAGTAACAGCATCCATTGCAGACATATTCGTATGAACATGCAGTTCGACTCTTTTTTCCTCAGCATTATCCTTGATTTTTTGTTTCTTTACAAGCATTATATCGCTTGGACGCAAATTTATATCATTGTCAAATTTATCAAAGCTCACTTCTCCTCTTACAACAAGTGTGCTTCCTTTTTTTATTTCTTTTAAAGGCTCTGCCTTTTCCTTTTTTTCAATAATTTTTAATATAACAGAATTAGTATAATCAGTTAAATATATTGAAAGGATGATTTTTTCCCCATCACGACTTTCACGCTCGTCTATATTAAAAACATCACCCCATACGGTAACTTTTCCACTTTCAGCATTTAAAGTTTCAATTGGGATAGGGTTTTCATTTATTTTGCTCCCTTTTAAAATTTGAGCGCCTTCGGATAAAATCGGCAAATCTGAAAAATTTACAGTAACTGTTTGAATAGGTTTGTTTTCTTTTATTTCTTGTTTAGGCTTTTCTTCAAAAACAGGCTGAGGAATTAAAGCGGCAGCTGTTTCAATCATTTTTTCATAATGTTCTTCTGGACAAGAAAGATTTCCGCAAAACTTCACGGAAATCTTTCTTGAAAATTCATCAAAAACAAGTTTTGGTAAAACGAGGTCTATTTTTGCTTTTGCTAAAAGTTCATAGCCTCCGTTTTTAAGTTCAATAGTTAAGGTTTCATTTTCAAATTCGGCATATGCGTTATCAAGAAAACCATTTACAACCGAAAATTTTCTTTTCAGCTTTAAAATAAGTTCCGGAAAATATTCAACCGAAAACATATCAGGAGTATATTTGCATACAAGTGAAAAATTTTCAATTTTCAATCTTTCACCCATATTTTTTTCAAAAATATGAATATCTTCTGATTTTTGAAGGGTTTTAAAAGAAGCATATATTGAAAAAGAGGTTAAATTTGCCGTATGTACGATTTTAATTATTTCTCCCTCTCCAATAGGATTTGGAATTAAGTCCAAATAATCATACAAATATTCCTTTATATTCAATTTCATTAACCTCCTTATAATGTGTCTATTTCTTTCAATAATGTATCAAGTATTTTATCTTCTGGAATTTTATTTATAATTTCCCCTTTTTTTATTAAAACAGCACATCCATCACCGCCGGCAATGCCAATATCAGCTTCTTTTGCTTCCCCGGGGCCATTTACAGCACATCCCATAACAGCAATTTTTATATTTTTATCAATATTCTTTACTGCATTTTCAACCTGACAAGCAAGTTTTTCCACATCAATTCTTGTCCTACCGCAAGTTGGACAAGAAATTACCTGAACGCCTTTAAGTTTACCTATGCTTTTTAAAATATCCTTTGCCGCATAAATTTCTTTAACCGGATCAGCAGTAAGTGAAACTCTTATGGTTTCACCAATCCCATCAAGCAAAAGCGAACCTATGCCTATTGCAGATTTAATAAGCCCCATTCGTTCAGTCCCTGCTTCTGTCACTCCAAGATGAAGCGGATATTCACATTTTTGAGCTAAAAGGCGATAAGCTTCAACAGTTGTTCTCACATCGGAAGATTTTATTGAAATAACTATATCGTCAAAACCAACTTCATTTAAAATATTCACATGATTTAAAGCGCTCTCTACAAGAGCTTGCGGCGTTGGAGAACCGTATTTTTGAATAAGTTCCTTTTCAAGAGAACCGGAATTAACACCTATTCTTATAGGGATTCCTCTTTCCCTACAAGCATCGGCAACAAGTTTTACTCTATCCCTAGTCCCTATGTTGCCGGGATTTATTCTTATTTTGTCAATTCCTGCCGATACTGCATCAAGTGCCAACCGGTAATCAAAATGTATATCCGCAACAAGTGGAATTGAAATATTTTCTTTTATTGCTTTTACAAGCCTTATTGAACTTTTATCAGGAATTGCTACACGCAAGATTTCACATCCTGCCTTTTCAAGTTCAATTGCTTGTTTTATATTCCCTTCAATGTCATCTGAACGGCAATTAAGCATGGATTGAATATAAATATGCCTACCATCAAGTATAAAGTCTTTAAGCTTTACAGGTTTTATATTTCTCATATTTGCACCTTATTTAACTATCAATTTAGCTACATCATTAAAAGTTACTGCAATCATAAGCAAAATAAGAAGCGCCAGCCCAGCAAAATGAATTATTGCTTCGATTTCCGGCTTAATCTTTTTCCTTATTACCGCTTCAATCAGGCGGCAGAAAATTCTTCCTCCGTCAAGGGCCGGCAGTGGCAGCAAATTAAATATTCCTACATTTATCGATATAAATGCCGCAAGACTTATCAGCGAACGTATCTTATCAATTAAAGAAGCCTGAATGCTTATGGTATTTCCTATTGCACTTACAATTCCAACAGGGCCTGTCAAATCATTAAATCCATATTTCCCTTTAATAAGGTCAACCAATGAAATCCATATAAGCCTTGCATAGGATGCATAGCTTTTAAAAGAATGTTCTATTACGGAAATAGGAGTTTTTTGAACCGGATAGACCTTGAAATCAAAAACAATTTGCTGTTTTGAAGAATCTGTCGCGGGCTTAAGTTCAAATTTTATATTTTCCAGATTTACCTTTTTATTATCGCGTTCAACTTGCATGCTTACTATTCCATCTGTATCGGTAGTTAAGGCATACATTATATCATTTGCATCAAAAATCTGCATTCCGTTTATTTTTAAAATAGTGTCATCAATTTTTAAACCGCTTTGTTTGCTGGATGCATTGTCGCTGAAAGTTGCTATCTTTGTTGAAATAAGCCTTTCGCTCATTGAAGTAAGCAAAATCACCAGAATCAGTCCCAAAAGGAGGTTCATAAATGCTCCTGCAACAAGCACTGCTATTCTTTGCGGAATTGGTTTGTTGCCAAAAGCACGCTCATCGCTGCTGTCGCCATCCTCACCCTCCATTGCACAAAATCCTCCTATTGGAAAAAGTCGTAGCGAATAAAGTGTTTCGCCCTTTTGCTTTTTTAATATAGCAGGCCCCATTCCAATTGAAAATTCGTTTACTTTAATGCCACATTTTTTTGCGACAATAAAATGTCCAAATTCATGAACCGCAATAATTATTCCAAAAACAATTATAGCTATGATAATATTCATATAAAACCTCTTTTCTTGTATTAAATAAGACTGCGTACATATTCCCTTGTAGCCATATCTGCTTTTTCAATATCCACATAAGAAGTCGGCTCATAATAAGAGAATTTTTCCATAGCTTTAATTACCAGTTCACTTATTTTTAAAAATGATATTTTCCCGTTTAAAAATTGTTCTACTGCAACTTCATTTGCAGCATTAACAATACATGGATAAGTTCCACCTTTTTTTATTGCCGAAATGCATGCCGAAAGGCATTCAAATGTTTCATAATCCGGTTTTTCAAATGTAAGTGCTCCGCATTCAGTCAAAGAAAGGCGTTTTGCAGGCGAAGGCAGTCTTTTAGGATAAAGCAAGGCATATTGTATAGGTATCTTCATGTCGGGCATTCCAAGTTGAGCTATAATTGAAAAATCTTTGTATTCAACGGCAGAGTGCAAAATACTTTGCCTATGCACTACAACTTCTATTTGAGATGGTTCCAAATCAAAAAGCCATTTTGCTTCAATGAATTCCAAGCCTTTGTTCATAAGAGTTGCCGAATCAATTGTAATCTTATTGCCCATATTCCAATTTGGATGGTTTAAAGCATCATTTACGCTTACATTTTCAAGTTCATACTTTTTTTTGCCATAAAAAGGTCCGCCGGAAGCGGTAAGTATGATTTTATTTAAATCTTTCCTGTCATTGCCCTGCAAACATTGAAATATTGCCGAATGTTCACTGTCAACCGGAATAATTGGGGTATTATTTTCTTTTGCAAGTTTTGTTACTATATTTCCTCCTGCAACAAGGGTTTCTTTATTTGCAAGCGCAACAGGGATCTTTTTTTCAATAGCGCTAAGAGTAGGCAAAAGCCCCACCATTCCAACAACAGAATTTAAAACCATTTCAATTCCGTCAAGTGAGGCAACTTTACATAGTCCTTCCATTCCGGAAAGAATTTTTATATTAGTATCACAAAGACGTTCCTTTAAATCTCTATATGAATTTTGATCATAAACGCAAACATATTCGGGAAGAAATTCTCTTGCCTGTTTTTCAAGCAATTTTACATTTTTATTTCCAGAAAGAGCTTTTATCTTTATATTATGCATTCTAGCAACTTCTAATGCCTGAATGCCAATTGAACCGGTTGAACCTAAAACAGATATTGTTTTCATGAAAAATCCTCTTTTATATTATTGAAAAAAAGGAGCCATTGATAGATAGCTCCATTTTTAATATTAGTAAAAAATTTTTACATACGCAAGGATTATGCTCATAAACGGAGCAACAAACAAAACGCTGTCAAAACGGTCAAGCATTCCGCCGTGTCCGGGCATAATATTGCCGTAATCTTTTATTTGATTTTGCCTTTTTATAAGAGATGCTGAAAGATCGCCTATAATTCCAAGCACGGCACATGCCATTCCTATAAAAGCAATAAGGATATAGTTTACTTCAAAGAAAATATTATTAGCTTGCTGATACTTCATGTAAATAAAAGTTGCTATATCCAAGACAAGGCCTGTAAAAACAATTCCTCCAACGGCACCCTCAATAGTCTTTTTAGGGCTGATTTCCGGTGCAAGCTTATGCTTGCCAAAAAAAGTGCCTATGAAATAAGCCAACGCATCAGCTACCCAAGCTGCACCAAGTGTTAAAATCACATAAAACACACCATGAATTTCATCAAGCCTTTTTACAGATATTAAACAGCATATTGAAAGTGAAGTCAAGGCCGTTGTTGCAATCATAAATGAAAGCTTGTCAAAATTAAGTGTTTTATGCAGGGCAAGATAAGTTACAAAAAGCAATATCACACAAAATACAGCAAACAAGTTTCTGTAAACAAGAAAATCATCGGAGGAAATAACCGGCATTATCGCAGCATAAGCAATACATATTGCATATGAGGATTTGTATTGCGTGCATTTTTCTGCACGAAAAAGCTCATGAATAATAACAACCGAAACTAAAGACATTGCCAAGTTGAATACAATTGTATTTGAAAAAAATAAAATTATTATTACTATAAAAATCCCCACAGCAGCCGAAATAATCCGCGTAGACATTTTTTAAATACCTCCGAATCTCCTGCCCCTTGAAGCATAATCTAACAGTGCTTTATCCATCTCTTTTTCGGAAAAATCAGGCCACAAAACATTTGTAAAATAAAATTCGGCATAAGCAGACTGCCAAATAAGAAAATTTGATATCCTCTGCTCTCCGCTTGGACGAATAATTAAATCCACATCCGGCAGTCCTTTTGTATAAAGGAAGCTTGAAATAAGCCCCTCATCAATTTGTTCCGGAGTTATTGTTCCTTCCTTGACAAGAGTTGCAATTTGTTTTACGGAATGCACAATATCATCCTTACCGCCGTAATTTATTGCAAGCAGCAAAGTCATTTTGTCAAACTTTTTTGAATCTTCTTCAAGGGAAACCATCTTTTGTTGAAGTTCATGGCTGAACACACTTTTATCGCCCAAAAATATCACACGGACTTCTTCATCAACATGACTTCTCACATCGTCAATATACTGTTCAAACAGCTCTATTATTGCATCAACTTCTTCTTTAGGACGTTTCCAATTTTCGGTTGAAAAAGCAAAAAAGCTTGCGTACTTAATGCCAATATTTTTACAGTAACGAACTATCTTTTTAAATGTTTTTGCGCCTTCCCTATGTCCAAATTTTCTGGGGAGGCCTCTTTTTTCAGCCCATCTTCCGTTGCCGTCCATGATAAAGCCTATATGGGTGGGCAAATTGATGCCGTTGTTTTTTATCAGGACAAAGCCCTCCTTTTTATATTGACATTATTTCCTTTTCTTTGGCGGCAACGCTGGCATCAATGTCCGCACAGAATTTATCGGTCATTTTTTGAATGTCCTTTTCATAATTGTTCATATCGTCCTCAGTAATTTCTGAATTTTTCTTCATAGCTTTGAATTTTTCAATGGTATCACGTCTGATGGAACGTATGGCAACCTTTGCATCCTCACCATATTTGCGCACTTGCTTAACAAGCTCCTTGCGCCTTTCTTCAGTAAGCTGTGGGAATGTAAGTCTTAATACCTTGCCGTCGTTTGTAGGTGTAATTCCTATATCTGAGGCAAGGATAGCCTTTTCAATAAGCTTTAATGATGAAATATCCCAGGGCTGTATTACAAGAACCCTTGCTTCTGAAACCGAAATAGCAGCCATTTGGTTTATTGGAGTAGGTGCTCCATAATAATCAACAAGTATTTTATCTAAAACAGCAGGATTTGCACGTCCGGCCCTTACGGTCGAAAATTCATGCTCAAGACTTTTTATGGTTTTTTGCATTTTTTCCTTTGCAATATTCATTTGTTCATTCATAACCAATTCTCCTTACTCTGCTGATATAATTTATTTAAAATAATTTATTCGCCTTCAACTATGGTTCCAACGTCTTTGCCGCATACTGCATCATAAATATTGTCAGGATTGTCAAGATTGAAAACAAGTATTGGAATTCCATTTTCTTTACACATAGAAGCCGCAGTACTATCCATTACCGCAAGATTTTTTACAAGGATTTCATTAAAGCCAAGCTTATTATACTTTACAGCATCCGGAAATTTATTGGGATCCTTGTCATAAACTCCGTCAACCATTGTAGCCTTAAAAAATATATCTGCTTCAATTTCCGCTGCCCTCAAAGCGGAAGCAGTATCGGTTGAAAAGAACGGATTTCCGGTGCCGCAGCCAAAAATTACAATTCTTCCTTTTTGCAAATGCCTCATAGCCCTGTTCCTTATATAAGGCTCTGCAACCTGTTGCATTGAAATTGCAGTTTGGACCCTAACATCAACGCCCAAAGATTCAAGCACATCGGCAACTGCCAAGGCATTCATTGCGGTTGCAAGCATACCTATATGGTCAGCCCTTGTTCTGTCCATAGCACCGCTTGAACGGCCGCGCCAAAAATTACCGCCACCAACAACAATTCCTATCTCAACGCCAATATCCGCGCACTTTTTTATGCTTTTGCAGATATTAGTTATAATATTATAGTCAAGACCGGTTTTTTTATCGCCTGCAAGTGCTTCTCCGCTTAGCTTAAGTAAAATCCTTTTGTACTTAGGTTCCATTTTAACACTCCCAAATTTTTATAAACAACATTTACCTATTCATTATACCACAATTTATTTTACCTTATTTTAAAGTCCATGTAAAGCCTTTTTTTAAAAAACAAAAGCTACACGCAAAAAACGTGTAGCTTTAAAAAACGCATGCTTTACTTAATCATGCTTGCAACTTCGCTGGCAAAATTATCCTCTTTCTTTTGGAGACCTTCGCCTCTTTCAAATCTAACGAAGTCTACTACCTTAATTGAACCGCCAAGTTCTTTTGCTACATTCTCAACATATTTAGAAACAGGAATTTCTGTATCCTTTATAAATACTTGATCAACAAGGCAGTTTTCCTTGTAATACTTAGAGATTTTGCCTTCAATCATTTTGTCAATAACCTGTGCTGGTTTATTAGCCATCTTAGGATCAGATGAAATTTGAGCCTTAATGATTTCTTTTTCTCCTTCAATCACAGATGCCGGAACAGAAGATTCATTAAGATAAAGCGGATTAGAAGCTGCAACCTGAAGAGCAATATCCTTTCCACAAGCAAGAAGTCCTTCATTATTCGGGTCAAGGTCTGATTCAAGCTTAACCATAACACCGATTCTTCCTTCACCATGAACGTAAGAAACGAGAATTCCTTCCATTCTTGTGAATCTTCTTACCTTAAGGTTTTCTCCTATTACGAGAATCTTATCGGTAAGAGCCTCAGAAACAGTTTTATCTGAACCGCTGAGCTTGCAAGCAAGCAAAGCATCAATATCTGCAGGATTTTGTTCAATAACTGTCTTTGCAACTTGGTTTGCAAATTCAACAAAAGTTTCGTTTTTAGCAACAAAGTCCGTTTCGGAGTTAACTTCAACAACTGCTCCGACTTTCTTTTCTTTGTCGATTACCGCAACAACAACACCTTCAGCAGCAATTCTGCCTGCCTTTTTAGCAGCTGCAGCAAGACCCTTTTCACGAAGTATTGTAATAGCTTTATCTATATCGCCGTCAGCTTCAACAAGAGCTTTTTTGCAATCCATCATTCCGACGCCTGTTCTTTCACGAAGAGCGGCAACGTCTTTAGCCGAGATAGTAGCCATTTTATTTCTCCTCCAATTTATTATTCCAAAACGCCCGGCATTTCCGGGCGTTTGCTTTTATTCAAATTTATTCAGCCTGTTCCTCTACGGTTTCTTCAGCCGGAGCTTCTGTTTCCTCAGCAACAGGAGCCATTTCTTCTCCCTGTCTGCCTTCTATAACAGCATTTGCTATTGTTCCGGCAATAAGCTTAACAGCACGGATAGCATCATCGTTTCCAGGGATTACATAATCAACTTCATCAGGATCACAGTTTGTGTCAACTATTGCAACTATCGGAATACCAAGCTTTTTAGCTTCAGCAACTGCTATTTTTTCTTTTCTCGGGTCAACTATAAAAAGTGCGCCCGGAAGCTTTTTCATTTCCTTTATTCCGCCAAGGAATTTTTCAAGCTTTTCAATTTCAAGCTTAAGCTTAATTACTTCCTTTTTAGGAAGAAGGTCAAAAGTTCCATCCTCTTCCATTTTGCGGAGTTGTGCAAGACGATCTATTCTTCTCCTGATTGTTTTAAAGTTTGTAAGCATTCCGCCGAGCCATCTTGCATTTACATAATAACCGCCGCAGCGTTCAGCTTCTTCTTTAATAGAATCGCCGGCCTGTTTCTTAGTTCCTACAAACAACACGTTTTCACCATTAGCCGCAAGGTCGCGGATAAACATATAAGCTTCTTCAAGCTTCTTAACGGTTTTTTGAAGGTCGATGATATAAATTCCATTTCTTTCGGTGAAAATGTACTGAGCCATTTTCGGGTTCCATCTTCTTGTCTGGTGTCCAAAATGAACGCCGGCTTCAAGAAGCTGCTTCATTGATACTACTGCCATGGCAGTTCCCTCCTGTTTGGTTTTATTATAAATTTATCCTCCGCATGACTTAGCTTGACAACAACCTGTTAAAACAGGCACCAATTATCAAAAGGCATGCGTGCGAATTACCTAAAAATTATATCATATACATATTTTTTTTTCAATAGCCCAAAAGAAATCTATTTATATAAATTTTCTAAGCTAAACCAATGTCTTTTTGGTTGTTTTTCCGATTCTTCAATTTTAATAAGTATTGTATCTTCTCCAACAACTTCAATTTCCCTGCATTTTATCACTATATCGTCATCCCTGCCCAAAAGTCCGAAAAGCCTTGGGCGGCCATATACAACAAGTGCAATTACCGAAGCCGTTTCTAAATTTACTTCTATGTCATCAATATAGCCAAGCTTCGCTCCGGTTTTTATATTTATAATTTCCTTATGGCGCAGCTCTTGAAAACTGCAAATCATATAAATCACCCTTAAAGGCAGGAAGTTTTTAGCCGGACAGCATAAGTTCAGCCATCCGGCAAGCATTTTCCATTAAACATAATAATACTTTTTACAATCAAATGCAATACAAAAATCTACATATGCTCTTTTATCCTGTCCAAAGCACCTTTTTCAAGCCTTGAAACCTGAGCTTGAGATATTCCTATTTCATTTGCAACTTCAACTTGTGTTTTTCCTTGAAAAAATCTTAAAAAAAGTATATTTTTTTCTCGTGGCAAAAGCATATTTATTGCTTCTTTAAGGGAAATCTCTTCAAGCCAGCTGCTGTCATCATTGTTTTTATCACCTATTTGATCAAGCACATAAAGAGTGTCCCCTGCATCGGAATAAACAGGCTCATAAAGCGAAAGAGGGTCGCTTATGCTTTCAAGAGCAATTACCACTTCTTCTTTTTTTGCATTGATTTCTTTTGCTATTTCCTCAATTGTCGGATCTTTTTGATATTTGGCGGTAAGCTTTTCTTTTGCTTGCATTGCTTTATACGCCAAATCCCTAAGCGAACGACTAACTCTTATGGGGGAATTGTCCCTAAGGTATCTTCTTACTTCACCGAGAACCATGGGTACCGCATAAGTTGAAAATTTTACCGGCTGAGAAACGTCGAAATGATCTATTGCTTTTATAAGTCCTATACATCCTACTTGAAAAAGGTCGTCAGGGTTTTCGCCCCTTCCTATAAAACGTTGTATGACACTTAAGACAAGCCGCAAGTTGCCGTTTATAAGCTGCTCTCTTGCTGATTTATCACCGGCCTTAGCCTTTTTAAGAAGCTCGATTTTTTCAGATTCTTTTAATACCTTTAATTTTGAAGTATTTACACCGCTTATATCCACCTTATTGTAGTACATAACAATTGCCCCCAGATTTAGTCTTGATAAAATTATTGTCAGGGGCTAAATTTATTATGCGCTGCAGATTTAAGTTATTTTTTGGAAAACTATCCTACCCTATCCAGCTCACGTTTAAGTTTTTTTATTATCTTTTTCTCAAGTCTTGATATGTATGATTGGGAAATTCCTATTATATCGGCAACTTCTTTTTGAGTTTTTTCTTTTCCGTCATAAAGTCCGAATCTCATTTCCATTATAAGTTTTTCTCTTTTGCCAAGCTTGCCGATTGCTTCAAAAAGAAGATTTTTTTCAGCTTCATTTTCTATGCCTTTATTCACCATATCTTCATCCGTGCCAAGTATATCGGAAAGTAAAAGTTCATTTCCATCCCAGTCTATATTTAATGGCTCTTCAAAAGAAATTTCATTTTTATATTGTACTGATTTTCTTAAAAACATAAGTATTTCATTTTCAATGCATCTTGAAGCATAAGTTGCAAGCTTTATATTCTTTCCGGGACAAAAGGTATTTACGGCCTTTATAAGACCTATTGTACCTATCGATACTAAATCTTCTATTCCTACTCCCGTTGATTCAAATTTTTTTGCAATGTAAACCACAAGCCGAAGATTATGTTCTATTAGTTTTTTCCTTGCAGACGGTTCATTTTGTTCCAAAAGCTTAAAAATTTCTTCTTCTTCCAATTTGGTAAGCGGTGGTGGAAGCGTTTCGGAACCATTTATATAAAAAATTTTGCCTGAATTGATTTTAAAAATTAAATTTTGAAATAATGATTTGAATATTTTTATAAAATCTGCAATTTTCATCTATATCACCTTTCAAATTTATATTATCAAATTTGGATTGAAAATTGCGTCACACTTTCCATTATCTTCTCTGCAAACCCCTATTAAGGCATCAACATTTTTTATTTCGTTCTTGCTTTCTGACTTTATATAAACACTTTCCGGAGCAAAAACAGGAAGAACTCCTCCGGAATTTATAGTTGAAAATGGTATCAGTTTCATTCCGCGCAAATCTTTATGTGAAACTATAAAATCCTTTAAAAAATCAATATCGTTATTTGAAAATGCTTCTGCATAGCCTTGCGGAAGTATTTTTTCAAGTTTTTTAAGGCTGCATACAATCACAGGCTTACCTGAAAAAACATCTACAAGTCCGTTTCCGGTATCAGATGCCGCACAAAGAGAAACCACTTTGCCCATATTAGAAATTATCACGCTGAATTTTTCGTTCAGCACATTCTTTTTATCCAAAAGATATCTTATTATACTTACTATAAAATAAGCTGCAATAGTTGAAATTACAAGGGCCATCAATGAAAAATCAATATAAAAATATGTATTGTTATAGTGCATGAAATCAGGTTTTGTTAAAATATATGCAGCAAAAATCACACCGGCAAAAATAAAATTCGCTGCATAAAAAAATAGAACCAATTTTAAAAAGCTTTCTTTTTTTACACCAAATGCCAAAGCAACTATAACTGCCGATGCGGCAAGTTTTAAAAGAAAATTTAGAAAAAAATTTAATGGCGGAAGAAAAATCATAAGAGCAAAAAGGCTTCCTGCTATTGATGCAAAAACACAACGCGATGTCTTTAAAAATGTATGTGTGAGCTTTGCCGTTGCCTTTAAAAGAAAATAATTTACATAAATATTTATTATTATAAGCACATCTAAATAAATGCTCACTTTTCCGCCCTCCATTATTGTCAAGCTTTACCATAATTATATTATTAAGGATTTATTATTTCTGTCGATTTTGGACATACAGAGCTTATTTGATTTAATTTGTACAAATAAATAAAAAAAGTCCCCCGGGGACCCGGAGGACTGGCTTTACAACCATATTAATCAGCAAAAAATACTAAAAAAGCCTTATATGCCATATAAACATCAATTTTTGAAACAATTTCAAACGGAGCGTGCATTGAAAGCACCGGAACCCCAACATCAATAACATCTACATTTAAGTTTGCGATATAAGCCGCAACAGTTCCGCCGCCGCCAAGGTCAACCTTTCCAAGCTCGCCGGTTTGCCAAATGATTCCATTTTTATCTAAGAGATTGCGAACCCTGCCTGTAAATTCGGCTGACGCATCGGAAGTTCCAGCCTTGCCTCTTGAGCCTGTATATTTTGTTACAACTACACCGCGGTTAAGATATGCTGCGTTGTTCTTTTCAAGAACATCCGAAAAAGTCGGATCATATGCAGCATTTACATCTGCAGAAAGACATTCAGACTTTGAAAGCACTTCTCTTCCATCACATCCGAAAGCTTTTGCCAAGTCATATATAAAATATTTAAGATAAGCAGATTTTAGACCGGTATTGCCATCGCTTCCGACTTCTTCTTTATCGGCAAGAATAGTAACCGTTGTCTTCTTTGGATTTTTGCAAGCAATTCCTGCCATTAAAGCAGTATATGCGCAAACTCTGTCATCATGTCCATAAGAACCAACCATGCTTCGGTCAAAACCAACATCTTTTGCCTTAATTGCAG
Organism: Oscillospiraceae bacterium; assembly: GCA_029267825.1. Taxonomy (GTDB): domain Bacteria; phylum Bacillota; class Clostridia; order Oscillospirales; family Ruminococcaceae; genus JAIHAL01. The sequence continues at coordinate 24,526 of JAJUHO010000012.1, forward strand.
GAACCGCTTCAAGTTCTGCTGAAAGGAAATCACTTTCCACAATACCGTACTTTTCATTAAGGATTTTCATTATGCCAAGCTTTACTTTTTCGCTTATTTCATCATCTCTAAAAGGTCTTGAACCTATGAGTATATTAAGTTCCTCGCCTTTTATAATTTCATTCGCCGGACGCTTTACCTGTTCAGTTGAAAGATGAGGAAGCAAATCGGTAACGCAAAAAACAGGATCATTTTCATTTTCGCCTATATTCACCTCAACCTTGCTTCCATCCGCCTTAACTATCACACCATGGAGTGCAAGAGGAAGAGCCGGCCACTGATATTTCTTTATTCCGCCATAATAATGGGTTTTAAAAAGAGCAAGCTCACTGTCTTCATAAAGCGGGCACTGCTTTAAATCCAAACGCGGAGAATCTATGTGTGCGGCGGCAATTCTAACACCGTTTCTTATATCTTCCGTTCCGATTACGGCAAAAATAAGAGCTTTACCCCTATTGTTAAAGTAAACCTTATCTCCCGGTTTTAATGATTGTTTTGAAGAAAACTCAACAAAGCCTTCTTTTTCAATAAGATTTAATGCGAAATTAACGGCTTCGCGCTCAGTTTTAGAGCTGTCAAGGAATTTTTTATAATTTTCGCAAAAATCATCACATTCCTTTATTTGCTCATCACTCAAAATAAGCCCTGCATTTTTCTTTTTATAAAAAAGTTTCTCCTGCAAGAGCTTTGCCTCTGTTTTTTCCATAAAAATACACCATCCTTATTCTTGATTATATATGTTAGTATAGCTTTTATAAGCCTTCATAACCTTTTCCACATAATGTGCGGTAGATTTTGACGGAATTTTTTTCAAAGTCTTTCCATCAGAACTATATTCTTTATCCGAAAGCCAATTATTTACGGTTGTTCTGCCTGCATGGTAAGCCGCAAGAGCAGTTTCATAATCGCCATATTCATCCGTCAAAAGCTTAAGCATATATGTTCCGTATTCTATGTTGTATTCAGCTTTATACATATCATCATAACTTATATTTCTTCCATCTGACATTCTGTATTTTATCCAGTCAAATGTGTCGCTCATAATTTGCATAAGTCCCCTTGCGCCAACATTTGACTCTGCATTTTCATTAAAATTGCTTTCTGTTTTTATTACCGAATATATGAAATACTTATCCATTCCATATTTTGCCGAATAAAGTTCAACATATTCATTGTATTTTATCGGATAGAGAGCTTTTTCGCAAAAATCAAAAAGCCTTAGTAAACCCCAAATCATAATCAGAATAAATCCAACAGCAGCAACAAGTTTAACCGGACTTTTTTTCCTATTAAGTCTCTTTCGCATTATAGTACTCCTTGATTTTATCCGATACCTCTTTTGCTTTTTCTTTAAGTACCTCTATACTTTTATTGTTTTTTATTATAAAGTCGGAATTGTTTATATAAAAATCATCATCATATTGGCAGCTAAGCCTATTCAGCGCAAGTTCCTCAGATATGCTGTCCCTTTTTATTATTCTGTTAAGCCTAATTTTTTCATCAGCTATAACACTTATAATAAGGTCGCAAAAATCATCAGCCCTGCTTTCAAACAACGTAGGGGCATCAAGCAGGATAAACTTTTCTCCTTTAGCGGAATATTTCTTTATTTCATCCAAAATTCTTTCAGTTATATATGGAAAATTTATGCTTGTCAAAAGATTAAGTTTTCCTTTATCCTTAAATACAATTTCCGCAAGCTTTCGGCGGTTAAGGCTGCCATCCGGAAAAGCTATATCATCTTCCGAAAAAGCATCAAAAATTTCATTAAGGCACGGATGCCCTTTTTGCATTACTTCCCTTGAGATAAGGTCCGCATTGATAATTGCAAAGCCATTTTCACGAAAAACTTCACAAACGGTAGTTTTTCCAGCGCCGCTTTGGCCTGTAAGTCCAATAACAATTACATCAGAAATTCCGCTCATAATGTTATTACCTCAAATCCTGCCGCACGTAAAAGCCTGTTGTAAACCGCAAGCCCTACTCCTTCCTTTTGTGGGCAGCGGACGAAAACAATTTCTGCGCCAAGCTTATCAAATTCACGAAGCTTATCAAATACTTCATGAGCTTGGCTAAGGCTTGTATCTCCGTACGTTAAATTTTTAAACGGAAATAAATTTTTGTCGCTGTCAAATATCATTGAATACGTTTTTTCAGAATTATGCTTTGAAACATATGAAATAAAGCTTTCAAGACTTCCTTCCACAATTATTACTCTTGCTTTTGGCGAATAATGCTTATATTTCATTCCCGGCGAAAGGACTTTTTTCCCGGGATCAACCTTATGAAGTATCCCGTCATCAGCAATTACTTCTTCGGATACTTCCTTCAAATCCTCAATGGAAATAAAGCCCGGCCTTAAAAGCCTTATTGCATTGCCTTCAAAAGAAACTACCGTTGATTCAACTCCAACATCACAAGAGCCCCCATCAACAATTGCAGGTATCCTGCCATTCATATCATCAAAAACATGCGCGGCGCAGGTTGGACTTGGACTTCCGGAAAGGTTTGCCGATGGAGCTGCCAAAGCAGTTCCGGAAAGTCTTATGATTTTTCTTGCCACTTCATTTGACGGAAGGCGTATTCCTATAGTTTCAAGTCCTCCGCTTGTAATTTTAGGCACTATATCTTTTTTAGGAAGAACCATCGTAAGCGGACCCGGCCAAAATCTTTCCGCAAGTTTTAAAGCAACTTTTGGCACTTCTTGCGCATAATTATATATTTTCTCAAAATCAGCAATATGAACAATCAATGGATTGTCCTGCGGTCTTCCCTTTGCCTTAAAGATTTTTACAACCGCTTCTTCATTCAAAGCATCTGCGGCAAGTCCGTATACGGTTTCAGTCGGTATTGCAACAACCTCGCCTGATTTCAATAATTTAGCTGCTTCATTTATGCCTTCTTTATTTGGTTTAAGTATTTTCGTTTCATAAATCATCTTTATTCTTCCTGTGCCGATAGTTTTGCGGCCTTATCAGCCGTTGCAAGAGCATCTATTACTTCATCAAGGTTTCCATCAAGCACATATTCCAGCCTGTAAATTGTAAGACCAATCCTGTGGTCGGTAATACGTCCTTCCGGATAATTATAAGTCCTTATTCTTTCAGAACGGTTTCCGGTTCCAACCTGTGACTTTCTTTCTGAAGCTATCTTTTCATTCTGTTCCTGCTGCAACGCGTCATAAAGCTTTGAGCGCAGAATTTTCATTGCCTTATCCTTGTTTTTATACTGGCTTCTTTCGTCCTGGCATTCAACTACTACCCCTGTAGGCAAATGCGTAATCCTAACCGCAGATTCGGTTTTATTTACATGCTGTCCTCCAGCACCGCTTGCCCTGAAATAGTCTATTTTCAAATCAGCCGGATTGATGCTAAGTTCAACTTCATCCGCTTCGGCAAGCACGGCCACCGTTACCGTAGAAGTATGAATTCTTCCTTGCGATTCAGTTTCCGGAACTCTTTGAACTCTATGGACTCCGCTTTCATATTTAAATCTTGAATAAGCGCCCTCTCCCTCTATGCTGAAGCTTATTTCCTTAAACCCGCCAAGCTCGGTTTCATTTGCGTTTAAAACCTCCACTTTCCAACCCTTTGATTCAGCATACATAGTATACATTCTAAAAAGTGAATTTGCAAAAAGCGCAGCTTCTTCTCCACCGGCTCCTCCGCGTATTTCTACAATTACACTTTTATCATCATTTGGGTCTTTCGGGAGCAGGAGAATTTTAAGTTCTTCAGAAATAATCTCAAGTTTTTCTTTTGATTCCTCATATTCGGCTTGAACCATTTCCTTAAAATCTTTTTCAAGTCCGCCGGCATTCAAAAGTTCTTCAGCTTCATCGAATGAATTTTTAACGGTATTATATTCCCTTATTTTCTCATAAATAGGGGTAAGATTCTTATATTCTTTCATCAAATCTTTATAAAGACTCGCATTATTTATAACTGCAGGGTCAGTAAGTTTTTCATTTATTTCGTTGTATCTTTCTTCAATCAATTTAAGTTTATCAACCATAGCACTTCTCCTAAAAAATAATATAAAAAAGATATTATTTTAAAAGCAGCTAAGGCTCTTTTGTTTCTCGGATTATTGATTTTATATTTTTCTCTATTTTGCTTCTCGGCACCATAAATTCATGCCCGCATTGTGTGCATTTAAGCTTGAAATCCATTCCAGAGCGCAGAACCATCATTTTATCTCCGCCGCAGGGATGTTTTTTTTTCATTACAAGTATATCCTTGGGACGAACATCCATGACAGTTTTTCCTTTCTTTTTTATTTAAAAAAATTATAGCACTTATTATATATTCAAGGCAAATATTTTCTGTAATAATTAACAAAATTATATAAACAATAATAAAAAATAAAAAACATGGAGGGAAATATGATAACCAAAATTAACGCCGAACTTGATTCAATTGAAACTGCAGAGCTTGCCGCAAGAATGATTAAACAAAAAACCGACGGTATTTTAAGCATAAAAATTGAAAGAAAAGACAAATCCTATGACGGATATGAATACGAATATGCCAACTCATCTTTTTTCCCTTATATGAACGGATTTTTAACTTCAACTCAAAGCGTTGGCAGTCCATATAACGGCAATGCTGGATTTTTTTATCCGGACGAAATTATTTCTTCCAATAATGGCAGGGAGATCTCAAAATCTGTGATAATTGATGTCATTTGCGAAAAAGAAGCCGCAAATGTTGTTTCGCAGGTTTTTACTTCCTTAGGCGGGCTAAAAATTAACAAAAATTAGTCTAAAACATTTATATCTCTCATATGAATTAGAGAAAAAAATTATTGGAGGTACAAAATGACAAAATATTATCCTGAAGGTGTTTTAATAAACACCATAGAAAATAAAAATTCGCTCAAATCATTTTATTCATTACAAGAAGCCATGCTTCAAGGTAAAATTCTTGAAGCACGTACCCTTGTCTGCG
>JAJUHO010000095.1 GCA_029267825.1 Oscillospiraceae bacterium
ATAGAACCGGGCGCCCAATTTTAAAAAGGCTTATGTTTACTTATATTTTGTATGGGCTTGCAGGCGCAGGCCTTGTTGTATCGTTTTTTAAAGACCGCGGGAAGACAAAAATGGCACTCAAAAAGGCTTGGAAATCATTTGAGAATATTTTGTCTCAATTTTTGTCAATTTTAATTATTATCGGACTTGCTCTTGCCATATTGAGTCCGGAAACAATCACAAAACTTCTTGGGTCAAGCTCTGGGATTTGGGGTATGCTTGGTGCGGCAATTATAGGCTCTGTCACCTTGATTCCGGGATTTGTTGCGTTTCCGCTTGCGGCAGCGCTTTTAAAAAGCGGCGCAGGATATATGCAAATTGCAGCTTTTGTTTCCACACTTATGATGGTTGGAATAGTTACTTTGCCTCTTGAAATAAAAACTTTTGGCAAACGTGCCGCAATTATAAGAAATGTTTCAGCGTTTGTATTTTCCCTTATAGTCGCATTGGCAATTGGAGTGATAATAAAATGAAAGATTTTCTAAAAAGATACAGGGTATTTATTCTGCTGATTTTTATTAACGTGGCATTATTGTTTGCTTTGCCTGAAATCGGGTTTAAATCCATCAGCATTACAAAGCAGAACTTGATTGAGATGTTATCGGTAATTCCGCCCATATTTATTCTTTTGGGATTGCTTGACGTATGGGTAGACCGCGCCACCATGATTAAATATACCGGAAAGGGCTCCGGATTAAAAGGGATTTTGATTGCATTTCTTCTTGGTTCGGCTGCCGCAGGCCCGCTTTATGCGGCATTTCCGGTCGCCGGAGTCATGCTGAAAAAAGGCAGCAGCCTGTTTAATGTATTTATCTTTATTGGTGCATGGTCCACAACAAAAATCCCTATGCTCACTTTTGAGGCGGCAAATCTCGGATTTGCATTTACTTTAACAAGACTTGCTTTTAGCATTATTGGCATTATAATAATTGCGGCCATAACGCAAAAAGGGCTTAATGACGAACAGCAAAAGGAAATATACGAAATAAATCAATCAGAATAAAGCTGGGATGCAATGCAGACTTGCAATTGGAATATTTTAAATTTGCTGCCTTATAATTTTAATTATAAAATACGAACCCCTTGAAGATATTTTAATCTTCAAGGGGTTCGTATTTGAAATGCTTTGGTGGAGGCGGCGGGAGTCGAACCCGCGTCCGAAAACCTATCCATATGACTTTCTACGGGTGTATTTTGCCTTTTAAATCTCCCCCGCAAAAACGCCGGCAAACGGGCTTTAATGCAGGGCAGCCTAAAATACATTAAGCGGGCATAGGCAATCCCGCAAAACGTTCACCACTAAATTGACGCCCGCTAAGGAACCGTGGTCCTTTCCTTAGGGACGAAGCGCAGACTTTACGCTGCAGCTAATTGTGTGTTGTAATTTCTATTAGCGTTTATATTTAAACGTGCACCTTTGTTAAGAGATGGTGCGTACTCTACCCGCTTATCATACTTCAAAATCCCCGTCGAAACCTTTACGCCCCCGTATATGATTACTTGTTGCGCTCTTTAAGCGTTCTTTCAATTTCACGCTTGGCATCGCGCTTTGCCATATCATCGCGCTTGTCATGGAGCTTTTTGCCTTTGCATAGGCCAAGCTGCACTTTTACCCTTGAACCTTTAAAGTAAATTGAAAGCGGGATAAGCGTAAGGCCTTCCTGTTTTGTCATGCCGAAAAGCCTCATAATTTCACGCTTATGCATAAGCAGCTTTCTCACTCTTAAAGGGTCTTTGTTAAAAATATTCCCTTTTTCGTATGGGGATATGTGCATGCCCTTAATAAAAAGTTCCCCGTCGTCAACTGTGCACCAACTGTCTTTAAGGTTAACCGAACCGTTGCGGATTGACTTGACTTCGGTTCCACAAAGCTCTATTCCGGCTTCAAAGCTTTCTATAACAAAATAATTATGCCTTGCAGCCCTGTTTTCTGCAATGGTTTTAAAATTTTCCTTTGTCAAAGCCATATCCTCCTTTCAGTGTCGGTTAATTATTTATTATATACTTTAAGAATTTGTTTGTCAACACATTTTTAAAGGGTTATATGGGAAAAATTGAAACTTTTCCATTTTATTCCGATTTGCAAAATGGATTATAATACCTTTTCTTTCCTATGGTTTTAGAGCCCCATTCTATTGCCGCAAAAGGACATCTGTTAAGGCAACCGAGGCAGGCAATGCAGCTTTTTCCCCAGACCGGTTTTTGGCCGGAATTAAATGATATGTTGTTTGTGGGACATATTTTTGCGCAAAAGCCGCAGGAAGTGCATTTTTTATTTGTATAGAATTTTTTTGACGGGTCATAAAAACGATTGAAAAGGGGAGAGATAATTCCTGTTTTAAATTTTGCAAGGCTTCCTTTTTCGGAAAAGCTTCCATTTTGCCTTTTTGATATGGCTTCATTTATCTTCAAAAGCTTTTCATTTGCGTTATTAAGGATTTTTTGAGCTTCTTCATGCGCATTTTTTTGCGAATAATAGAAAAAATTATCCGGCATTAGGAGGGAAAAATCCGCATTGAGAGGGATTTTGTTTTTCATCATGAAAGAGCGCAGTAAATCCATGCAGCCTCCTGCTTCGCCTCCGCAAGTGGCAAGTGCAAATATATAATTATCCTTCCTTGCAAGACTCATTTTTTGAATGAATTCAAGCACTATCTGCGGCGGGGCCCATGCGTAAACTGGGAAAACAAACCCCACAATTTCTCCTTCCTCGGGGACAAATATAAGCTGGTTGTCTTTAAGCCTTTGCGAAATATCAAAAATTTTGCTTCCTTGTTTTTCGGCAATTATTTTAGCCGCATAAAGAGAGTTTCCTGTTCCCGAAAAATAAAAAATCACGTTTGACCCTCCTTGAAATCATAGTTTCTTTCTATTATTATAATACCAAAAAACAAAAAAGTAAATATTTTCTATAAAAGAAAAAACGCGGAGCATACTGCTCCGCGCAATTTTTTAAAATTACTTGAGTTCAGCAAAATACTTGATGGTTCTTACCATCTGGCTTGTGTAGGAGTTTTCATTGTCATACCAAGAAACAACCTTAACAAGTGTCTTGCCGTTTTCAAGGTCTGTAACCTTTGTTTGTGTAGCATCAAAGAGAGAACCGTAAGTCATTCCGATAACGTCGGAAGAAACGATTTCCTCATCGGTGTAGCCGAAAGATTCAGAAGCGGCCTTCTTCATTGCAGCATTGATTTCATCCTTTGTAACCTTTCCGTTTACAACGGCAACAAGTTCGGTTGTAGAACCTGTGGGAACAGGAACACGCTGAGCGGCTCCATCAAGCTTTCCGGAAAGTTCAGGGATAACAAGTCCGATTGCCTTTGCAGCACCGGTTGAGTTAGGAACGATGTTGCAAGCAGCAGCACGAGCTCTTCTGAGGTCGCCCTTGGGGTGAGGTCCGTCAAGAGTCATTTGATCGCCTGTATAAGCGTGAATGGTTGTCATAAATCCCTTTTCAATCGGAACAAAATCATTGAGAGCCTTTGCCATAGGAGCAAGGCAGTTTGTTGTGCAGGAAGCTGCGGAAATGATTGTATCAGTGGGCTTAAGAGTCTTTTCGTTTACGCTGTAAACGATTGTCGGGAGGTCGTTTCCTGCGGGAGCGGAAATAACAACCTTCTTTGCGCCTGCATCAATATGAGCCTGTGACTTTTCCTTTGAAACGTAGAAGCCTGTGCATTCGAGAACAACGTCAACGCCGAGCTTGCCCCAAGGAAGGTTTCTTGCATCCTTTTCAGCATAAATTACAATTTCCTTGCCGTCAACGACAATAGAATTTTCCTTTGCCTGAACCTTGTCGGCGAGCGCATACTTGCCCTGAGCCGAGTCATATTTCAACAAATGAGCGAGCATCTTAGGGTTGGTGAGGTCGTTGATTGCAACAACTTCATACCCGGGAGCCGCAAACATTTGTCTGAAAGCCAGACGGCCAATGCGTCCGAATCCGTTGATAGCTACTTTAACTGCCATTTTTATAATCCTCCTAAAATTTTTTTATATCTATATTTTATACCATTTGTCCCGTTTTTACAAGTACTTTGACAAAAAAATAACCATAATTTTTTAATTCTGAAAAATGCCTAATTGGTAGTTTTAAAGCTTTCAAACTTTGTTTAAATCGGCTATTTTATTAAAACCCCTTGAATTTTGTTGCGCTATTTTGATATAATAATAGTTATAAAAATTTACTTAAATTTTTGTATAAAATTTCTGATATTTTACAATTGCTATTAGAATTTTGTTAATTTAAAGCGTAAAAGCACGGAAGGGTATGATTGTTTCTTAAATGAACACTGATTATTTTGAATTTTTAAAAGGGATTTATTCGTCTTCAAAGTTAAAAACTTTTTTTGCGGATGAAAACCTTGATATTTTTTGGGCAAATTCTCCTGAACTTGAAATGGCTTTCAAAGGAAAAAATGCTCTTGTTCTTTTTGGGGAAGAAACACCGCTCCCTCTGCGGTCGGGATTTTATACCTGTTCGCGCGAGGGGGTGTCTTGCTGTTTTAACGTTATAGCGCATGAAGGTGAGCCTAAAATTTTTATTATAGAAACAGTCAGTGAAAATACCGTGCTTGATCTTGTAAAGATAAAGCCGGTAATGGATTACTATTCCAATATTGAAGCAAAGATAAGACAATCGGTTTTTGGGATAAGCAATGCGGCGGGTTTGCTTTATGAAACATTGGAGGCAACCGAAAGCTACAATGAAATTGAAATGGTAAACCTGCAAATGAGGGATTGCTACCGAATACTTAAAGCAATAAAGGATGTAAATGAAATATCAAAATATGTTTACGGCTTATCGAATAAAAGGCTTTTGAATTTAAGCCTTGTGCTGGAAGAGGCAAAAAGGAATTTTGAATCTATTTTAGGCGCAAAAAAATCCTGCATCCGTATAGAAATCGAGCAGGATTTATTTGTGGAGGCGGATGAAGAAAGATTTGTAAATTGTCTGCTTGAAATGATGCTGCATGTTATAAAAAACAGTGAAGGTATTCCGTCGATAAGCGTTGTTGCAAAAAAGGTGGCAAAGGATGTGCTTGTTGCCGTTACCGGCGGCAGATGTGAATTTGCAGATATTCCCGAAAAATACTGCGCTTATGGGGGGAAAGGGGAGTTTAATGGAAATTCACTATCACTGGATTTGTATTTGATAAGGCTTTTTTGCCAGACCTTTGATGCAAAGCTTTATGTTGTTTCGGGAGAAGGAATGGAAAATACCATGGGCCTTAGGATGCATGGTGTTTCCAAAAGCAAAGCAGAGAAAAATTCCAACGAATTTAAAACCGAGGGCAAGGATTACAGGGAAGATAAATTTTCACCTTACCATATAAACTTTGCGGACATTTATAATTATAATTTTTTTGATAGATGATTTGTTTGGGGACGGATTTTTCGTTTAAGAAAAGTTTGTCTTTTTATTTTTGAAAAAATGAGAATGCGCAGGGACTTTAAATCCCCGCGCATTTATTTCATTCCGCTTCTTTAAGCATTTCTTCTGCCTCATCAATTTGGTTTTCGCTGAGGACAACGAAGCCTTCTTTTCGCAAAAGTTCGGTTGTAAGCCCTTCCCCCGGGATTTTTATGTCTGTGAACGAGCCGTCATAAATAAAGTTGCTTCCGCAGGATGGGCTGTTTTCTTTCATTATTGCAAAAGCAATGTTGTTTTCTTTTGCAAGACGTACTGCTTCAAGAGCGCCTTTAAGATATTCTTGTGTGACATCAATGCCTGTTCTGGTAAGAATTTTGCCGTCAACGCGCTGCGAATCAGGGCGTGGGGTTTCAAGTCCGCCGAAAACCTCCGGGCAAAACGGTATAAGCCTGCCTTCCTCCTTCCATTTTAAAAAGCGTTTGTCAAGGCAAGGGATGCTGCGCCCGTCATATCGGACAATCCAGCCGTAAAGGCAGCCGCTCACCAAGATTTTCTTCATAAAAATTCCCCCATTTTTTAAATTCGCAAGGCCGGCAAGGATTTATTGCTTAACGGCTTCTTCCCAACAAGAAGAATCAACACATTCGTCAATATTGGCCGCTTTTGTTAAAAGTCCGTATTTAAGTGAATAATCCGCAGTTTGCTTTACGGCGGCCATGTCTATGTACCCGATTTTTGTCTTGTCAAAGCCTTGAGGAACAACAAGCTTGGCAACTTCCTTTGCCATGTAAACCTGATGTTCGAGCGAAACACTTTTGTCGGCTTCATATACAATCTTTCCGGCTTCTTCCGGATTTTCACAAGCGTCCTGCCAGCCCTTTATCGAAGCTCTTAAGAAACGGACATAAAGGTCTTTGTTTTTTTCAAGCCATTCTGATGTTGAGAACAGGCAGTCTTCAAGCATTGCGCAGTTGTAGTCGTTCATGTCAAGTTTGTTCAAATCCTCTTCCTTGAAGCCAGATTCAAGAAGCAAACCATATTCATTATAAGTCATTGCCGAAGCGGCGTCAACCTCATCGTTTATCAGTTGGTCCATTGTGTAGTCCTGCTGGACAAGAGTCAAATCTTTTTCACGGTTAAGGCCGGCATTTTCAATCATTGCGTAAAGCTCATATTCGTTTCCGCCAAACCAAGAGCCTACCTTTTTGCCTTTAAGGTCAGCGGGAGTATTTATGCCGGTTGATTTTTTGGAAACAAGCAGCATTGCGCTTTTCTGAAAAATTTGCGCGGTTTCTTTAAGCTCCCAGCCTTGGCTTTGATATTTAAGCAGGCTTGAAACCCAAGTCACACCAACGTCTGCAACTCCGTTGTAAACCTGCTGTTCTGGGATAATGTCGCTTCCGCCGGGAAGTATTTCAAGGTCTATGCCCTCATTTTCATAATACCCTTTTACTTTTGCGACATAATAGCCCATGAATTGCGACTGCGGGAGCCATTTCAGCTGCAGTGTCATTTTGTCAAGCTTTCCGCTTTCGGCGGATGAGCTTTCTGATTCTGAAGATGAGCTTGATGCCTGAGAACTGGATGATGCGCTTTCAGATGAGCTTGAAGAAGCCGATGAGCCGCAGCCTCCGGCAATGGTTGCCATGCTAAGAGCCAAAAAGATGCCTATGCCTTTTAAGAATTTGCTTTTCATGTAAAATTACCCCTTTGCTTTTAAATTTATTTTTGTGAAGCGTGCCATTTTATAGCACGGCGTTCGACAGACTGGATGATTAGATAAAGAATTATCCCGATTATTGCGGATACTGTTATGTATGACCAGCCCATTGCCATTTCGGC
>JAJUHO010000078.1 GCA_029267825.1 Oscillospiraceae bacterium
GCTAAAATCCGTTTGGTAGAACCTAAGACGATAGCACGAAGCGAAGGTAAGGCAGTAAGGGTTATAGACAAGCGCAAAAAGTAATATACTTAAAGTATATTAAAATATATTTTTACAGGAGGGATTTAAATGTTGATTAAACAGCTTTCTGTTTTTGTTGAGAACAGGCCCGGCAGATTGTCCTCCATTACAAAGCTTTTGGGGGAAAAAGGCGTTGACATTCGTGCCCTTTCGATTGCCGACACTCGTGATTTTGGAATTTTAAGACTTATTGTAAATGATCCCGACAAAGCGCTTGAAGCTTTAAAAGATGCAGATTATTCGGTCACCCTTACAAATGTGATTGCCATAGGCATTGAGGATAAACCCGGAGGGCTTGCCAAGGCAATGGAGGTGCTTTACCAAAACGGAATAAGCGTAGAGTATATGTATGCTTTTATAAGCAAGACGGACAATACGGCATTTGTGATACTTAGGGTTGAAAACAGCGAAAATGCCGCAGAGGTTTTGCAGAAAAACGGCATCCGCCTTCTTACCAGCGAAGAAATATACAAGATGTAATTTTAAACATAAAAAAATCCCCGTTGTAAAATAGCGGGGATTTTTTTATGTTTAGTGGCATTTGCCGGAATTTGGGCAGTGGTCGCAGCCACAGCCGCAGCCTCCTTTTTTGCTGTCCTTTATGTATTTTCTTATGCCAAATATACTTAAAGTTAAAACAATGGCGCCTATAATAATTGTTGCAGCCATAAATATTCTCCTTTCACGCCTTTGCTTGCGCAGGCTTTAAGCTTTTTTTCGAGGAAATTACCGGAATTGCAACTGCAAGAACGGCAACTAAAACTGATGCGGCTGCTCCAAAAATGCTTCCCGTTCCAAGGAATATGCTTCCGATTTGGTTTATCAAGAGTGCGACAATGTAGGCTACTCCGGTTTGAAAAGCAATTGTTATGAGCGTCCACTTGGCTGAACCCATTTCACGCCTTATGGCGCCGATTGCCGCAAAGCAAGGAGCACAGAGCATGTTGAAGGCTATGAAAGCATATGCCGAAACAGGAGTGAACATTGCCGCAACGCTTGATAAGAGCTCCGCATTTTCTTCCGTGGCCTCTCCGGAAACGTTAAAGAGTATTCCAAAGGTTGCAAGCACATTTTCTTTTGCCACAAGTCCGGAAATGGATGCCGCCACAGACTGCCAGTTGCCAAAGCCAAGAGGGATGAAAAGGGGAGCAAGAATTGAGCCGAATTTTGCAAGCATGCTGCCATCGCCCTCGACCATTCCAAAGGAACCGTCCTGCCAGCCGAAAGAGGAGAGGAACCAGATTATTCCGCAAGCGGCGAAAATAACCGTTCCGGCTTTAATTATGAACGATTTTCCTCTGTCCCACATATGTATCAGCACGCCCTTGGCAGATGGTATGTGGTATTGCGGAAGCTCCATCACAAACGGCGCCGGGTCGCCTTTAAAGAGGTTTGTTTGCTTTAATATTATGCCGCAGATGATTATCATTGCAACACCAAGGAAGTAAACAGAAGGAGCAATCCAAGCGTTGCCTCCGAAAAGTGCGCCTGCCATAAGCGCTATTATCGGAATTTTTGCGCTGCAAGGAATGAACGTTGTGAGCATTATCGTCATTTTGCGGTCGCGTTCCTGTTCAATTGTCCTTGATGCCATTATGCCGGGCACTCCGCAGCCGGATGAAATCAACATGGGGATGAACGATTTTCCTGAAAGCCCGAATTTGCGGAAAATCCTGTCCATTATAAATGCCACCCTTGCCATGTAGCCGCAGTCTTCAAGGATTGAGAGGAAGAAAAACAAAAGCATGATTTGCGGTACAAAGCCAAGCACAGCGCCGACTCCGGCTACAATTCCGTCCACTACAAGGCCGGTCATCCATTCGGCGGTTCCAAGGCTTTCAAGCATACCGCGCAGCCATTCCGTAAGATTGCCAAAGATTGTGTCGTTGACAAAATCGGTGAGCACTGAGCCGAGTGTTGAAACGGAGATGTAGTAAACAAGAAACATTACTGCGGCAAATATCGGCAGGGCAAGAATTCTGTTTGTTGCAATCATGTCTATCCTGTCCGAAACCGTCATGCCGGAACCTTTCTTTTTAAGGCAGGAGGAAATTATTCCCGAAATATAATTGTAGCGCTCGTTTGTGATGATGCTTTCGCTGTCGTCGTCAAGACTTTCTTCGCAAGCGGAGATTTTTTTCTCTATTTCCGATTTTTTATCGCCGGGCAGATTTAACTGCTCCAAAACCTTTTGATCTCTTTCAAAAAGCTTTAAAGAAAACCAGTATGAATTTTCATTTACGGGATAAATGCTTTCTATTTCAGCAAGCGTTTTTTGAATTTCGTCTGAAAAGATTTTCTTTGGCAAAAATTCGCGGCTTGCGGCCTCTATTGCTTTTTTTGCTGCGTCAAATGAACCTTCGTTTTTAAGGGCGGAGGTTTCCACTATTTCGCACCCAAGCTCTTCGGAAAGCTTTTTGACATTTATTTTATCGCCGCGTTTTTTGACGATATCCATCATGTTAAGGGCAATAACCATTGGTATGCCGGTTTCCAAGAGCTGTGTTGTAAGATAAAGATTGCGTTCAAGATTTGAAGCATCAACAATGTTTATAATTGCGTCAGGTTTTTCGTTTATAAGAAAATTTCTTGTTACGACTTCTTCCAAAGTATATGGGGAAAGGGAATATATCCCCGGAAGGTCAACAATAGTAATGTCCTTAAAACCTTTAAGCCGTCCTTCCTTTTTTTCAACCGTAACTCCGGGCCAGTTGCCAACATATTGCGAACTGCCGGTAAGCGCATTGAACATTGTAGTTTTTCCGCAGTTTGGGTTGCCCGCAAGGGCAATTTTCAAAGACATAGCCATCCTCCTGTTTTTTGATTTAAGTTAGCCAAAACTAACCTGTTGGCAAAAATTAAACAACCTCAATCATTTCGGCATCAGCTTTTCTTAAAGAAAGCTCATAGCCTCTTACGGTGACTTCAATCGGGTCCCCAAGAGGAGCTACCTTGCGCACATAAATTTCAACGCCTTTGGTTATGCCCATATCCATGATTCTGCGCCTTACCGCGCCTTCACCGTCAAGCTTTACAACCTTTACGGTTTCGCCGCATTTTGCAGCTTTAAGTGTTTTCATATAAAAAATCTTCCTTTCATTGCTCCACAATAATTCTGTTTGCCATGGTTTTATCTATGGCAATGCGGGTATCTTTTATATTTATTATCATATTTCCGCCAAGCTCTGAAATTACGGTTAAAAATGCACCCTCAACAAAACCGAGGTTTTCAAGAAAGCGTTTTGTTTCATCCCTGCCGTTGATTTTTTTAATGCGGGTTTGAACTCCGTTTGGAGCCATTGTAAGAGGCATAAAGCCCACTCCTTTCCAACAAGCCTAATGTTAGCCTACTCTAACCTTTCTGATTAAAGTTTACCACTGCTAACGTGAAAAGTCAAGGGCTTTGATTTGCATTATTTTGATTTGTATAAAGCGACAAAAAAACGTGTGGATGCAATGCGTTTTTATTGCGCAACACTAAACAACCGGTTGCGCAAAAATGTTTTAAAATGGCCTGATAATACGTTTAATTTGTAAAGGTATAATAAATACAAGATATTATTTATGTATAAATTGTACATTGTTGAGGCGTTTTTTGTATGTTATACTTACCACATAAGACAACCGATTGCGCATGGAGGTGATGAAATGACAGAAAACAAAAACGGAGAAATTTTGAAGGATATTACAATAAATGACGTTGCAAAAGCGCTTAATTTATCTAAAACAACCGTATCGCGTGCTATTTCCGGAAAGGGCAGGGTGAGCGAGGCCACGCGCAACCTTGTGCTTTCTTATGCAAAGGAACATAATTACATGCCCAATGCGATAGCAAGAAGCCTTGCGCATTCAAAAACATTCAATATAGGCGTTGTTATACCATCTGATGCGGATGCCGCAGAAACCCCGTTTTTCCAGCGTGTGCTTATGGGAATATGTGAAACTGCGGCAAGCAGGGATTATGATGTGCTTGTGGCGGCAAGCTCCGAACATGACATATCAAGCCTTAAAAGAATGGTGATAAACCATAAGGTTGACGGAGTGATACTTACACGTTCGTTAAAGCATGATTCGCCTGTGGAATTTTTAAAGCAGATGAATGTTCCTTTTGTGGTAATCGGCGAAACCGTTGATAAAAATGCGGTGCAGGTTGATAATGATATGACGGCAGCGTGCAGCGAGATGACTTCAATTTTAATTAGGATGGGTATAAAATCCATTGCTTTGATTGTGGGCAATCTTGAATACATAGTAAACCGGCGGCGTTATGATGGCTTTATGCGCGGATTTCTCGAATGCGACAGGATAGCTGACCAATCGATTATTTTTCAAAATGCAGGCAGCATGCCCATGGTGGACAGCGCGGTTTCAAAAATACTTAAAAAGAACGTTGATTGCATAATAACCGGTGACGATTTGATATGCGGAAGGGTTTTGACAAAGCTGCGGGAAAAGAACATAAGCGTTCCCGGAGAAATAAAGGTTGCTTCATTTTACAACAGCTTCATGCTTGAAAACAACAATCCTCCGATAACATCAATAAATATTGATGTCCATGCGCTTGGCGGAACAGCTGCGACCACACTGATAAAGCTTATTTCAGGAGGCAGCGTCCAGCGTAAAATAATTATGAACCATGAAATTTTGCTTAAAAAGTCAACGGTTTAAAAAATGAGCATGATAAACAATGCTGCGCATTAAGGAAAGGAAAACTATGAAAACGAAAAAGAGTGGATTTAAAGGCTTTTTAAAAAAGCTGTATATGTATAGAGCATTTCTGCTTATGCTTGCTCCGGCAGTAATTTATACATTGATTTTTGCTTATTATCCAATGACCGGAATTGTAATGGCGTTCAAAAAATACAATTATGCCGGCGGAATCTGGGGAAGCCCATGGAACGGCTTTGAGAATTTCAAATTCTTCTTTTTGTCGGGACAAGCAGGGCTGGTAACCAGAAATACAGTGTTATATAATGCTTTGTTTATTGCGGTAAATACAATTGCACAGATAGCGGCCGCAATTCTTCTTACTGAAATTCACAACAAATACTTTCGCAAGATAACACAGTCGCTCATGTTTTTGCCATACTTTATTTCATGGGTTATCGTAGGCGTTATGGCATTTAACATATTCAGCTCGGATTACGGATTTTTAAATCGTATTCTTACTTTCTTTGGCAAAGAAAAGGTTTCTTTTTATACAACACCTGAAGTATGGCCGTTTATCCTTTTGTTTTTTAGCGTATGGAAGGGAATAGGATACGGTTCGGTTATGTATTTGGCGGCAATCATGGGGATTGACACTTCAATTTATGAAGCGGCAAAAATTGACGGGGCCAATGTATTCCAGAGAATTTTCAAAGTGACAATACCAATGATTATGCCGACTACAGTTATATTGCTGCTGTTGTCAGTAGGTGGTATTTTTAAAGGTAATTTTGATATGTTCTACAATCTGGTTGGAGGCAACGGATTGCTGTATAACTATACAGATGTAATTGACACATTGACATTCCGTGCCTTAATCAGCAGCAATGACTTTGGCATGTCAGCGGCGGTCGGCTTGTATCAGTCGGTTCTCTGTTTTGTGACAATTCTGCTTGTAAATAAATTAGTCGGTTTATATGATAAAGACTATACATTGTTTTAAGGGGGCGAAAAAGTGTCACGTTTCAAGTATTCAAATAAGATAAAAACAGGTTCGGACGTTATTGCGCTTAATGTTATTGCGTACGTGTTTTTAGGGCTGCTTGCCTTGTTCTGTCTGGCTCCATTTATTATGATTGTATCAGGTTCTTTTTCTTCCGAAAAAGCAATTATCGAAAATGGTTTCAGCTTTTTGCCGCAGGATTTCAGCTTAGAGGCGTACAAAACAGTATTTAAAGAACCTTATGTTGTATTTAGGGCTTATGCTACAACTATCGTACTTACGGCTGTAGGAACTGTCGTTGGTCTTTTGCTTCAAACCATGACGGCATATGTTTTGTCAAGAAAAGATTTCGAATGGAGAAATGCATTTTCGTTCTTCTTTTACTTTACCACGTTGTTTTCAGGCGGACTTGTTCCGTATTACATCTTGATTACGCGGACATTAAATCTTCGTGACAACTACCTTGCTTTATTGCTTCCGTTGATATTTAGTGTTTACAATTTACTTATTATGAAAAGCTATATTAAGGCGCTTCCTGATTCGCTTATTGAAGCGGCAAAAATTGATGGCTGTGGAGAGTTCCGTACATTATTTGAGATTGTTTTTCCGCTTATTAAACCTGCGCTTGCGACGGTCGGGCTTTTTATAGCGCTTGCTTACTGGAATGACTGGTATAATGCCATGCTTTACATAAAGAGTGAAGAAAAATATCCGTTGCAGTACTTCCTTTATCAGAAAGTAAACAATATTGAAGCATACAAGAAATTGCTTTCAAATTCGGCGGCCAGCAGCGTAGCCGGTTCTGTAACGCTTCCCACACAGTCTTTAAAGATGGCGCTTACCATTGTTGTAACCGGACCGATTGTTTTGGCATATCCAATTGTTCAAAAATACTTTGTTCAAGGCATTACAATAGGGGCATTAAAGGGTTAAGCCATTCATTAGTTTAAAAATGCGAATCAAGCATTAAATTTTATAATTAAAAGGAGAATATTATGAGAAAGGCAATGAAAAAATTAGCAGCAATTTCACTGACTGCTGCAATGGCAGGAACCATGCTTGCAGGATGCGGCAATGGAAATTCGGACGCTAACAGTAAATCAACAGACAGCAAGGAAAGCTCGGGTGCTTCTTCGGAAAGCGGTGCTGCAAGTGCTGTTGATACATCAGAGCATGTGGATTTAACCATGTATCTGATTGGTGAAAGGACACCGGATTTTGACGAGGTTTATGGAAAAATCAATGAGATTTTGGAAAAGAAATTGAACTGCTCATTGAATGTGGAATTTTTGTCGTGGGGCGAGCATGATACAAAGTATTCACTTTTGTTTTCTTCTCAAGAGAATTTCGATTTGATTTTTACAGCATCAAGCTGGTGTCATTATGAGCAGACAGTTGCTTTGGGTGGATTTGCTCCTTTGTCGGAAGATTTCATTAAGACTTATGCACCGGGCATTTGGGATGTTGTGCCTAAAGTAGCATGGGATCAGGCTAAAATTGACGGAAAGATTTACATGGTTCCAAACTATGCAAACGAATTTGGACAGGATGTTATAGCTGTACGCGGCGATTTAATGAAAAAATACGGCATTGATAAGATTTCGAGCTGGGATGATTTGGTTAAATTCTATAAAGCTTGCGCTGCGGATGGTATCTATGCAGGCCAAGGTGAACTTTGGTTTACATATTTCCAATCAAAAGGTTATTCAATTACAGGTGGAGCGCCGCAAGGTGGAGAGCTTGTTCTTTATAACATGCAGGACCCGAATGATTTAGAGTTCAAATATATCCTTGACTGGGATGGTTTCCGTGATTACTGCCACCAGATGAAGGAACTTGCCGATGCTGGATGCTGGTCAAAAGATATATTGAATTCAACGGATGAAAGACAGACAGGCCTTCTTACCGGAAAAACTGCAACTTTGATTTGGAACCTCGGAAGCTGCATGACTTATGCAAAACAGGCTAATGCAGAACATCCGGACTGGAATGTCACAATTGTTGATCCAAATGCTTCTCAACCGAAAAAGGTTAACTCGTACATTAACAATGGCGTGGGAATAAATGCAAACAGCAAGCACAAAGAAAGAGCTATGATGGTATTAAATGAATTCTACACCAACCCTGAGGTTTATGACCTTGCAATGCTCGGCATTGAAGGAAAGCATTGGGAGGCAGTAGGCGATAACCAGTATAAAGTAATTGACGAGAGCGGTTATGGAGTAAGCAAAAACTGCAACTGGGGCTGGAACAATGCAAAAATTCAAAGAACAGAATTTATTGAAAACAGAACTCCGTTGGATGATACATATGATGCGTTAAAGGAAGCATTTAACAACAACATCAAGCCAGAGCATGTATACGATGGATTTAACTTTGATGCAACTAAAGTAAGCACACAGTTTGCAGCAGTAGAAGCTGCACTTGGCAATTATTACAGCCCATTGAAAAACGGACTTGTAGATGATGTTGATAAAACAATTGAAGAAATGAAAGCTGCATTGGAAAGCGCCGGAATTAAGGATGTATTAGATGAAATGAACCGTCAGGCAGCTGAATATGTAGCAAAGAAAAAGGCTAATTAACTTGTTGCAATTTAAACTATGAAGTTATCAAACAGGCAATTGCAACCATTTTAAAAAATCATAAGCTGTACAAAAGGAAGGGTTGTTGCAAAAGTCGCAGCAGCCCTTCTTTTTAAGCGGGACACGGCATTATTTGAATGTAAAAATTATAGTATTTATGCGGAGGAAGAAATGAAGAAGTTAGTTTTAAAAGCCAAACATTTTTTATGCGTAGTTGTTGCATTTCTTTTGTTTTGGGGTTTTTTGCCTTTTGGCAGCATAAAAATTTCTGCACAAAATGATTATGAAGAAATTGAAGTTATAAACGGCAATTTTGAAACCGGCAACACTGACGGCTGGACAGTAAATTTCAGCTCATGGGATAATGTCAGTTATAGTATAAAAACCGACCAATGGGCAACAAACAATTCTACTAAAATGTTTAATTTTTGGAACGGAAGCTCATCGACTGTAAATATGTCTTTAAGCCAGACCGTGACCGGACTTGAAGACGGAACTTATAAGGCATCATTTTCAATGGATGGCGAA
>JAJUHO010000163.1 GCA_029267825.1 Oscillospiraceae bacterium
GGTTTGGATTTTTTGTTTTAAATGTCTATTGACAATTAGGGGGTACTATGGCATAATATACTTAACAAGAATACTTTTAAAGTGTTTTTTATTTTTGCAACTAAGTTAGCAATATCTAACCAAATGAATTGCGCTGGCGGACGTAAATCATTGAGATTTTTAAACCCGCCTGTTTTTAAAAGATGGTGTTAGCTATTGCTAACTAAAAAGCACCACGCCAAAAATAAAATTAAAACTTAATTGAAAATTGTATGGTTGAGAGGAAGAGGCTGATGCTTGAAAAATATTTGATAGAACATTGCGCGCCAACGCTTGCAGGATTGAAAATAGGAAGCTTGTTTGCTTGCAAGTATAAAAATAAGGAGGAATTTGAGGATAATATTGAACGGCTTGGGGAAATGCTTGAGGTTAAAAAACTTAAATTTAAGGTGATGAGCCGGAATGAACAAAGGGCTCTGGTGTATGTGTACAGGCCAAATATGCTTGAAAAAAGCATTAGAGAACAAAACGTTGAAAACTTTTTAAAGATTTATGGATACTCAGAATTCAATCTTGATAAAATATTGTTCCGTTTGGAGGAAAGAATAAATCAATCGGCAGGTTTTCCACATGAAATAGGAATTTTTCTCGGATATCCCCTTAATGATGTTGTCGGATTTATAAACAACAATGGGAAGAAAAGCAAATGCGCAGGATATTGGAAGGTTTATTGCAACGAAGATGAGGCAGTTAGAATTTTTAAAAGGTACAGCAGATGCAGGGAAATATATGAAAAACTTTGGAAAAACGGCAAAAGTGTTATTCAGCTTACTGTGGCTGTTTAATATGCAAATAAAAATCAAAAATGGAAAGGATTATGTTTTATGAGCAAAATTGCAGTAGTATATTGGAGCGGAACAGGCAATACCGAGGCTATGGCTAAAAATGTCGTCGAAGGGGCAAAAACCGCGGGTGCAGAGGTTGCTTTGTTCTCTGCCGCAGAATTTAACGCGGATATGATGGATGACTTTGACGCAATTGCATTCGGCTGTCCATCAATGGGAGCTGAACAATTGGAGGAAAGCGAGTTTGAACCTATGTTTAAAAGCTGCGAAACAAAAATTAAGGGCAAAAAAATAGCTTTGTTTGGCTCTTACGGATGGGGCGACGGCGAATGGATGCGGACATGGGAAAAAACTTGCATAGACGACGGCGCCGTGCTTGCCTGCGAAAGCGTTATCTGCAACGAGGCACCCGACGCAAAAGCTGAAGAGGATTGCAAAGCTCTTGGAAAGGCGCTTGCATAAATTTTATGAAAAAATTAAGCGGTCAGATGTGGTTTGACCGCTTTTTTAAATGTATTATGCATTTATTTAAAGCAAAATGGGAAAAAATTAAAGTCACTATGTTTAAATAAATTTATGAAATTTGAAGAAAATAGTTTTTAAAACTTTTATTTATAACTTGCTTTTCGGATGGCTCTATGATAAAATACTAATGTTATATTGATGAGCTTTGGGGGATTTTGTTATGAAGATGATAAAGAAGTTTTTTGCCGCATTTGCCGCGGGAATTGTTTGCGTTTCGGCACTTTCTGCATGCGGACAAAGCGGAAGGTCGCTTGATGATATTAAAAAGTCGGGAAAAATTGTAATGTATACTAACGCCGCATTCGCTCCGTTTGAATACAAGGAGGGCGAAAAAGTAGTCGGCGTGGATGTCGATATTGCTAATGAAATAGCAAAGGATTTGGGCGTTGAGCTTGAAATAAAGGATGTGGAATTTTCAAGCGTGCTTGCCGCAGTACCATCGGGAAAGGGCGATTTTGCAGCTTCCGGACTTTCGGTAACTCCGGAAAGAGAAAAGCAAATGGATTTTTCAGTTAAATATGTAAAATCTGTGCAGTATATAATTGTGCCTGAAGATGTTAATGTGACCGTCTTTGAAGACCTTGCAGGCAAAAAAATAGGCGTTCAGACAGGAACTACCGGTGAAATGATAGTCAATGACGAGATAAACGGATATAAGGGCGATGACGGCAAGGATGTCAAAGGGGTTTTGCAGGACTCCGGAGCTTCTTGCAGCGGATATTCAAGCGCTATGAACGCAGTTCAGGATTTGCAGTCCGGAAGAATTGATGCGGTTGTCATTGATAAGCTGCCTGCAGAGGCTATCGTTGCAAAAAATACGGGCCTGAAATGTCTTGAGCTTGTTTATGCTGACGGCTCAAAAACTGAGGAAGAATATGCAATTGCCGTAAGAAAGGGTAACAAAGAACTGCTTGACCAAATAAACAGCACACTGCAAAGGCTTATTGACGAGGGCAAAATCGACGAATTCCTTGTAAATCATGTGGCAAAGTAAAATGCTATGGCGTTTTCTTAAAGTGAGGATATGACCTTATCCTCACTTTTTTTGAGCAAATATCTTTGAAAGGCTGAAAAGAATGTTTAAATTTAAAATTTTTGCCGCAAGCTTTATTGCGGATAAGTTTGTGCAGACTTTTATTGAGGAGGACAGGTGGAAAACCTTTGCAAGCGGACTTGGCGTGACGCTTGTAATAACCTTTTTTGCCGCAATTTTGGGAATCGTTATCGGAATGACCGTGGCTGTGGGAAAGGTTTGGTGCTACCAGAGCGGCAGGCTGAAAATCCTTGACAGGCTTTTTGATGTTTATTTGACAGTCATAAGGGGAACTCCAACCCTTGTGCAGCTGCTTATAATGTATTTTATAATCCTTAAATCGGTGGACAACGGAATAGTGATAGCAATACTTGCGTTCGGTATAAATTCGGGGGCGTATGTAGCCGAAATAGTCCGCGGGGGGATACTTGGAATCGACAAGGGACAAATGGAAGCCGGACGCTCGCTGGGGCTTTCGGCTTGGACTACGATGCGGAAAATTATATTGCCGCAGGCAATAAAAAATATACTTCCGGCGCTTGGCAACGAATTTATAACGCTTCTTAAAGAAACTTCCGTGGTGGGATATATAGCAATAACAGACCTTACAAAGGCGGCTGTTGCCGTTCAGGCAAGGACGTATGACGCCATGTTCCCGCTTATTTCAATTGCCCTTATTTATCTGATTTTGGTTACGGGCATGACTTGGCTGCAAAGAAAGTTTGAAAGGAGGCTTGCAAAAAGTGATAGACGTTAAAAATCTTGAAAAGAAATACGGAGAAAATGTGGTGCTTAAAAACATCTCCGAAACTATAAAAAAGGGGGAAAAGGTTGTTGTAGTGGGACCTTCCGGTTCAGGCAAATCCACCTTTTTGAGATGCCTTAATCTGCTTGAAGTTCCAAGCGGCGGTGAGATTTGGTTTGAGGGAGAGCTTATAAATGACAAGCATTGCGATATAGACAGGGTAAGAAGAAAAATGGGAATGGTTTTTCAGCATTTCAATCTCTTCCCGCACCTTACCGTCATGGAAAACATCACCCTTGCGCCGGTGCATTTAAAGCTGCAAACAAAAGCTGAGGCGGAAGAAAACGCAAGAAGGCTGCTTTCGCTTATAGGACTTTCCGACAAGGCGGATGAGTATCCACAAATGCTTTCCGGTGGACAAAAGCAAAGGATTGCCATAATCCGTGCTCTTGCAATGAACCCTGATGTTATGCTTTTTGACGAGCCGACATCCGCACTTGACCCGGAAATGGTCGGAGAAGTGCTGGAGCTTATGAAAAATCTTGCCGCACAGGGA
>JAJUHO010000035.1 GCA_029267825.1 Oscillospiraceae bacterium
CCCTATCATCAAATTCCATATTGACAAAGCTGCATTTAACAGGGTACGAATACCCGTTGCTTGAAATTGTTTCTCTTGCTATTTCTTCAAAAACATCAAGATTTTTAGCAACCCTTTTTTCTGTTTCCTCAAACGAAAGGTCGTCGTCAAACAAATCCGAAGTTTGCTTTAAGATTTCATCACGCACTTTAAGTTTTAATTCCTGGTCGCCTTTGCTGTCAGAATTTGCAAGTATATGAAGTCTTATTACGCTGCTCTTTATATCGCTGTATTTATCCGCAAAAGCGCTTAAATTTGAAGCAACGATTGCTATTACAAGCCCGGCCAAAAGCGCGATATCAATTTTTTTCATAACGGTTTCCTCCTTTAAAAGGAGTATTGCCATTATATTCCATTTTATTCAGCCAAAAATAACGGGGGCAACCTACTGGCTACCCCCGAAACTTTATTCATCAATCAGACAATCTGCCTGACATTTTATGCCATTGGACTCACTCCTGAGCTACCGGATAATTTCCGGCAATTTAAATCGCTAATCATTTTAAAGTGACTTTCATCACTTTGCCTGCTATCCTGCTGGACTCACCCCTTTAAGTTTTTGTCAATCATTCCTATCATGGAAAGCAAGAACCAAACCGATCATCATAAATATCACCTTGCCTTCTTTGATATTTAGCCCCCTTAGGCTTTTTAAAAAAACTTAAAGCTCTATTGAAACCATTTAAGTTTTGCGGTTATTCCCGCCAGCAGACTTTTCTGGTGGTCTCACTCCAATCCATCAAATAATCAAGGTCCTGAAAGCAATTGTTTTCTTGAGCATACGCATCACTTTCCCTTTTAAAGCATTCGGTAAAATCAGCTTAGCTCCACATTTTAACCACCTTTTTCAAAGAGGTTTTCAAGCTACAATTTGCTTTCAAATAATTATTTCATTGGACTCACCCTTCAAAATTATTTTTATGTAGCCCTTTATTTAAAGCCTTAAAGGACGTAACCTCCGGCATACACCGGCATGTTTTCCTTTTGCTTTACGGTCAAAGAGAATTTCTTTTAGGCTAAAACTCCTTTAATTATTAAAACTAAGTATATTTTATCAACAGCGGCATCTTAGGTTGCATTCAATTTAAAACTAATCGTTTCGATTTGAAGATTTTCTTTTAAGGCTTAAATCTTAAAAGTTTTTCCTTCCGCTTTTCTTTTAATTACAACCCGGCTACAAACGAGCCGCAAGAAATACTCTCTGACTTTTGTTCTTCTATCATTTCCATTGGACCCGCTTCCTTTCCGATTCTTTTTACCCTTTGGTCTTGCCTTTTATAAAAGATGATTTCCGGCCTCCCGGTTCATATCATTTGCTTTGGCTTGCCTTAGGGTTTAATCTTGGGATTTTTTAAGCTATTTTAGCTTTTTTCTTTCCCTGGTTATAATATAGCATATCATTTGTTTATTGTCAATAGTTTTCTTTAAAAAAATATTATTTTCTTTGTTTAATATTACTTTTACATTTTGCGCTTGACATGTAAATAATAAAATAGTAAAATAAAAATGTTGGGTGTCAAATAGATTTATTTTTGGAGGTATATATGTCCGATACTTTAGATTTTACTCCTGACCTCTACACTCTCGTGGATGAGGAAGGCAAGGAGCAGACCTTTGAACTGCTTGATGTAATGGAAGTCGATGACCAGCGTTATTTTGCAATGGTGCCTTATTACCCGGAAGCTTCAGAACTGCTTGAAGGCGACGGCGAACTTGTAATACTTAAATCGCAGTTTGAAGGCGATGAGGAAATTCTCGTTTCTATTGATGACGACAACGAATTTGATAGAATCGGACAAATGTTTATGGAAAGAATTGAAACAATGTTTGATGATGACGATGAAGATGAATGCGGCGACGAAGGCTGCGGCTGCAATCATCATCATTTGAGCTGAATAAAAAATTTCCATTGATATTTGATTTAAGTTATGATATACTAAATAGCACTGAGGGATACCTCGGATAATTTCTGCCCTGTTCGATGGTGTGTGGTTTTTATAAATCCGAACACATTTATAAAAGGGAATTGGGCTCTGAATGCGGATTGCAGACCTCCCGCCTTTTGGCGGACGAAGGGAGCGTGAAACATTCAGGACAATACCCACCTGCCGAGAGCGGGTTTAATTTTACCACGCGACGACTGGGCGGTATTATTTTTTATCCACGTTTTTACTGTAATTATACGCTTCCCGTCGGGAACACTTTTAGTGTCCCGCGGGAAGTTTTTTGTTTTGGAGGCTTTATGAAAAAAACTCTTTTATCGGCAATTGCCGCTGCAATTGGCTTTGCAAACGGATTTTTCGGCTCCGGCGGAGGGGTTATAGCAGTCCCTGCACTTTGCCTTGCCGGACTTGAAACTAAAAAAGCTCATGCAACCTCAATCTCCCTTATCTTGCCAATCAGCGCCGCAAGCATATTTTTTTACCTGCAAAAAGGCAATTTTGAATGGAAAACCGCTTTGCTGCTTGCTTTGCCCGGGCTTTGCGGGGCCGCGGCGGGATGCTTTTTAATCAAAAAAATCCCATCCATTATGCTTAAAAGGATTTTCGGTATTTTGCTAATCATTTCCGGAATAAGAGTGCTGCTTTCATGAACATGATTTTTGCCTTTATTGCGGCATTTTTCGCAGGCCTTGCGGCATCTCTCGGACTTGGCGGAGGAATGGTTTTAATAATATACCTGACGCTCTTTGCAAATATGCCTCAAATATCAGCGCAAGGCATAAACCTTGTTTTTTTCGTACCTATTGCCATATTGTCAATCATTTTGCATAGAAAAAACCATCTTATTGCTTTTGAATGGAAAAAAATGCTCCTGCCGATATGCTTTGGAGCAGCGGGAGCATTTTTAGGAACTTATTTTGCAAATATTTTAGGTTCAGACCTTTTGTCAAAAATTTTTGCCGCATTCATCCTGATTGTCGGCGCAAGAGAACTCTTTTCAAAAGAAAACGGCTAATCCTTTTTCTCGCTGTTTTTTCTGAATTCAAGATAGCTTTCAAGGATAATCACGGCGGCAACCTCGTCAATGATTTCTTTTCTTTTTTTGCCTCTTACATTTGTTTCATTTAAAATGTTATGCGCCGAAATGGTGGTCCTTCTTTCATCCCAAAGCTTTACCGGAACTGCAACAAGCTTTGAGAGCTCATAGGCAAAGAGCTTGCACTTTTCCGCTCTTGCTCCCACTGAGCCGTCCATATTTTTAGGAAAGCCCACTACGATTTCCTTCACATCGTATTCCTGCGCCGCATAAGCAACCTTTTGCACACAGGCGTTAAAATCCTTTTCCTCTATAACTCCAACAGGAGAAGCAAGGAATTCCGTCCTGTCGCAAACGGCAAGGCCCGTACGAGCATCGCCAAAATCAACCGCCATTATTTTCATCCGGCCACTGTTCCTTTCATTTTTAAAAAGCTTTTTATTTTGCCGAAAGCAGTTCTTTTTTAAACCATGACTGCTTTGCAATGGTAAGTTCGCTTTCAGTCAAATGCGAAGCGTCATTTTGAAAAATTACCGAGGGCTTTAAATTTCCGTCAAACTCTATTTTGCTTACCGCAGTATTTTCCGCCCACTCTATATCATCTATTTCGCTTAGAGGCTTGCCGTTTGCATAGCAAAGGAAATTCCTTATTGCGCATCCATGCGAAACTACCGCTATGGTCTTTCCCCTGTTTCTTGCCGCAAGCTGGGTTATTGCAAGCGTTATGCGGTTAAAAACGCTTTCCATGCTTTCTCCATCCTCAACGTAAAATTTGCTGAAATTATTTTCCCACAAATCATATGCCTCAGGAAAAAGCTTTGGCAAGTCAGTCCATTTCTGTCCCTCAAAAACTCCTCCGTTTATTTCCATAAGCCCTTTATCGGTATGTATCGGAAGCCCGCGGTAAAAATTTACCGCCTCGGCTGTTGCAACCGCTCTTTTCAGCGGGCTTGAAAAAACAGCGTCGTATTCAATTTCCCTAAAACGTTCCCTTAAAAGTTCAAGCTGTTTTTCCCCGTTAGGACTTATTTTGCAATCGCTGTGGCCTTGAAATGTTCCGTTGATATTTCCCATAGCTTCCGCATGGCGGATTAAATATACGGTGGTTGTTACCATGGCTGTACCTTCTTTACAATTTCATTGACGCTTTTTATTCCCTTTCTGTCAAGATAATCGTTCATTCCGTCAATAATTTCAACCGCTGCAAAAGGATTTTTAAAAAGTGCCGCCCCAACCTGTATTGCAGAGGCTCCGGCAAGCATCATTTCTATCCCGTCTTCCCATGTGCTTATTCCGCCCATGCCGATAACCGGAATTTTAACTGCATTTGCGGTCTGCCAAACCATCCTGAGCGCAACCGGAAAAACTGCCGCTCCCGAAAGTCCTCCGACATTGTTTTTAAGTATCGGACGCCTTGAATTTATATCTATCCTCATGCCCAAAAGCGTATTTATAAGCGAAACGGCATCCGCACCCTCCGCCTCAACCGCTCTTGCAATTTCGGTTATATCCGTTACATTTGGCGAAAGTTTTATAATAATCGGTTTTTTTGTCGACGCACGGACAGCCTTTGTCACCTCCGCCGCACTTTGGCAGGAAGTTCCGAAAGCAGCTCCGCCGTGCTTTACATTAGGGCAAGAAATGTTTATTTCAATCATATCAACATTTGTGCCATCAAGCTTTTCGCAGATTTTCGCGTATTCCTCTATGCTGAATCCGGCGATGTTTGCAATGATTACCGTATCCTTGCTTTTTAAATTTGGAAGTTCAACCTTTATAAATTTATCTATCCCCGGATTCTGAAGTCCTACCGAATTTAAAATTCCGCTTGGTGTTTCTGCAATTCTCGGCGCCAAATTCCCGTTGCGTTTTTCGGCCGTAGTTCCTTTTGTGGATATGCCGCCAAGCTTTGAAAGCGGAAAGAAATGCTCATACTCCCTGCCGTACCCGAAAGTTCCTGATGCCGTTATAACAGGATTTTTAAACTCAACTCCGGCAATATTAACCCTCATGTCAGCCATTAAAAAATCACATCCTTACTTTCAAAAACAGGCCCGTCCTGACAAACATGGGCATAAAACTCCTCGCCGTTTCTCACCGTGCGGCAAGCGCAGACAAGGCATGCCCCTATTCCGCAGCCCATTCTTTCTTCAAGCGAAATCTGGCTTGGTATCCCATACTCGTTTGCAATATCCACAACGCCCTTTATCATAGGCGACGGGCCGCAGGCAAAAATCACATCCGGCTTTTTAATTTCTATTTCCTCCCTCAAAGCCGCAGTTACAAAGCCCTTTCTGCCCATTGTTCCATCGTCCGTGCAAAGCACGGTCTTTGCGCCGCTGGCTTTAAAATCCTCCTGCAAAATGACATTTGCGGCACTTCTAAACCCGCTTATCGCAACGCAATTTTCACCGTATATTTTTGCAAGCGGCACCATCGGCGGAGTTCCTATTCCCCCGCCGACAAGAATTGCCGTCTTATAGTCTTTAAGCCTGAATCCTCTTCCAAGCGGAGCGATAATATCTATCATATCGCCCTCTCTTAAACGGGAAATTTCCTTTGTGCCCTTGCCTCTTACCTCAAACACAAGCCGGATTGTTCCGTTTTCCTTATCTATCCCGCAAAGCGAAACCGGCCTGCGCAGCGGAAATCCATCCGCCGCAATTGTAACAAACTGTCCCGGCTCTGCCGCCCTTGCTATTTTAGGGCAGCAGACGGTAAAATCGTAAATTTCCCTTGCAAGCGTAGTGCTTGCTATTATCGGATACTTACCCTGCATATACTTCATAGCTATTATTCCTTTCCGTACCGGATGCGCTATATCTTGGTAATATCCACCATTTCAACCTCGGTTATCTTCTTATCCATAGCAAGAATATCGGCAACCGCATTTGCTGTATCTATTGCCGTAAGGCAGCATATTGAGCGCTCAACGCTCTTTCTTCTAAACTTAACGCTGTCTCTTGCAGGCTTTCTTCCTTTTTCCGAAGTTGAAATAACATAATCTATCTTTCCGCTTTCAAGCAAAGTCATTATATTTGGTTCTCCCTCGGAAACCTTCTTTACCACATTTGCCGCAATCATATTCCTGTTGAGCACAGAAGCCGTTCCGCTTGTGGCATAAATTTCAAAGCCAAGCCTTGCAAATTTATCCGCAACCCCTATTATTTCCTGCTTGTCCGTATCACGCACCGAAATGAGCACCCCGCCTGAGCGTTTCATCTTATATCCTGCCGCAATAAGCCCTTTAAAGAGCGCATCGGCAAAATTCTTTGCAATTCCAAGGCATTCGCCTGTGGATTTCATTTCCGGCCCAAGCTGTGTATCCACATCATGGAGCTTTTCAAAGCTGAAAACGGGAACTTTTACCGCAACATAGTCGCTTTCCGGATAAAGTCCGCTCTGGTAACCCTGTTCCTTTAAAGATTTACCAAGAACTATTTTGGTTGCTATGTCAACCATAGGAATTCCGGTAACCTTTGAAATATATGGAACCGTTCTTGATGAACGCGGGTTTACTTCAATCACATACACTTGATTATTATAAACCACATATTGAATATTTACAAGACCCATTACTTTAAGTTCCATAGCAAGTCTTCTTGTATATTCGATAATGGTTTCCTTTATGCTTTTTGAAAGCGTCTGCGCCGGATAAACCGATATTGAATCTCCGGAATGTACTCCGGCCCTTTCTATATGCTCCATTATGCCGGGGATGAGGAAATCCGTACCGTCGCAAATTGCGTCAACCTCAACTTCCTTGCCCATCATGTATTTGTCTATCAGCACAGGATTTTCAATCGTGTGGGACATGATTATATCCATATACTCATCCACATCCTTATCGGAGTGGGCAATAATCATGTTCTGCCCTCCAAGCACATAAGACGGCCTGAGGAGAACCGGGTATCCAAGTTTGTTTGCAGCTTCCAGAGCCTCCGTTTTATTCATTACGGTAAAGCCTTCCGGACGCGGTATTTTGCATCTGCTCAAAAGCTCGTCAAAGCGTTCCCTGTCCTCGGCGGCGTCAATGCTGTCAGCCGATGTGCCAAGTATTTTTACGCCCATTTCCTTTAAATGCTTTGTAAGCTTTATTGCAGTCTGTCCGCCGAACTGCACCACAACGCCATACGGCTGTTCGGTTTCAATAATTGCCTCAACGTCTTCTTTGGTAAGCGGGTCGAAATAAAGCCTGTCACCCGTATCAAAGTCAGTGGAAACAGTTTCGGGGTTGTTGTTGCAGATGATTGCCTCATAGCCTTCTTCTTTAAGCGCCCACACGCAGTGCACTGAACAGTAGTCAAACTCTATGCCCTGCCCTATTCTTATCGGGCCTGAACCGAAAACAATAACTTTCTTTTTGCCGGTATTTTTCCTTTCAATAAACTGTTTTGCTTCGTTTTCTTCATCAAATGTTGAGTAAAAATATGGGGTTTCAGCTTTAAATTCTCCCGCACAGGTATCAACCATCTTAAACACAGCACGTTTTCTTGCAGGGCATTTTTGTCCTGAAATCCTCTCAATCGTGCTGTCAAGATATCCAAAACGCTTTGCTATATCGTATTTTTCAACGGTAAGCTCTCCCTCGGCAAGCCATTTTTCAAGCTTTACAAGATTTAAAAGCTTTTCAAGGAACCACTTGTCTATCTTCGTTACATCGTGTATCTCATCAACGGAAATGCCTCTTTTAAGCGCTTCAAACACAAGGAAAGAACGCTCGTCATCTATAACACAAAGGCGCTGCCTTACCTGTTCATCAGAAAGCTCTTCAAATTTTTTAAGGCTCATTGTGTCAAGTCCAAGCTCTATTGAGCGAACGGCCTTCATCATTGCCTGCTCAAAGCTTGTGCCTATCGCCATAACCTCTCCGGTAGCTTTCATTTGCGTGCCGAGAGTTCTCTTTCCGTACACAAATTTATCAAACGGCCATTTTGGGAATTTTACAACCACATAGTCAAGCGCCGGCTCAAAGCAAGCATAAGTTTTTCCCGTAACCTGATTGAGGATTTCATCAAGGGTATAGCCTATGGCTATTCTTGTGGCAACCTTTGCAATCGGATAACCGGTGGCCTTTGAGGCAAGAGCAGATGAACGGCTCACACGCGGGTTTACCTCAATAACCGCATACTCAAAACTTGTCGGGTGCAGTGCAAACTGGCAGTTGCATCCGCCCTCAACCTTTAATTCAGAAATAATGTTCAGCGCTGCGGTTCTAAGCATTTGATACTCCCTGTCAGTCAAGGTAACCGCCGGCGCTATTACTATGCTGTCGCCGGTATGCACTCCAACCGGGTCAAAGTTTTCCATTGAGCAGACCGTAATCACGTTTCCCTTGCTGTCACGGATGACCTCAAATTCTATCTCTTTCCATCCGGCAATGCACTTTTCAATAAGCACCTGTGTTATCGGAGAAAGCCTAAGCCCGTTTCCGGCAATTTCACGAAGTTCATCCTCGTTTGCTGCAATTCCTCCGCCGGTTCCGCCAAGGGTAAAAGCAGGCCGCACTATAACGGGATAGCCTATCACATTGTTGGCAAAGTCAAGCGCATCCTCAACGGTTTCAACCACCTTTGAGGGGATACATGGCTCGCCGATTTTCTCCATAGTATCCTTAAACGCCTGTCTGTCCTCCGCTTTATGGATTGTTTCCGGATTTGCCCCAAGAAGCTTCACTCCATGCTTGTCAAGAAAACCCTCGGCGGCAAGCTGCATTGAAAGCGTAAGCCCTGTTTGCCCGCCAAGCGTTGAAAGCACGCTGTCCGGCTTTTCTATTTCAATAATCCTTTTTACCGCGTCAAGCGTCAAAGGCTCAATGTAAATCTTATCAGCCATTGCCTTATCAGTCATTATCGTTGCGGGATTTGAGTTTATAAGGACAACCTCAAGTCCCTCCTGTTTAAGGGCGCGGCATGCCTGTGTTCCGGCATAGTCAAACTCTGCAGCCTGTCCTATGACAATCGGGCCGGAACCTATTACAAGGACTTTTTTTATATCTTTTCTGAGCGGCATTTACTTATCCTCCTTGTGTTTTTCCATAAGGCTTATAAATTCATCAAAAAGATATGCCGTATCAAGCGGACCGCCGTGCGCTTCCGGATGGAACTGCACGGTGAATGCCGGGGCATTTTTATACTTCACTCCCTCGCAGGTGCCATCGTTTGCGTTTTTATGCGAAACATACCCTACTTCCGATGGAAGTGTGTCCCCCACAACCGCATAGCCATGGTTTTGCGAAGTTACATAAGTCCTGTCGCGGTCAATGTCAACCACCGGCTGATTTGCTCCCCTATGGCCATACTTGAGCTTTTCGGTCTTTGCTCCGTTTGCAAGCGCAAGAAGCTGATGTCCAAGGCATATCCCAAAAGTCGGAATCTGATAAGCTATAAGCTCCCTTAAATTTTTAATTATTTCGGTATTTTCAGCCGGGTCGCCGGGGCCGTTTGAAAGCATTATTCCGTCCGGTTTTAATGCCGCAACCTCATTTGCAGAAATATTTGCCGGAACTACCGTCACATTGCAGCCTCTTTTTACAAGTTCCCTTCTTATGTTGTACTTATAGCCAAAATCAAAAAGCACCACTTCATACTTTGGATTTTCGGCGGCAAATTTATGTGCTTCATTGCAGGTAACGCTTTTAACCGCGTTAACTATTGAAAATTCCTTGATTTTTTTAAGGAATTCATCCTTTTTTTCATATATGTTCTCTGTTGTTATCACGCCGTTCATAACGCCGGTTTCCCTTATAATCCTTGTAAGCGAACGCGTATCGATAGAGTGTATCCCTATTATCCCGTGCTTTTTAAGGAATTCGTCTATATTCCCCTGCATGCGAAAGTTTGAAGGTGCATTGCACCATTCTCTCACCACATAGCCGCTCACATACGAACCTTTGGATTCAAAGTCCTCATCGTTTACGCCGTAATTTCCGATAAGCGGAAAGGTTTGCGTTACAATCTGCCCGAAATAGCTCGGGTCCGTAAGGGTTTCCTGATATCCAGTCATTGAGGTTGCAAAAACCGTTTCGCCAAAAGATGTCCCCTCTGCGCCAAAAGAATACCCTTCAAAAATTTTACCGTTTGCAAGCATCAAATAAGCCTTTTTGCCGACATTGAACAAAGACATTATCCCTTCCCCTTTCTTACATGCCGATTTTTCCTATGTGCGAGCATATTTCTTTCTTCATCCTTATAACTTCCCTTAAAGCCGCAATAGCATATTCCTCCTCTTTGCAGCCCTCTTTCTGATAAGCGCACATAACTGCCCTTGAAGAGTTTACAATTGCGCCAAGACCGTTTTTGTCAAAGGCTTTTGCCACATCTGCGGCGCCTCCGCCCTGTGCGCCGTATCCCGGCACAAGGAAAAATGTATGCGGAAGCTTTTCCCTAAGCTCTTTAAGCTGTTCGGGATATGTTGCCCCGACAACCGCACCTACGGCCGAGTATCCATACTTGCCCCTTAAATCTTCGCCCCACTTTTCACACATCCTGCCCATTATCTCATAAACCGGAACACCGTCTATAAGCTTGTCCTGAAGTTCTCCGGAGGACGGGTTTGAAGTTTTTACAAGCACAAATATGCCCTTGTCCTCTTCCTTGCAGACTTTAAGCAGAGGTGAAATCCCATCCGTGCCAAGATAACCGTTTACTGTAAGCGCATCCGCGCCGAAAGGCTCAAAGATTTCCTCCCCTACCTTAACTTTTGACAAATGCGCTGCCGCATAAGCCTCCATGGTTGCGCCTATATCATTGCGTTTTCCGTCGGTAATAACATACATTCCCTTTTGCCTTGCGTATTCTATTGTCTTTGCAAGCGTCTTTACGCCATGGTACCCGTACATTTCATAATATGCCGCCTGCGGCTTTATTGCGGGCACTATGTCGCATATGGCATCGATTATGCCTTTATTGAACCTTAAAATTGCCTTTGCCGCGCCTTTCAAGTTTTCACACTCATCGCAAAAAGCTTTTCTTTTTATGAATTCCGGAACATATTCCAATTTCGGGTCAAGTCCCACAACTGTTGGATTTTGCGTTTCTATTATTTTATCTATAAGTTTATCAAGTGACATTTCGCATCCTCCTTTAATTTTCAAGCTTATATCTTATTATCCCGTCGGATATTGTGTACATAGTCCTGCCCTTAAATTTTTCGCCTTTAAAAACAGTATTTTTGGATTTTGAATGGAGCTTTTCCGGCTCAACCGTCCATTCCAAAAACGGGTCAAACACCGTTATATCGGCATGAAATCCCGGTTCAAGCCTTATTTCCGAAAGCCCCAGCAGTTTTCTCGGAACAAACGACATAATTTCAGCCACCCTGTAAAGCGGCATGCCGTTTTCGTGCACAAGCTTTGAAAGCACTGCGGCCAGAGAAGTTTCAAGCCCCACCACTCCGTTTGGAGCTTTTAAGAAATCAGCCTTTTCTTGTGCCGCATGCGGAGCATGGTCTGTAACAATACAGTCTATGGTCCCGTCAAGCACGGCTTCAAGTACGGCAAGTCTGTCGCTTTCTTCCCTGAGCGGCGGATTCATCCTGAAATCCGCATCCCTTGAAAGCAGCTTTTCATCCGTATAGTAAAAATAGTGCGGACAAGTTTCGCAAGTCACTTTGACTCCTCTTCGCTTTGCATCCCTTATCAGCTCAACCGAACCCTTTGTGCTGACATGGGCTATATGAATCCTTGCATCCTCGCAATAAGCAAGCGCTATTTCCCTTGCGGTAATGCTGTCCTCGGAGGCCCTGTCCATACCGGGAACCCCAAGAATGTTTGAGATTTTTCCCTTATGCATTATCCCACCGTTTATTATATCCAAATCCTCGCAATGTGAAATTGCAAGAAGTCCGGCTTCCTTTGAAAGCTTAAGCACCTGACGCATAATTTCAGCATTTTTAACCGGCTTTCCATCGTCGGAAACCGCTGCCGCGCCGGCTTTTTTAAGCTCTGTAAAATCAGACGGCTCCCCGCCTGACATTCCCTTTGTCATGCAGGCGACGGGATAAACTTTTACTCCCGTTTCCTTTGCTTTTTCAATTATATACCTTATCGTTTCGGCATTGTCTGCCGGAGGGTTTGTATTCGGCATGCAGGCAACTCCCGTAAATCCTCCTGCAAGAGCTGCCGCCGCACCTGTGCTTATATCCTCTTTATGTGTAAATCCGGGGTCCCTGAAATGAACGTGCATGTCAAAAAGTCCCGGACAAGCGGCAAGCCTGCCTTTTCCGTCAATTATCGTTTCCACGCCGTCCCTCGGCAAAGACACCCCTGTCTTTGCAATTTTTTCGCCCTCTATGAGGATATCTCCCGTTTCCTGTCCGTCCTCGTGAAGCAAAATCATATTTTTCAGCAAAATTTTGCCCATATCAAACCTCCGCCGTTTATCCGAAAATAACCACCTTATCGCAGCCGTCGGCCTCCTCGACCATTACCTTTACTACTTCTTCCCTTGATGTGGGCAAATTCTTCCCCACATAATCAGGCCTTATCGGAAGTTCCCTATGCCCCCTGTCAACAAGCACGGCAAGCTGCACGGACCTCGGCCTGCCTCTTTCCATTATGGCATCAATTGCCGCCCTTGTGCTTCTTCCCGTATAAATTACATCGTCAACCAAAACCACTTTTTTGTCTTTTATATCAAAATCTATCTGCGTGCGGTCAGAATCGGACACATACTTTTCATCGTCCCTGTAAGACGTTATATCAAGCACGCCGACTTCCACGCAAACGCCCTCCAATTCAGTTATCTTTGCGGCAATCCTGCGTGCAAGGTGCACACCTCTTGAAAGAATCCCAATCAGGCAAATATCAGAGGCCCCCTTGTTTCTTTCAAGGATTTCATAAGTTATACGCGCTATTGCGCGCCTCATAGCATTTTCATCCATAATTACGGTCTTTTGCGAAAGCATCACGACACCCCCTTATACACAAAAAACCTTTCCGCCAAGATTGACGGAAAGGTTTTAATCATATTCTTATAGATACAGCTACAGCTATTCCATAAAAACGACTGCCTTGTCAATCTCACGGGATTAACTTAAAGGTTGTCCGGTTTTTGTTTGATTTATTATATCACACCCTGTTTTTTTTGTCCAGAAAAAAATTAAGAACAACTATTTTATTTTTTATGCACATTAAATTAACGGCGGGCGCAAGGCCCGCCGCAAAAATTATTCATACTCAACAACGTCAATCCATCTTGAAAGCAATTCTTTTTCTTCCTCTTTGCCGACGTCAAGCTGTGCGGCGGCAACAATAGGGAGCCATGCCTGGACATACTGCTTTGCCGTACCGCTCTTTTTGCAGAAGGTATCAAGATAAAGCTCCGCAGCCTCAGGAAAATCAAGGCAAAGCATAAGGTACGTCCTTGCTACATCGGCACTTGCGTTGCCCTGTCTTGCGGCAACCCAGTCCACAATATATGTTTTATCTCCGTTTATAATTATGTTCATCGGGGTAAAATTACCGTGACAGAGCTTTTTGTGCTTAGGCATGCTGTCAAGGCGCGTCAAAAGCTCATACCTTTTGGTATCGTCAATGCATTCAAGGCTGTTTATCTGTCTTATCAGCTTATCCTTGAGCTTGCTAAGCAAAGGCATGGTCTTGGAATGTATTTCAAGCTGCAAATCAACCATCTTTTCAACGTAAGCAGGAAGGTTCGCAGGGTCCTCCTTCATAATCTGATGAAGGGTTTTGCCCTCAATATGGTCCATAACTATTGCCCACTTGCCTTCAAAGACGGTAACCTCATGAATAATAGGCATTGAAAGCCCGGTAGTCTCAACCCTTGAATGAGTAAGAGCCTCATAAAGCGCCTTTATCTTGGCATCCTGCGACTTGAAAACCTTAATCGCCTTATCTCCGTCCCTGTAAACGTCAACCGTTTCGCCGGACGCAATCTTATTGGTTAAATTCATAGCAAAAACCCCTTTCTTTTCCTTGTGAGAATTATTATGCCTTAAACAATGAATAATATTTTTATCATGCTTAAGTTCTGTTGATATTATACTACATCACATTCTGAATGTCCATAGTTTTCAGCATATTTGACAAAATTTCATTCGATTTAATCATTTTGCACAAATTCGTTAAATTTTTAATAAAGTTTGGGCAACTTATTTAAAGTCAAAACATTTTTAAGATAAGAAAAAAATACGTTCACAAAAGAATTTTTTAAAACACAGCTTCCTTTTTAGCTTTTAAAAAGCCTCATTTTTATAAAAAATCATGCCATTTTTAAAAATATTGGCGGTTTTGTATACTTTGCATATAATATCGGGCAAAATATATAAAAAGTTGTCGTAAAAAAAGATTGACAATAAATTAA
Organism: Oscillospiraceae bacterium; assembly: GCA_029267825.1. Classification (GTDB taxonomy): domain Bacteria; phylum Bacillota; class Clostridia; order Oscillospirales; family Ruminococcaceae; genus JAIHAL01. Next base: position 14,343 of record JAJUHO010000035.1, read on the forward strand.
CGAACTGCTATAATGAAATTGTTAAGAAATTATCAAATGCAAGAAACCATTGCTAAAATTGCTTGCAGTTGGTATAATAAGAAAAAAAGAAAAAGCTGTCTGTTTTGAAAATATCTTAGGAGGTATGTTTCATGGCACAAAAAGAACAAAACACCGCTCCCATGGTAGTTGACACCGTTGAAGCACTCAACGCAAAGCTTGCCGAAATAAGGGAAGCACAAAAAATCTTCGCAACTTACACACAAGAACAAGTTGACAAAATTTTCTTTGCAGCTGCCAGCGCGGCGAATAAACAAAGAATCCCACTTGCAAAAATGGCCGTTCAGGAAACTGGCATGGGCATTGTGGAAGATAAGGTAATTAAAAACCACTATGCGGCTGAATATATCTACAACGCATACAAAAACACAAAAACCTGCGGAGTCATTGAAGAAGACCCTGCTTTCGGAATTAAAAAGGTAGCAGAACCAATAGGAGTTATCGCTGCGGTTATACCTACCACAAACCCGACTTCAACCGCAATATTTAAAGCTCTTATTGCCCTTAAAACAAGAAACGGCATTATTTTCTCACCCCACCCGCGCGCTAAAAAATGCACAATCGAAGCCGCAAGGGTAGTTCTCGAAGCTGCAGTTGCCGCAGGTGCTCCTAAGGGAATCATCGGCTGGATTGACGTGCCATCGCTTGAGCTTACAAACGAAGTAATGAAAAATGCGGATATAATCCTCGCAACCGGAGGCCCCGGAATGGTTAAGTCCGCTTATTCTTCCGGAAAGCCCGCAATCGGCGTAGGTGCAGGAAATACTCCCGCAATCATTGATGAATCAGCCGACATCCTCCTTGCAGTAAGCTCAATCATCCTCTCAAAAACCTTTGACAACGGCATGATTTGCGCTTCCGAACAATCCGTAATTGTTGACGAAAAAATTTACGAGGCTGTAAAGAAAGAGTTTAAGTACCGCGGATGCTATATACTCAACAAGGAAGAAACCGATAAGGTTAGAAAAACAATCATCATCAACGGCGCTCTCAATGCAAAAATCGTAGGACAAAGCGCACACACCATTGCAAAGCTTGCAGGATTTGAAGTTCCGGTGGATACAAAAATCCTTATAGGCGAAGTGACATCGGTTGAGCTTGACGAAGAATTCGCACATGAAAAGCTCTCCCCCGTGCTTGCAATGTACAAGGCAAAGAATTTTGACGATGCAATTGCAAAGGCCGAAAGGCTTATCGCCGACGGCGGATACGGACATACCTCCTCGCTTTATATAAATACGGTAACACAAAAAGAAAAAATGGAAAAATTCTACTCGGCAATGAAAACCTGCCGTGTCCTCATCAACACCCCGTCTTCACATGGTGGCATAGGCGACCTCTACAACTTTAAGCTTGCTCCGTCGCTCACCCTTGGCTGCGGCTCATGGGGCGGCAACTCGGTATCCGAAAACGTAGGGGTTAAGCACCTGCTCAATATCAAGACAGTGGCTGAGAGGAGAGAAAATATGCTTTGGTTCAGAGCGCCCGGCAAGGTTTACTTTAAGAAAGGCTGTATGCCTGTTGCTTTGGATGAGCTTAAAAATGTACTCGGAAAGCAAAAGGCATTCATAGTTACCGATAAATTCCTTTATAGCAACGGCTATACAAAGCCGATTACAGATAAACTCAACGAAATGGGAATCAAATACACCGTATTCTCAGACGTTGAACCGGACCCGACCCTCGCTTCGGCAAAAGAAGGTGCAAAGGCTATGAGAGCATTTGAACCTGACTGCATCATCGCCCTCGGAGGCGGTTCCGCAATGGACGCAGCTAAAATCATGTGGGTTATGTACGAACATCCCGATGTTGACTTCATGGACCTTGCAATGAGATTTATGGACATCCGCAAGAGGGTTTACACCTTCCCGAAAATGGGACAAAAGGCTTACTTTGTTGCAATTCCGACATCTGCCGGAACAGGTTCAGAGTGCACCCCGTTTGCTGTTATCACCGACGAAACAACAGGAGTAAAATATCCTCTTGCAGACTATGAACTCCTCCCGAACATGGCAATAATCGATGCAGACAACATGATGAATGCTCCTAAGGGACTTACCTCAGCATCAGGGATAGATGCTCTTACACACGCCCTTGAAGCTTATGCTTCAATCATGGCCACCGATTACACCGACGGCCTTGCACTTAAAGCAATAAAGAACATCTTCACTTACCTGCCCAGATGCTATGAAAACGGCGCAAACGACCCTGTGGCAAGGGAAAAGATGGCAGATGCCTCCACAATGGCCGGAATGGCTTTTGCAAACGCATTCCTTGGTGTATGCCACTCCATGGCTCATAAGCTCGGCGCTTTCCATCACCTGCCGCACGGTGTTGCAAACGCTCTTCTTATCACTGAGGTAATGAAATACAATGCAACCGAAACTCCTAAGAAAATGGGTACATTCTCGCAGTACCAGTATCCTCATGCGCTTGAAAGATATGCCGAAATTGCAGACTTCCTCGGAATCAAGGGCAAGGACAACGAAGAAAAGCTTGCTAACCTTATTGCCGCAATTGAGGACCTTAAAGCCAAAGTCGGCATAAAGAAAACCATTGCCGAATATGGTATTGATGAAGCTAAATTCCTTGAAACCCTTGACGAAATGGTTGAGCTTGCATTTGACGACCAGTGCACAGGCGCAAACCCGAGATATCCTCTTATGAGTGAAATCAAGGAAATGTACCTCAAAGCTTACTACGGAAAATAATAAAACACTCCCTTCGAAAAAAGCTGCCCGCCGCGTTTGGCGGACAGCTTTTTGCTGTTGCAAAGCATGCAAAAAAATGATAAAATAAATGGGACTTTGCTTTTAATTTTATTTTGGAGGAATAATTTTGTCTGACCTTGTAAAAGAAATAGAAAGACGGCGTACATTTGCAATCATATCCCACCCTGACGCCGGAAAAACCACTCTTACCGAAAAATTCCTGCTTTACGGAGGAGCAATTGCCCTTGCGGGAACGGTAAAGGGCAAAAAGAATTCAAGACACGCTGTTTCTGACTGGATGGAAATAGAAAAACAAAGAGGAATTTCAGTTACTTCTTCTGTTTTGCAATTCAATTACAACGATTACTGCATAAATATCCTTGATACCCCGGGACACCAGGACTTTTCCGAGGACACTTACCGCACGCTCATGGCAGCAGATTCTGCAGTGATGGTGATTGACGCTTCAAAGGGCGTTGAAAACCAAACGCGCAAGCTGTTTAAAGTTTGTGTCATGAGAAATATTCCTATTTTTACTTTTATAAACAAAATGGACAGAGAAGCCAAAAATCCATTTGACCTTCTTGATGAAATCGAAAAAGAACTTGGAATAAAAACTTATCCTGTAAACTGGCCGGTTGGCTGCGGAAAGGAATTTAAAGGCGTTTTCGACAGAAACAAAAGGAAAATGATTGCCTTTAAGGGAAACGGCGGGCAGTATGAGGCGCAGGCAATAGAATATTCCCTTGATGACCCTATGCTTGAAGAAACAATAGGTACTGAACTTAAAAATATTTTGGTTGATGACATTGAGCTTATTGAGGGCAGCGGCGAGG
>JAJUHO010000205.1 GCA_029267825.1 Oscillospiraceae bacterium
CCTGAAAAAGCAATGCAGTTTTTAAATCTCATGTATACGGACTCCGACATTGTCAATTTGCTTAGCTATGGCATTGAAGGCGTACATTATGTTAAAACCGACGACGGCTTTATAGATTTCCCGGAAGGAGTAACCTCCGAAAATTCAGGATTTAATTTGAATATGAACTGGATGATGGGCAACGAATTTATAGGACATATATGGAAAGGCAATTCAAAAACCTTATGGGAAGACACAAAAAAATTCAACGAAACTGCAATTAAATCAAAAGCAATGGGCTTTGTATTTGACAACAGCAATGTCCAGACCGAACTTTCAGCAGTTCAAAACGCTTACAACGAATACAAATTAAGTTTGGAATGCGGCATTCTTGACCCGGAAAAAGCTCTTCCTGAAATGCTTGAAAAATTAAAAGCGGCCGGAATTCAAAATATCATAGACGAAAAACAAAAACAACTTGACGCATGGGCTGCCGCAAACAATGTGAAATAATACCTGAATTTTAAAGATACGGCCCAATCATGTTATTGGTTGGGCCGTATTTGCAAAATCTTCTAAAAAAGGAGAAAAAATATGACACAAAATACGGAAAAAAAGAAAAAACTCAAGCTAAAGCAATTTATTCCGCTTTATATAATGATGCTTCCGGGACTTGCATATTTATTTATAAATAATTATCTTCCCATGTCAGGTTTAATTATTGCTTTTAAAAACTACAACGCTCAAAAAGGAATTTACGGCAGCGACTGGGCTGGATTTAAAAATTTTGAATACCTGTTTAAAACCTCTGACGCATGGATTATTACACGGAATACTGTTCTTTACAATGCGGCATTTATTGTAATCAACACATTCTTAGCTGTTTTAATTGCCATTTTGCTTAGTGAGATTACAGCAAAAAAAGCAGTAAAACTATACCAAAGCGTAATCCTGCTCCCTTTTTTAATTTCCGCGGTTATTGTAAGCTATTTGGTTTATGCATTTTTAAGCGCAGAAACAGGATTTCTCAACAAAACAATTTTGGCTCTGCTTGGGAAAGATGCAATTTCATGGTACAATGAAGCAAAATACTGGCCTGTTATAATTATCACAGTAAACGCATGGAAAGGTGTCGGATATTTGTCCGTCGTTTACCTTGCGGCAATTATTGGAATAGACAGAAGCTTTTATGAGGCGGCAGCAATTGAAGGCGCAACAAAAATCCAGCAAATACGCTGCATTACTTTGCCGCTGATAAAACATGTGATTATTTTGATGACAATGCTTGCAATAGGAAGAATATTTTATTCTGACTTTGGGCTCTTTTATCAAGTACCTATGAATTCCGGAGCAATTTATTCCACAACAAACGTTATCGACACGTATGTTTATCGCGGACTTTTGCAGCTTGGAAACATCAGCATGTCCTCCGCCGCAGGAGTATATCAATCAATAGTCGGATTTGTACTTGTGCTGATTTCAAATTTAATTGTACGTAAAATTGACAATGAAAGCGCATTGTTTTAATGAAAGGGGGAATTTTAAATGAAAACAAAAGAAGAAAAAAGCTTTCAATTTTTTTCTAATTTAATTATGACATTATTTTCAATATTTTGCATGGTTCCTATTATTTTACTGATAATATCATCTCTTACCGATAACGATACAATTTTACAGAATGGATATTCATTTTTCCCCCAAAAATTCAGCCTTAGCGCATATGGATACCTTTTATCAAAAGGCGGACAAATATTCAGGGCATACGGCATATCGGCACTTGTGACATTTATAGGCACAGCCTTGGGAATTTCAATAACGGCATTGCTTGCATATCCTCTATCAAGAAGGGATTTGCCGGGAAGAAATGTCTTTTCTTTCATAGTCTTTTTTACAATGCTTTTTAACGGCGGCCTTGTTCCAACATACTTAATGTACACAGGGATATTCCACATTAAAAATACCATATGGGCGCTTATAATTCCAAGCCTGCTTATGAACGCATATTATGTAATGCTTATGAAAAGCTTTTTCTCTACAAGCATCCCTTTTGAAATTATTGAAGCAGCGCACATAGACGGGGCAAGCGAATTTAAAACCTTTGCAATGATTGTTCTTCCCATGGCAAGGCCTATAATCGCAACCGTGGGCCTGTTTATCGGAATAGCATACTGGAACGATTGGAACAACGGTTTTATTTATCTTACAACCAGAACAGACCTTTTCAGCATACAAAATTTATTGAACAGAATGATTCAGGACATCCAGTTCCTTTCTTCAAACTCATCTATTGCCGGCAACCTTTCTTCAAGCATTTCAAAAATACCTTCTACAACCGTCAGAATGGC
>JAJUHO010000119.1 GCA_029267825.1 Oscillospiraceae bacterium
GGTTTATCTTCTTGCAAAGGCTCGCCAAAATCAAATGTTTTTTCTTCGCTTAAAGGAGCTCCAAAATCAAATGTTGGTGCAGAGGAGAAAGCGTTGTTGTTGTAATCGCCGTAATCATCCTCTTCCCTTTCAAAATTTGCGTCGTATTTGAACTTGCTTAACATTTCCCTTAAGAGGTTGGACTGGCTTGAAAGCTCTTCGCTTGCGGCTGCGCTTTCTTCTGCGGTTGCCGTATTTGTTTGGACAACGGCTGCAATTTCGCTTATACTGTCATTGATTTGATTTACAGCATCGGCTTGTTCTTGTGCCGCAGAGGAGATAAGCTTGATTTGTTTGCTTATTTGTGATGCGCCGTCTACTATGACATCAAGTGACGAAGCTGTATCTCTGGCAATTTTTGTACCTTTCTTTACACTTGAAATTGAATTTTCAATGAGCGATGTGGTTTGTTTTGCGGCTTCGGCGCTTTTTGCGGCAAGATTTCTCACTTCGTCTGCAACTACCGCAAAGCCTCTTCCGGCGCTTCCTGCGCGTGCGGCCTCAACAGCTGCGTTAAGGGCAAGAATATTTGTCTGGAACGCAATATCGTCTATTACCTTTATGATTTTTGAGATTTCCGCAGAGGATTTATTTATGTCATCCATTGAGGAAAGCATGTTGTTCATTTTTTCATTGCAGGAATGTATTTCATTTGTTATGTTGTCAACAAGATTTTCGGTCTTTGATGCGGCTTCGGCGCTGGAATTGACCTTATCGGAGATATCGACAATCTTTTCGGAAAGCATATCAATTGAATTTGCCTGTTGCGCCGCACCCTGTGAAAGTGCCTGAGCTCCGTTTGAAAGTTGTATTGCGCCTGTGTTGACTTGGTCTGCGGCTCCGTTAATATTTTCAAAAGTATTTCTTAGAGAGGCAAGAATTGAATTAAAAGTAGTCTTTATCTTTATAAAATCTCCCCTGAAATGTCCGGTCATTTCAAAAGAAAGGTTGCCTTCGGCGATATTGTTGAGTGCATCTGAAATTTTGTCTATGTATTGTTTAAGTGAAAATACGGTTTCTTCAAGAGATGAGGAAAGTACGCCTATTTCGTTTTTCTGGCGTGAAACTTCGACGGGGTCGCTCAAATTTCCTTCAGAAAGGGCTTTGAGTCTTTCGGTTGTCTTTATGATTGGCAGGACGATATTTTTTACAATAACCGTTGTAATCAGCACTGCAACTGCAAAAAGCACGAGAGCAACCGATGCGAAAGTGGCAATTGTTGTTGCAGTTCCTGTCAGGAATTCATTTTTGGGTGCAACGGTAATAAGTATCCAGTCAGTATCCGGTACTGAGGAATAGCCTACAACTTGTTTTTTGCCGTCAAGGCTGATAAGTTTTGAGCCTGATTCACCATTTATTGCCTTTTGATAAATTGAAGCAAGTTCCTTGTACTTTTTATCTTTTTCTGCCGCCGTAATTGCATTAAATCCTTTATCGACATTTTCGGTTATTTTATCGGCAATTGTAAGGCCGGATTTGTTTATGAGGTATCCGTGCCCGGTTTGACCGAATTCAACCTGTTCTATAACGCTTTGGATTTTATCAAAGCTGTAATATGCCGTAAGGACATAAAGTACGTCGCCGCTTGAAATATTCAAAACCGGCGCTGCAATTATAAAATATTTGGTGCCGTTTGCTCCTATAAACGGGTCGGAAACGGTAATTACCTTTTCATTTTTGGCTTTTAAATAAAAGTCAGAGCTTGTTATGCCCTCGTCTATTTTGTCTGCAAGCGAGACAAAAATCTTGTCGTCCTTGTCGTAAATGGCATAAGCGGAGCATTTAAGTGTTGTTGCCTGAGAGGTCATTTGGTTTGTGACAAGGGTGGAAGAACTTTGCGGGTTTCTTATTATTGTATTTCCGGCGGTATTTTCAACCATTTTCATGTAATAGCTTATTTTTGACGAAACTGATTCGGCGGTTTGAACCGCAAGCGGTGAAACCATTTCCGTTAAAGTATTGTTTGCGGTGGAGGATACAGAAATAAGCCCCACTGCCGATATTGTGACCGTGATTACAAATGATACCGCAAGCACAAATAAAATGAGTTTAGTTCTAAGTGTTTTCATTTATGACTATTCCTCCTGACGAAAACATAAATTACCATGGTATAATTCTGACAAAATTATACCATTCAAACCTACAAAAAGCAAGATATTTTTACTAAAACCAACTACTTTTAGTAATATTAAATAATTTCGACAGGTGTTTTTTATCATAGGAAAGAAAAAGTTAATTTGTATTCAAAATATGTAAAACAAATGTAAATTTGACTTTTACAGTACCGGATGTTATATTAAAAAATAATATTTGGGAAATTATTCATACAAAATGCCGGGGGTGCGGGGTATGTTGAAGGTCTTTTTGGCGGAAGATGAGTATGTTGTCAGGGAAGGAATTAAAAACAACATAAATTGGGAAAGAGAGGGCTTTTATTTTGCCGGAGAGGCGGGGGATGGTGAAACGGCGCTTTCAATGATAATGGATTTAAAGCCGGACATATTGATTACCGACATAAAAATGCCTTTTATGGATGGATTTGAACTTAGCAGGTTTGTTGTTAAAAAGCTTCCTGAGATAAAAATACTTATACTTACGGGATACGGGGAATTTGAATACGCGAGGGAGGCCATTAAAATCGGTGTTGCGGATTATATCTTAAAACCGGTTTCTTCGTCGCAGCTGCTTTTGGCAATAAAACGCGCGGCGGAAATGATTGAAAAAGAACGCGAGGAAAAACAGCTTTTGCTTTATTACGAGCAGGAAATGCGTGAAAATCAAAAGCTTGAAAGATTTAAATTTTTTAATATTTTGCTTCAAGGTTCAGCCGCTTGTGCTGCGGAGCTTTTGGAGAAAGCCGAAAAGCTTGGGCTTGATTTGATTGCCAAATGCTATTGCGTGCTTTCGCTGCACATTTCATTCAAGGGAGATTCGGATTGCGGCTCTTTGGAACTTTGCAGGCTGCTTCAAAAAGCGGAAGAGGCATTTAAGGACAGCCGTGAGGTTTGCTTTTTTGAAAAAAGTGAGGATTGGTGGATTTTTATTATAAAAGCTCAATCCGAGCAAACGATTAAAAAGTGCGCCGATGATTGCATGGAAAAGCTTCGTGAAATAATGGACGGGGATTGCTGTGAATATTTCGGCGGAGTGGGAAACACGGTTTTCAGGCTGTGCGACATATGGAAGTCATATCGTGACAGCGGAAGGGCTTGCGCAAAACGGCATTTTTCCGGCGTGAACAGATTTGTTTTTTATGATGATATTGACGGGGAGGAATTTGACGTAAAAGATGCACGGCCTTTTGAGCGTTCGTATGTGCTTAATTTTTTAAACAGCGGTGTTGAAGACGAAATAGACCCATTTGTTGACGGTTATTTTAATCCGGAGGTTTTTGAGGGGTTAAAATCTCTTTTGTTCAGGCAGTATGTGCTTACCGAGGTTTATCTTTGCACATTGGGCTTTTTGCAGAAATGCGGCATGGAAAAGCTCTTTGATGAGGAGAAGATAAGTCTTGGCGAGGCGTCGGGGCATATTTATTTCCTTGAAGACATGGTTTGCGAAATAAAAAAGATGCTCATTGCCGGAATAAGGGGCAGGGAGATGTCGGAAAAAAGAAAATGCTCCGATATTGTTAAAAAAGCTAAGGAATATATAGAAAATCATTTTAATGAAGACGTTTCGCTCAATTTGGCCGCGGCAAGCGTAAATTTAAGTCCAAGCTATTTTAGCGCCCTTTTCAGCCAAGAGTCCGGCTGCACGTTTATAGAATACCTTACTGATGTAAGAATGCAAAAAGCGGCGCGGCTTTTGCTGGATACCGACATGAAAATAGTGGATATAGGTTTTGAGGTGGGATACAGAGATTCCCATTATTTTTGCAGCATATTTAAAAAATTTTTTGGATGTACACCAAAAGAATACCGTTTGGGCAGGGGGAGAGTATAAAATGTCAAAATTCAAGCCGTTTTTTTCATTAAAGCAAAAGATGGTCTTTAATTCTTTTATAATTTTAATTCCCCTTGGCATACTTACGGGATATTTAATTTTTTCGCTCATTCATTTTGGCAACGCTTACAACCAAATTGTTAAAAATATAACAATAGCCAACAGCTACAACATAAATTTTAAGGACCAAGTTGACTACAGCATGTACAAAATCGTAATAGGAGCTGTCAACAGAAATGAGCTTGAGAAGAAAAGCGATATACAAAATCCGTATGCGCTTATAGAAGATGCACGCAGGAAATTTGAATACCTTAAAAACATAACTGTGACAAAAAGCAATTTAAGGCGTGTGGATATGCTGCTTAAAGACCTTGACACGCTTTCAGACAGAGTTGACGATATAATGGCAAATATTGAGGCTTCCGGTAAATACGATGAAAATATGAATCTTTTGGAGATGAACATATATATCTTAACAGAAATAATCCAAGAACAAATACAGGATTACATATACTATGAAGCGTCAAATTTTGAAATCATACGAAGCGGACTTGAAAAAAACCTGAAAACCGCCATAACAGTGAGCCTTGCGGCATTTGCCGTTATTTTGACGGGCGGGGCCGCAGCCTCCGCTTTTATCACCCAGAGCATATCAAGGCCGGTAAGAAGGCTTTATGAGGCTACGAAAAAAGTATCTGCTGGGGATTTTTCAATAAGGGTGCCGATGGGCGGAACTTATGAACTTTCCGGACTTGCGGAAAGTTTTAACCAAATGACGGAAAGAATAGGCAGGCTGGTTGAGGATATAAAAACCGAAAAAGAAAATAAGCGCCTTGCCGAGTTAAGGCTTTTGCAGGCGCAGATAAATCCGCATTTTCTTTATAATACTCTTGATGCGATAAGCTGGCTTGCCGAGGGAGGGCAGAATGAAAAGGTTGTGGAAATGATAGGTTCGCTTTCACGCTTTTTCAGGATTTCTTTAAGCGAGGGCAGGGATTTTATCACCATAAGGGAAGAAGAGGCGCATATTAGGAGTTATCTTGAAATACAAAAAGCGCGGTATCAAGACATACTTGAATATGAAATTGATATTGACCCGTCTTTGCATGAATATTCCTGTTTAAAGCTGCTTTTGCAGCCTCTTGCGGAGAATGCGCTTTATCATGGGATAAAAGAAAAACGCGGCAAAGGGACGATAAAGATTTCCGGAAGATTTGAAAATAGCGATATTGTTTTTTGTGTCAGCGACAACGGGGCGGGAATTTCCGAAAAAGAGCTTGAAAAAATTTCGTATGGGCTTCAAAAAGGCTCTTTTGAAAGGGGCAAGGGATTTGGGCTTTCAAATGTTGACGAAAGAATCAAGTTGAACTATGGGGAAGAATATGGGTTGAAAATTGAAAGCGTGCTTGGAGAAGGCACAAGTGTTTTTGTGAGGATACCGGCTTTGGGCGAAAAAAATTCGGAATACGCGGCTTTATCATAAAAAAACAAACTTGTTTTCTAAAAAAATTGCACAAATGAAAATAAAATTTTCCGTATAAAAACAAGCGGGCATATGGTAAATTGATATTGCAAGAAAATAACGGCCATGCCGTGGTTAAGGAGGAATATGAATTGAAAAAGTTTTTGGCAATGTTTTTAGTCGGCGCGCTTGCCGTCCTTTCTTTTGGTGGATGTTCAAAGGCGCAGGGAGGGTCTTCTTCGGCGGGAGAAACTACCGGCAAGACGGCTGAGTCGGGCGGAGATA
>JAJUHO010000004.1 GCA_029267825.1 Oscillospiraceae bacterium
AGCCGAGGAAAGCGCTGCCGCAAGCGAAGAGCTTTCCGGACAAGCCGACACCTTAAAACAGCTTATTGCGGTATTTAAGTTTAAAGAAATCCATTCCGGACAAGCCCAAAACAGCAAGTCCAACATAATAAACCTTGATTTTAATGAAAATTTTCCCGCCGCATCAAACTTTGAATTTGCAGGGGAAAAGTATTAAAAATATAAATATTAACTTTCAGGTCCGCCCTTTTTAGGGCGGATTTTTTCTTTTGGGCAGTATTCCTTTTGTTTTTTAGGAAAAACTAACCCCAAAGGAGGACTTTATGGAATATTTTATTTTGTTTATTGAAGGTATAACGGCATTTATTTCGCCCTGCATGCTGCCGATGCTTCCGGTTTATCTGGGATATTTTGCAGGGCAAAATCCAAAGGGCGGCAAAACCATTTTAAACGCAATCGGCTTTGTATGCGGATTTACTCTTGTTTTTATCCTGCTTGGGGCATTTTCCGGCAGCCTTGGCGTATTTGTCTTTAAAAACAAAAGGATTATAAACACAGTTTTTGGAGTGCTTCTTATTCTTTTGGGACTTAATTATGCCGGAATTTTAAGGATAGGCTTTTTAAATTCGATTTTAAACCCATCTTTTGCCCACAAAAAATCAAATTTAAATTTCTTTTCAAGCCTTTTGTTTGGAATTTTATTTTCGGCAGGCTGGACTCCATGCGTGGGAACTTTCCTCGGTTCTGCGCTGATGCTTGCGGCAAATTCGCAAACCGTTTTAAAGGGCGTTCTTATGCTTTTTGTATTTTCAATGGGACTTGGCATACCATTTATTCTGTCAGCGCTTATTGTGGAAAAGCTCAAAGTCGCCTTTGATTTCATCAAAAGAAATTACCGCATAATAAACCTTTTTTCGGGAATTCTTCTCTCAATTCTGGGTATCCTTATGATTGCGGGGATATTCGGATAATATTCTTTTGAAAGGAAGGATTTTTATGAAAAAAAGGACTCTTGCGGCAATAATCATAGGATTTATCAGCCTGCTTGGCGCCTCAACACTTATTTACAGCGCATTTACTCCCGATTCTGAAAATTACAGTGCAAACGAAAGCGGCTCTGTAAGCACTTATTCGGAAAGCACACCGCTTTTTGAAACAACCCCGTCATCCACCACATCCACTTCTCCTGAAACGATAATCGACGGGGCGACAAACAAAACTTCTCCGCAAACTACACGGGCAACAACCAAACCTCAAACAACCCAAACCCCCGCAACAACCTCGACAGCTCCGCCGCTTACAACAGCTTCAACAGCACAAACGACGGTTAAAACCACACGCCCCTCCGGAAACGCACCTGATTTTACGGTTTATGATGCATCCGGCAATCCGGTAAGCCTTTCGGACTTCTTTGGCAAGCCGGTAGTTTTGAATTTCTGGGCAAGCTGGTGCGGGCCTTGCCGAAATGAAATGCCCGAGTTTCAGGAAATGTACGAAAAATACTCCGGAGAAGGAGTGGTTTTCATGATGATAAACCTCACAGACGGTTCAAGAGAAACCCAAAGCAGCGCATCATCATTTATAAACTCCTCCGGTTATACTTTCCCCGTTTATTTTGATACAAAAACCAGCGCTGCAAACGCCTATAACATCTCCTCTATCCCGACAACATTTTTCATTTCAAAAAACGGCGACATATCGGGCAAAAATATAGGTCAGATTTCAAAAACATCCCTTGAAAACGGAATAGCAAGCATAATGGAATAAAAAAATTCCCGACGAATTGTCGGGAATTTTTTTATTCGTAACTTAAATGCAGTACATCGCCTATTATAAATTCAAAGAATTTTACTGGGGATGGAATCTCCACCCCAAAAACCAAAAGCATTGACATGACAAGCGCCAAAACGAAAAACACTGAATAAACAATGATTTCCTTTATGTTCTTTTCCTTTATAAGGCTTGGCAAATCCATAAGCGCCAAAAAGGAAAAAACGCCAACCAAAAGCACCACCATTAAACAGCCGCCTCCTTTTCCTTTTTAAATCCCCTTAAAAGCGCCACAACAAGAGTAAGCATCGGGAGTACAACCTCCAAAAACAGCGAATAAAACGGTCCGGCCGTGCCTTCCCAAGAGTTTGTGTCAATTGAAGAATCGAAAGATACAAGTGTAAGGCAAAGTATTATCGCACCCGCAGGGAGCACTAATGATTTATACGACTTTATCTTTAAAAGCTGCTGAACCGCCCTTAAAAAAGCAAAATAAAGTATGGACACTTTAAAAAACAAAAGCATTATAAGCACAAATGCGTAAAATAGCTCCATCCTTGTAAATACGTTTGCTATGTTTATAAGCCTGAACGCCTCAAAAGCAGGAGCAGTCACAAGCGAAATAAAACTGCCAAGAACGGCAATATTCCTTGCTTCAACTATGAGTATCGTTAAAGAACCTATTAAAAATCCAAAAAAGAAAGATTTTTTAAGCTCCTTTGGCTTTTTAAGGTCCGGAAAGACCATAAAAAACACCACCAACTGGCTGAACGAAAGCGTTATCTGCGAATGTATCCCCTGCACATATTTTATCGGCCTGAGCGAAAACACAGGCATAAAGTTTTCAAGCTTCATATCCTTGCCCATTAAAATTAAATTTGCAACCATTACCAAAAGCACTATGACAACAAAAACCGCACTGTACCTCGTCATGGTTTCAAGACCCTTTCTTATGGCATAGGCACACACCGCCAAAAAGAGAAAAAGTATTGCTGCGGCAGGGGTTTCCGGCATAAGAGCACCTGAAATAAAGTTATCAAGTATTCTCGTATTAAATGTTGAAAGAAACAGAAAGTGTATAATGTATAAAACTGAAACCACTCCGCCTAAGACTTTGCCGAAAACTTTTTCATTTATCTCAATAAGACTTTTTCCGGGGAACAAATCCGACAGCTTTATATAAATCCAAAACAAAGGAAGAAACAACAATATCGCAGCCAAAATAACAAGCCACGAATCCTGCTTTGCTATTGCGCTCATGTTCCCCATCATCAGCACCGAGCACTGCAAAAAACAGCCGACTGCAAACATAAGCGCCATTGAGGAAATTCTTTCTTTTGCATTTTCTTTGTTCATAAGCATTTTCCTTTCAGGATTTTAAGACAAGGGCAGGCTTGAACGTTTTCCCACAAGCTTTTTTATAAAAATTGCCGCAAGCGTAATAAGCGGCAGAACAGTATCAAAAAAGGTTGAAAATACCGCCGCATAGTTTTCTCCCCAAAACGCATGCTGTGCAGAAGACTCAAACGAAATTAAAGAAAAGCACAAAACAAGTATTCCTAAGGGGCATAAAAGCATTTCGTAGCATTTCAAAGAAAATACTTCGGCAATAGTCGCGGCATTGCAGTACATCGTGGTGCTTATCTGGAAAAAGAAAAGCATTATTAAAACAACAGCATACAAAATTTCCATGCGCGTAAAAAAAGTTCCCACGTTTATCATTTTTATCGTTTCAAAGGTCGGGTTTTCAAAGACTTTTATTGCCCCACCTAAAATGGCAATATCACGGAGTATTATAAAAACCATTACCGCCCAGCCGATAAAAGTTCCTTTTATAAGTGCCTTTTTAACATTTTTAAAATCCTTCACATTTGGCATATACATAAGCAATAAAAAGGTCCCCGACGCAGGAATCACCCCTTGCGTATGAGTGGCTTTCAAATACTCTTTGACCGGATATGAAAATACGGGCAAAAAATTTGTGAGCTTTACGTCTTTTAATAAAAGCACGCTGTTGAATAAAATCGCCCCCAACGAAACCATAAAAAACACTTCGGCATATTTAAGAAGCACCTCCGGCCCTTTTTTTGCCGCATAACAGCAAACAGCAAGAAAAAGCGCAAGAATTGCCGCCGGAGGGGTATATGTCAGTACGCTTCCGGTTACGAAGCCGCTAAGCACATTCATATTTAAAAACGCATATGAAAAAAACAAAACAAAATAAAGCAATCCAAAAATTCTTCCTACAATGTTGCCAAAGACTGCTATGCTTATTTCAATGATATTTTTGCCGGGAAAGTTTTTTATAAGCATTATATAAATCCATATGTGAAAAAGGTTTATAAGAATTGCAAATACTGCCGAAAACCAAGCCTCATGCCCAAGAACTGCGGTTGAAAAGGATGAAAGCAAGCTTGTTCCGCCATAATAAGCCGCAATGGAAAATATCAGCGTCCTTGAATCAATAAATCCTTTTTTATACATTTCTACTTCCCCTGCTCTTTTTCTTTAGGCTCTGGATAATCCGGTCTTGAAAGCCTTCCCATTCCGACTATTTTTACATTTGCCTCAACCTCTACCTTCATATTTGGGTAAATTTTATCCCATTCTCCTTCAAGCGTTTTCCATGCTTTTGGATTTGTCTGATGAATTTTTTCGCCAAACCCGAAAATATCCGCCCCAAGCTCTTGTGATTTTTTTACCACAGCCTCAATTTGTTCCTTTATTATTTTTTCGGTTTCGCTTTTAACAAGGTCAAGATTTTCCTTGCCGCCCAGATTCTCGGCACCTGTTTGGCTTGCAATTGAGCTTAACTGCTTTATTTTTATTTTTGCGGTAATGCTCCCATCATCACCAACCTCTACCTTTACGTCGGAACTTGCCTGCATTATTTCTATCGTGACGGTTTCAGCTTTAATTTCGTCAATAATTATTCCGCTTTTAACTTTTCCCATAACCCACATAAAGGCTCTGGTCTGCTCCTTGTCAAGCTGGCCAACCATCTTATCTTCCTTAAAAACCGCTCCGCCGGAAACATATGCAACCATTTTTCCGTTTTGGTCTTTAAGCTCAACCATAGGCGCAAGCACATCCTTTGTCTTGCTTGAAAGACAACCCATAAACTCAAAAAGGTTCACTGTCGCCGTTTCGGAAGTGGCTCCTTGCGCCTCGACAAGCTGGCCTATGTCTATTGCGGGAATTTTTGAAAACTGTGGGGAGCATTTCAGTATGTCAGCAGCTTTTCCTTTTGCCACAAAGATATTTACTGTAAGCCTTGATTCATGGTCACGCATGAAAAAATCCAAAACATCGTGAACTCCCTGCTCAGCCATGTCCTCTCCGAAAATTATAATTTGATTATGAGGGATATAGAGCTTTCGGCTTATTTCATGCGTAAATCCCCTGAAAATGCTCATTATGTCCTCGCCTTCCTCAGTGAGGTTTATATATGCCGAGCCTTGCGAATCCCCCGTTTTTGATGCCGATTCCATGTTGTTTGTATCCACAAGCTGAGCGGTGACTTTTATATTTCCAAGCTTTACACCTTCATCCACGCCAACCCCCATGACAATACCAAGGGTATTAAGCTCTCTCCTGTTCCAACAGCCTGTAAGGCTCATGGCAACCGCCGTTATCAAGGCAATTTTAGAAATTTTTTTCAAAAATCCCACTCCCCAGAAAAAATCAGTCTTCCTTTTTGTCGGTAATTGTCGCCGGAACAAAATCTGCCTGTCTTCTTGAATCTCCCTTTGCCATTCCGTTCGGCCTTGTGCGCATAAGCCATAGAGGCGCCCTTACAATGCTGTCTTTTATGTCCTTTATCTCAACAGGAGCCAGCGGCGCAAGATATGAAAATCCATAGGATTTAAGGGAAGCAAGATGAACCATTATCGCCAAAAGGCCCATAGCTATCCCATATCCGCCCATTGCCGCAGAAAGCAAAAGAAGAAGAACCCTTAAAATTGCCGCCGCATCCGCCTGCATGGGTACGGCAAAAATAGACACCGCAGTTATGGCTATTACTATTACCATTGGCGCTCCTATAAGCCCTGCCGAAACTGCAGCCTCTCCCATAACAAGCGCACCGACAATGCTCATTGCTTGTCCGACCGGTCTTGGAAGCCTTACTCCGGCTTCACGCAATATTTCAAACGCAAGTATCATTATAAGAGCCTCCACCGCCGAGGGAAAAGGAATCCCCTCCCTTGCGGCAACCATTGTAAACAAAAGGTCAGTTGGAATCAGCTCTTGGTGGAACGTGCTTATTGAAACGTAAAACGCAGGGGCAAGTATTGAAATAAGGAACGCAGTGCAACGTATGAACCTAAGCCCCGTCATAAACCACGGCCTTGAATAATAATCTTCGGCAGTCTGAAAGCTTTCAAGAAAAAGCATCGGCACCGTAAGCACAAAAGGCGTGCCGTCAACGATTATTGCAACCCTGCCTTCCAGCAGTTTTGCCGCCACAACATCCGGTTTTTCAGTATATCCGGTAGTTGCAAAAATTGAAAAGGGAGCATCCTCTATATATTGTTCTATATACCCCGATTCAAGTATAGCATCTGTATTTATCACCCTAAGCCGCCTTTTTATTTCGGCAATAAGCTCCTCGTTTGCAAGACCTTTGATGTATGCAATACAAACCGGAGTTTTTGTTTTTTCGCCCATTATAAAAACCTCGGTAGTAAGCGCCGGATGCTTTATCTTTCGCCTTAAAAGAGCGGTATTTGTCCTTAAATTTTCTGTAAAGCCCTCCCTCGGCCCTCTTATGACCGATTCCGTTATAGGCTCGCTCACGCTTCGTTTTTCCCAGCCCCTGCAGCTTATCACAAGCGCCTTGTCAAATCCGTCCAGCAAAAGCACGGCATCTCCGGAAAGGAACGCATAAATCGTATCGTCAAATGTAACCGCATCCTTTACCTCGCTGACCGAAAGCATGGCTCTCTTTATTTCGTCAAGGTCGTTTTCATACATCCCCTCGCCGAAATCAATAAATGAATATTTGTACATGAGCGGTTCTATAATGCTTTTGTTTATTATATCGGTATTTGCAAGCCCATCCACAAAAACAAGTGCCGCTTTCATGCTCTGGTTCTGCCCGAATGAAAATTCCCTTATAATCACATCGTTGCTGTCATGCACATCGCTTTTTATTTTTTTTACGTTTTCGCAAAGCTTTTCGTAAAGCTTTTTTGCCTCCGGTTCTTTTAAAGGCGCGCCTTCCTCCGGATTTTTTTCCTTTTCTTTTTTATCGGCAAAAAAGCGCGCTTTTTTGATGAATTTTTCCAGCATAACATCACTCCCGCCAAAAGCTCATTATTTTTCAAAATTTATTATCTCTTTGTCAAGTTAAATTATTCAAAACCGTGCTTCTGTAAAACAAGAATACAAAATGTGTAAAAAATAATAATTTTTTATTTTTTACATATTATTTGTTAAATTTTGTAATTGAATTTATTAAAAAAGTGGTATATAATAATGCTATAAAACGTAATTTTTAAGTGCTTTCAGTTTTAGAGGGAGGAATGGATATGGCGGAAACAATCTCAAGGGAAGAATTTAAAGAACAATTTATCGCAAAGCTCAGCATGGATTTTAACGTAACCCCGGAAGAAGCATCGGATAAACAAATTTACAAAGCGCTTTCGTCAGTGGTCGTTTCAATGCTTAGAGCAAAAAGGCGCGCTTTTATGAACGAAACCCATTCCCAGGGCAAAAAACAGGTCTATTACCTCAGCATGGAGTTTTTAATGGGCCGCTCATTAAAAAACAGTCTTCATAACCTTGGAATTGCCGGCATGGCATCCTCTGTCTTAAAAGAAATGGATATCAGCCTTGACAGGATTTACGAATGCGAGCCCGACGCAGGACTTGGCAACGGCGGCCTTGGAAGGCTTGCGGCATGCTACCTTGATGCGCTTGCAACCAGAGGCTACCCTGCCATGGGCTATTCGATATGCTACGAATATGGAATTTTCAAGCAAAAAATTGAAAACGGCTGGCAGATTGAACTTCCTGACAACTGGCTTCCCGGTGGAGAAGTTTGGCTTGTTCCCAAAAACGACAAAGCAATAGAGGTGCGCTTTGACGGCGAACTTCATGAATACTGGGACGAACATTATCATCATGTTTCGCTGTCAAATTACACCACCGTTTATGCTGAACCTTACGATATGTATGTTTCCGGATACGGCGGCAAAGGAGTTTCTGTCCTCAGGCTTTGGGCGGCAAAGACTCCGGCCTTTGACATGGCAATGTTCAATCAGGGTGATTACGCAAAAGCGCTTGGGCAAAACAATATCGTACAGGCGATTTCAAAGGTGCTCTATCCTAACGATAACCACTTTGAGGGCAAATCGCTGCGGCTAAGACAGCAGTATTTTTTAAGCGCCGCATCTGTTGGAGATATAGTAAATCATCATGTATCGGTTTACGGAACCCTTGACAACCTTCATAAAAAGGTTGCCATACACATAAACGACACCCATCCGACTCTTGCCATACCCGAACTTATGAGGATACTCCTTGACGACTGCGGATATTCGTGGGAAAAAGCATGGCATATAGTGCAAAACACCTTTGCCTATACAAATCATACGGTAATGTCCGAAGCGCTTGAAAAATGGGATGTAAACCTTGTAAAGCAGGTCATTCCGCGAATTTACTCGATAATAGTTGAAATAAACAACCGCTACTGCCGCTCAATGTGCGAACGGCTTGAAGACCAAGACAAAGTCCGTCGGATGTCCATAATACAGGACAATATGATACACATGGCAAAGCTTTGCATTGCCGCCTCGCATAGCGTAAACGGAGTTTCAAAGCTGCATTCCGAAATTTTAAAGCATGAGGTGTTTAATGATGAGTACAGCGACGCTCCGTATAAGTTTAAAAACGTAACCAACGGAATTGCATACCGCCGCTGGCTATTGCAGTCAAACGAAGAACTGACCGACCTTTTGCGTGAAACAATAGGTGACAAATTCATGTACGACGCCTCTGAACTAAAAAAATTCTCAGTTTTCAAAGACAACAAAAACGTGCTTGAAAAGCTTGAAAAGGTAAAGCTTATAAATAAAGAGAATTTTGCAAAGTACGCAAAACACCTTGGCTTTGACATAGACCCGCAAAGCATTTTTGATGTTCAGGTAAAGAGGCTGCATGAATATAAAAGACAGCACCTTAATGCGCTTAATATAATTGCGCAATACAATTACCTGCTTGAAAACCCAAATGCGGATTTTTACCCAAAAACTTATATTTTCGCCGCAAAGGCCGCACCGGGATATTACCTTGCAAAGCAAATAATAAAGCTTATTTGGGCTATCTCGGAAGAAATAAAAAGGAATCCGAATATAAGAGAAAAACTCTGCGTATGCTTCCTTGAAGACTATCGGGTTACGCTTTCGGAAATCTTAATGCCTGCAAGCGAAATTTCCGAACAGATTTCTCTTGCGGGAACGGAAGCCTCCGGCACCGGAAATATGAAGCTTATGCTCAATGGAGCGGTAACTCTTGGCACCCTTGACGGAGCAAATGTTGAGATACTTGAGCAGGTCGGCGAGGAAAATATCATAACTTTCGGCATGACAAAGGATGAAGTTATAAACCGCCGCGCACAAGGCTACCGCCCGGAAAACTACTACAATCAAAACATGGTTATAAACGCCGCCATAGAAAGGCTTTACAGGGGGATAAACGGCTGTACCTTTGAGGACATAGCAAATTCGCTCAGATACAACGACCCGTATATGGTACTTGCTGATTTTGACTCATATCAGGCGGCGCAAAGATACTCAACGGAATGCTACAAAGACCGCATGAAATGGAACAGAATGTCGCTTGAAAACATCGCCGGCGCAGGAGTTTTCTCCGCCGACCGCGCAGTTGAGGATTATGCAAGGGATATATGGAACCTTTCAAAAATAAGGTAGCCTTTGGCCTTAAAGGAGCTTTTTTATGATAAAAATTTTTGACAGTTGGGACAGTTCATACAAATCAAAATTCGGCGCATTAAAAAAGGGGGAATCATGCCGTTTTTCGGTAAGGATTCCAAAGGAAACAAAAAACGACCTTCCGCCGATAATGGTAATCTTCCGCGTGGGATTTAAAGAGCGATTCCTCATAATGGAGGAAACCGCCTCAAACGATGAGTACACGGTTTATTCGGTTGAATACACCCCGACCAACGCAGGCATACATTATTACTATTTTACCGTTGTGTGCAGCGAAAAGCGCGAATTTATAAAGCGCAAAGGCTGCAACGAGGGCGTTTTCGGCGACGGCGGAATGTTCCAGCTCACCGTATACGAAGATGATTTTACAACGCCTAAATTCCTTAAAGGCGGGATAATATATCAGATTTTCCCGGACAGATTTTGCAAAAGCGGAGAAGTCCACGACAATGTCCCTTTTGACAGGATAATGCACGAGGATTGGTATGAGCTTCCCTACTACAAGCCTGATGAAAAAGGAGTAATCCGAAACAACGATTACTTTGGTGGAGATTTTAAGGGTATAATTCAAAAGCTGGACTATTTGAAAAGTCTGGGAGTGACCTGCATTTATTTAAATCCCATTTTTGAGGCTCACGAAAATCACCGCTACAATACTGCAAACTATCTTAAAACGGACCCTCTGCTTGGGAGCAATGAAGATTTTAAAATGCTCTGCGAAAAGGCTCACGAAGCCGGCATAAAAATTATTTTGGATGGAGTTTTCAGCCATACCGGAGCAGACAGCATCTATTTCAACAAATTCGGCAGATACGATTCTGTCGGAGCCTATAATTCAAAAGAAAGCCCTTATTATTCTTGGTATACCTTTACCAACTATCCTGATTCATACGAATGCTGGTGGGGATTTAATACCCTGCCAAACGTAAACGAAAACAATGAAAGCTATACAAATTACATCTGCGGTGAGGGCGGAGTAATAGATTATTGGCTTTCGCTTGGCGCTGACGGCTTCCGGCTTGACGTCGTCGACGAATTGCCGGATGAATTCCTTGACAATTTAAGGATTGCAGTTAAAAGAAACGGCCCCGAAAAAATAATCATAGGCGAGGTTTGGGAAGATGCCTCAAACAAAATAAGCTATGGGATAAGGCGGCGCTACCTCATCGGCTCACAGCTTGATTCGACCATGAACTATCCGTTCAGGGACGCAATAATAGGCTATATCCTTGGAATGGATTCAAAGGATTTTGAAAACCGCATAATGACAATACTTGAAAACTATCCAAAGCCGACCATCGACGTTTTAATGAACAGCTTGTCCACTCATGATGTGGAAAGGGCAATAAACATTTTCGCAGTGGGAAGCTGTGAGGGCAAAACCCGCGACTGGCAGGCGCAAAGGGCCCTTTCTCCCGAGGAATATGAGCTTGGCAAAAAAAGGCTTAAATGTGCAATGGTGCTGCAATTTTTCCTTCCGGGGGTGCCATGTATTTACTATGGCGACGAAGCGGGGCTTGACGGCTTTAAGGACCCTTTCAACCGCAAATGCTATCCTTGGGGCCGCGAAGACAAGGAGCTTATTGAATTTACAAAGCTGCTGGCAAAAATTAGACGCCGCTGCTGCATTTTTTCCGAGGGCGAGTTGAAATTTCTTTTTTCAGACAATGAAATAATCGTATTTTCGCGCATTTGCAGGGAAAAAAACAGCGGTGCGGTAATAATACTCAACAAAGGGCCTAATTTAAGGCGCATTTGGAGAAATTCCGACATTGCCAGAAAATTTGAATTTTACGAAATAATCCGCGGCAAGCTTGACGGCGAAGCGCTTGAAATTCCACCGTACGATTTTGCTGCTATAATGATTTCAAAAAACTGCGAAATGAATTAAAATAAAAATCCCGCCCGCAAAAATGCAGGCGGGATTTTTTATGTAAAAATTTTTGATAAGGTTGAAATCAGCAGACACATTAAAATTCCTGCCGCAGTTGGAATTAAAGCTGCAAGCAGAGTCCACTTTCCCTTTCCGGTTTCTTTTTTTATTGTAAGCATTGTAGTGGCACAAGGCCAATGAAAAAGTGAAAAGATAATTGCGCAAAGAGCGGTCCAAACGGTCCAGCCATTTGAAACAAGCAGCTCTTTAAGCTCAAAAAGTCCGGAAAGCTCAAGGATTTCTCCCTTTGACATATAAGCCATTATCATTATGGGAACGACTATTTCATTTGCGGGAAAACCAAGTATAAAGGCAAGAAGAATTACTCCGTCAAGCCCTATAAGTCTGCCGGCGGGCTCAAGAAATGCCGCGCAAAAAGACAAAAGGCTTTTCCCTCCGACGGAAACATTTGCAAGCAGCCATATCAGCGCACCTGCGGGGGCCGCCGACAAAACCGCCCTGCCAAGCACAAAAACAGTCCTGTCAAGAACGGAGCGGATAATTACCTTTCCTATCTGTGGCCTGCGGTAAGGCGGAAGCTCTAGCGTAAAGCTTGACGGCACCCCTTTTAAAACCGTTTTTGAAAGGATTTTTGAAACTAAAAACGTCATAATGGCGCCAAGGAAAATCACTCCTGTAAGCATAAGAGCCGACAAAGCGGAATTTGAAACCGACGCCGACATTCCCGCAAAGAACATTGAAATCATTGCAATTATGGTTGGAAATCTTCCGTTGCAAGGCATGAAATTGTTTGTCAAAACAGCAATCAGCCTTTCGCGGGGAGAATCTATTATCCGGCATCCAGTAACTCCCACAGCATTGCAGCCAAATCCCATTGCCATTGTAAGTGATTGCTTTCCGCAGGCGCAGGCACGCTTAAAGTATTTGTCAAGGTTAAACGCCACGCGCGGAAGATAACCGGAATCTTCAAGGAGGGTAAAAAGCGGAAAAAATATTGCCATAGGCGGAAACATTACTGACACCACCCATGCCAAAACCCTGTAAACACCATGTATCAAAAGCCCATTAAGCCACTCGGGAGCATTAAGGTTTTTAAAGCAGGAATCAAGATAATCCCCAAAGGAAAACAAAACATCTGACAAAAATTCGGAAACATAATTGGCTCCTGAAATGGTAATCCAAAACACAAGCGCCAAAAGCAAAAGCATTATCGGAATTCCCAAAAGCCGGTTGGTAAAAATTCTATCAAGGCGCCTGTCACGTTCAAAGCAATCTTCCTTTTTAAATTTTACCGCATTTCCGGCAATTTTTCCCGCCTGCTCAATTATGCTACTTGCAATTATATCGCAAAGTTCTTTTTGTCCCACCCCGTTTTCTTCAAGAAATTTTCTTGCAAGCGCAACGGAATCCATTGTATCCTCATCATCAAGCTCAAAGCCAAGAAAGTTATTTGTCTTTTTTATTGCTTCCACATCGCCTTCAAGCAGCTTTATTGCCACCCAGCGTGCCGAAAGCCTTTCACCCGTTTTAGGGATAATCATGAGCGTCAAAAAATTTACCGCTCTTTCTATAACAGGAGGATACAAAACGGGGAGAGCTTTTGTTTCTCCCCGTTTTAAAATGACCTCTTGCGTTTTTTCAAGCAATATGTCAAGTCCCCTTTTGCTTCTTGCCGAAATTCCCGCAACAGGAACTCCAAGGCCTTTTTCTAAGGCGGAAAAATCAATCTGAATTTTTTTCTTTTCAGCTTCATCAAGCAAATTTACGCAAACGACCACATTCGGCGTTATTTCGGTTATCTGCAAAACAAGCCCAAGATTTCTTTCAAGACAAGTGGAATCGCATACAACAATAACCGCATCAGCCCCGCCGAAGCATATGAAATCGCGTGCCGCCTCCTCTTCTGCAGAATTTGCTTTAAGTGAATACGTGCCCGGAATATCAACAAGCATATACTTTTTGCCGTTGAAAACAAATTCCCCCCTTGCGTTTTCAACGGTTTTCCCCGGCCAGTTGCCGGTATGCTGCCTAAGTCCTGTAAGAGCGTTAAACACCGTTGATTTTCCTACATTGGGGTTTCCGGCAAGAGCAACAATCCCGCTTACCTCACCTCCCAAATCCTTTGCCCCTTTTGGTTTTGACCTGCGCCCCATTCAATCACCTCGCTGCAATGGATTATTAAAACTATATGCCCCCTGCAAGGTTTTTATGAAAAATAAAAAAGCCGTATCAAAAGATACGGCTTAAATATGGGGTGGATAATCGGATTCGAACCGATGATCTTCAGTGCCACAAACTGACGCGTTAACCAACTACGCTATACCCACCATGTATAAATGGCGCGCCCGACTGGACTCGAACCAGTGGCCTACTGCTTAGAAGGCAGTTGCTCTATCCAACTGAGCTACGGGCGCATTAAAACCCAACTGACATCCAGTCAAAAAAATGGAGCGGGTGATGGGAATCGAACCCACGCGACCAGCTTGGAAGGCTGGGATTCTACCATTGAACTACACCCGCATAATATTTATTTTGTCATCTCTCCGACGACGAAGTTTATTATATCATACAACAAAAATATTGTCAATAGCTTTTTATAAAAATTTTGCGGGATTTTTTGCCGCCACACACCGGTTGAAGCCGGTGCATGGCGATTATAAATCACTTTCGCTGAATCTTTTCAAAAATGCTTTTGTCCTTTCATTCTGCGTATTTGAAAAGATTTCGGCCGGCGTTCCCTGCTCCACTATAACTCCGCCGTCCATAAAGATAACCCTGTCTGCCACATCTCTTGCAAACGCCATTTCGTGGGTAACTATGACCATTGTCATCTTTTCTTTTGCAAGCTCTTTTATGACTTTTAGTATTTCGCCGGTAAGTTCAGGATCCAAAGCGCTTGTAGGTTCGTCAAAAAACAAAATCTGAGGATTTAATGCAAGCGCCCTTGCAATTGAAACTCTTTGCTGCTGACCGCCGGAAAGCTCACAAGGATAAGCCTGCGCCTTTTCTTTAAGTCCCATTTTTTCAAGTAGCGCCATAGCCTTTTCAACGGCCGCCTGCTTGTCCTGCTTTAAGACACTAACCGGAGCATCAATTATATTTTTTAACACGTTAAAATGAGGAAAAAGATTAAAATTTTGAAAAACCATTCCCACATTTAAACGAATTCTCCTAAGCACATCCGGCGATGCGTAAACCGGCCTCCCCACACCATTTTTGTCGGTTTCATAACCTGTTATCATTTCATCGCCGCAAACGGAAATCATTCCTCCGTCAACTTTTTCAAGACGGTTTATGCACCTTAACAGCGTTGATTTTCCTGACCCTGACGGGCCTATAATCACAAGCACTTCACCTTTGTTTACTTCAAAGGAAATGTCCGAAATCACTTCAAGCTCGCCAAAGCGCTTGCATAAATTCCTAACTTCCAAGACAGCCATTTAGGCACCTCTTATCTGTAATAATTTAGCTTCTTTTCAATATATCCGAATGTTCCCGAAACCACAAGGTTAAGGATGTAATAAAACACTCCCGCAACAAAAAGCGGCATTACTGAAAAGACAAAGCTCGATTGCTTTTGCGCCAGCGAAAAAAGCTCTATTACGCCTATGGTCTGCGCCAAAGCGGTATCCTTTATAAGCGTTATCACCTCGTTTGCGCTTGCGGGAATAACCCTTTTAACAACCTGCGGCAGAATAATCCTAAAAAACGTCTGCGATTTTGTGTATCCAAGCACGGCAGCAGCTTCATATTGCCCAAGCGGCATGGACTCCATTCCGCCCCTGAAAATTTCCGCAAAATAAGCCGCATAATTGATTGAAAAAGCAATAATTGCCGCCGTAAAACGGTCATAAGTAACATTGAAAATATAATAAGGGCCAAAGTAAATGAATATGAGCTGCAAAATCAGCGGCGTGCCCCTCATTATTGAAATATAAACCTTTATGGGAAAATTTATAATAAGATGTTTTGACATTTTGCCCATTGCAACAATCATACCCAGCGGTATTGAAAAAATAAGCGTAAGGGCAAAAACTTGAAGCGATGTGCCCATCCCTTCAAGCAATATAAACAGCAGTTTAATCAAGTATTCAAAATCCACACATACGCCCCCTTCCAAAGCACAGAAATAAACGGCTTTGCCGCAGCGGCAAAGCCGTTTGCCCATCAAGCAATCATTTTACAATTGTAACGTCTTTGCCAAACCATTTTGTTGAAATTTCCGCAAGCTTGCCGTCCGCCTTCATTTCAGAAAGGATTTTTTGCACCTCGTCCCGCAAAGCCTGGTCGTTTTTTCTAAATCCTATTGCATACTCCTCATCAGCAAAAGCGCTGTCTTCAAGCACAAGGTAATTTTTGTTCTGCTGGACTATAAAGTTGTTTGCAACCACTTCGTCCACGCAAAGTGCATCAATGCCCTTTGCCTCCAAATCCATAAATCCCTTTACATTGGTGTCATAGCTTATTATTTCCTTAACCGTCTTTGCAAAATCAGAATTTTCAAGGGCCTCCTGTGCGGAAGAGCCGTTCTGCACGCCTATGCTCTTGTCCTTTAAGTCATCCTTTGAGGCATATCCGGAATCTTTAAGCACAACCAAAACCATGCGGTTTTTCATATAGGGTTCGGAAAGGTTCATTGCCTTTTTTCTTTCTTCGTTTATCGACATTCCGTTCCAGATGCAGTCTATGTTGCCGCTGTTAAGCTCCTGCTCCTTGGCGTCCCAAGAAATAGGCTGAAGCTTAAGTTCAATGCCCATCCGCGTGCAAACTTCCTTTGCCACATCAATATCAAAGCCAACGATTTCGTTGTTTTCATTCCTGTACCCCATTGGCGGAAAGCTGTCGTCAAGTCCCAAAACAAGTTCTCCCTTATCCTTAACCTTTTTAAGGGATTCATCAGCCCCGCTGTTTGACTTTGCACATCCCGCAAAAACGGCAGCGCAAACAAGTGCCGACAAAAAAACAGATATTATCTTTTTCATAACTTTCTCCTTTTGTTTTTACTGCATTATTATAATACCTTATTATCAAGCTAAAGTAAAGAGAGTTTTTTATTCCATTTTTAAAAATTTCATTTCAAATAAAAAAAGAGGCTGCATTTTCAGCAAACCTCTTTAATTCTTTTATTTTAATGCAGGCCGCAAGCCTCGCAATCGCCTATTTTACCAACAATCGGTTCTGGGTCTATCCCCTGCCTCTTATAGTAATCCGCAAGCGCCGCCTTTATTGCCTGCTCGGCAAGCACAGAACAATGTATTTTTACCGCCGGCAGCCCGTCAAGAGCCTCAATCACAGCCTTGTTTGTTATCTTTAAAACCTCGTCTATCGGCTTTCCCAAAATCATTTCCGTAGCAATAGAAGACGTCGCCACAGCCGCCCCACAGCCGAAAGTCTTAAACTTAACATCAGTTATAACATTGTCCTTCACTTTAATGTACATTTTCATTATATCCCCGCATTTTGCGTTGCCAACTTCGCCGACGCCGTCCGCGTCAGGAATTTCTCCAACGTTTCTCGGGTTTGAAAAATGGTCCATCACCTTTTCACTGTAAAGCATTTTTATTTCTCCTCTTTTACGATTTTTTCCCACAGTGGCGACATGGCCCTTAACCTTTCAACTATCTGCGGGATAACTTCAAGTATATAATCAATTTCTTCATCCGTATTTTCTTCCGAAATGGAAAGCCTTAACGAACCGTGCGCAACCTCATGCTTCAGTCCCAGCGCCAGCAGCACATGTGACGGGTCAAGCGACCCTGATGTGCACGCCGAACCGGATGATGCGCAAATGCCCTTCATATCAAGCATTAAAAGCAAGCTCTCGCCTTCTATTCCTTCTATTGAAACATTTACGTTTCCGCAAAGGCGTTTTTCCCTGTCGCCGTTAAGTCTTGTCCTTGGAATTTTCAAAATCCCGTCTATAAGCCTGTCGCGCATTTTTGAAACCTTTTCAATCTTTGCAGGAATATTTTCAACCGCAGCCTCTATTGCCTCGGCAAGTCCCACGATTGCCGGAAGGTTTTCAGTTCCCGCGCGCCTGCCTCTTTCCTGTCCTCCGCCGAAAATAAGGTTCGGGATAACTATTCCCTTTTTAATATAAAGCAGTCCTATTCCCTTTTGCGCATGAATTTTATGCCCGGAAAGGGAAAGCATATCAATGCCCTGCTCCTTTACGTTTATGGGAACATTTCCTATTGCCTGCACAGCGTCGGTATGGAAAAGCACTCCCGCCTCATGGCATACCTTTGCAATTTCCTCTATCGGCTGGATAGTGCCTATTTCATTATTTGCATACATTATTGTAACCAAAGCCGTATCCGGACGTATTGCTTTTTTAACATCCTCCGGATTTATAATTCCGTTTGCATTTACCGGAACATAAGTTACCTCATATCCGTTTTTTTCAAGGTATTCGCATACATGCAGCACTGCATGATGCTCAAACGCGGAAGTTACAATATGCTTTTTGCCCTTTGCGCCAAGTCTTTCGGCAACTCCTTTTATAGCCCAGTTATCCGACTCTGAACCTCCGCTTGTAAAATAAATTTCCGATGCTTCGGCCCCAAGAGCTTTTGCAATTCTTTCCCTTGCGTCTTCCAAAGCCCTTTTTGCGTTTCTGCCCAGCGAATATATACTTGACGCATTGCCGTAATTTTCAGTAAAATACGGCATCATTGCGTCCAGCACCCTTTGTGAAACCCTTGTGGTCGCAGCATTGTCCGCATATATTATATGACTCATAGCAACTACCTCTATTTTTTGATTTTATTATATATCCTTATCCTTGCTTTATCAATAGATATTATAAAAACTATTTTTTTAAAGCTGCTTATACTTCAATGTTTGTGCAACTGCAAGCTCATCGCAGCGTTCGTTTTCAGGATGCCCCGCATGTCCCTTAACCCATCTGAACTCAACCTTATGAACATCCAAAAGTTTAAGGAGTCTTTCCCACAAATCGGAATTAAGCGCCGGCTTCTTATCCGATTTTATCCAATTGTTTTTTTGCCATTTTTTTGCCCATCCGTTTGTCACCGCATCATAAACATACTTGCTGTCGGTAGTGACAACCACTTCGCATGGATATTTCAGTGCTTCAAGTCCGGAAATCACGCCCATAAGCTCCATACGGTTGTTAGTGGTATTTGCTTCTCCGCCGGAAAGCTCCTTGTACAGTTCGCCGCACCTAAGTATCACTCCATATCCTCCCGGGCCGGGATTGCCGCTGCAAGCGCCATCGGCAAAAATCTCAATCTTTTTCAGAAAAATCCCCCTTATTCTTTATGATAATATTATACCATCCTTGTATGAATTATGCAAGCTTTGATTCTACAAGAAATATAATGAAAAATCCGATTTTTTGTCTAAAATGATAAAAGCCCCGCAATAGCGGAGCCTTTACCATAAAATTTTGAGAAGAAGAATATGAAGTGCAAAAAATTGCACATTATGAAAAAGCAGTTACCGACTGGCAGCAAACTTTTTAAAATAGTTTACTTAAATTTCAACTATCTTGATTATATTATAACGTTTTCGCGCCTTATTGTCAACTTTCATAATTGCAGAAAAAAACGCGCATTTTAACGATTTTTTAGTACAAAAAATCCTGCCCCACAAAAGGTGGCAGGATTTTTTGTTTATATTTTGTATAGCTTTTATACCAACTGGATTATAGCCATCTCTGCTGCGTCGCCGCGGCGCGGGCCTATTTTGATTATCTTTGTATATCCGCCTGCGCGGTCTGCGTATTTAGGCGAAATTTCATCAAAAAGCTTCTTTGCTACGTCTTCTTTTGTGACATAAGCAAGAACCTGACGCTTGGAGTGCAGGTCGTTGGTCTTGCCGAGGGTTATCATCTTCTCGGCCATTGAACGTACCTCTTTTGCTCTTGTTACAGTTGTTTCAATCTTGCCGTTTTCAAGCAGATATGTTACCATAGCCCTAAGCATAGCCTTTCTATGGTCTGTTGTTCTGCCTAACTTTCTGGTACCTGGCATCGAAATTCACTCCTTACCAAATGCAACCAAATGTTGCGTCTAATTTATTCCTCTTCGGAGCTAAGGTTAAAGCCCAGTGAACGGAGCTTTTCCTTAACTTCGTCAAACGATTTTTTCCCAAGGTTTCTTACCTTCATCATTTCCTCTTCGGATTTGTTGATAAGGTCATCAACCGTGTTAATTCCTGCGCGCTTCAAGCAGTTAAAAGAACGTACGGATAAGTCAAGTTCCTCAATGGTCATCTCAAGGATTTTTTCTTTGCCCTTTTCATCCTTTTCAACCATTATTTCGGGGAGCACTCCCTCCTCCGAAAGGTCTATAAACAATTTCAGATGCTCGTTGAGGAGATTGGCTGCCTGTGACAAAGCTTCCTTGGCAGAAACCGTTCCGTCGGTCCAAACCTCAATAGTAAGCTTGTCATAATCGGTCACCTGACCGACACGCGTATCCTCAACCTTATAGTTCACTTTAAGAACCGGGGTATAAATGCTGTCAACTGCAATTACATCCACTCCAAGGTTGAGAATCTGCTTGTTTTTTTCGGCGGGAACATAGCCTCTGCCCCTGTCTATGGTTATTTCCATATAGAGCTTGGCGTCTTTCCCAAGTGTTGCGATATGCATTCCAGGGTCAAGAATGTCTACTTCCGAATCGGTTTTTATATCGCCAGCGGTTACTTCGCATTCGCCTTCTGCTTCAATATAAACCGTTTTTGGCCCTTCACCGTACATTTTTGCCGTTAAGCCCTTAATGTTAAGGATGATTTCAGTTACATCCTCCTTAACTCCAGGAATTGTCGAAAACTCATGGTGAACCCCGTCAATCTTTACCGAAGTGACGGCAACACCGGGAAGCGAGGAGAGCAGCACACGCCTGAGGCTGTTGCCGAGCGTTGTGCCATAGCCGCGCTCAAGGGGAGAAACAACAAATTTGCCGTAAGTCCCGTTGGTCTTAAGCTCGACCGTTTCTATTTCCGGCTTTTCTATTTTTTCAAGCATTCAAAACCCTCCTATTATCGCATAAAATGCAAACCGAACCGGTGTGTATTACTTAGAATACAACTCAACTATGAGGTGCTCTTCAACGTCAACATCAATTTCGTCGCGGTTAGGCAAACGCGCAACCCTTGCGCTGAGATTTGTCTTGTCGCTTTCAAGCCACATCGGAACGGGACGGCCGCTGTTGGATTCAATAATTGACTTTATGCTGTCGAGGGCCTTGCTCTTGTCGCAAATTGCAACAACATCGTTTTCCTTAACAAGGTAGGAAGGGATATTTACCCTTACGCCGTTTACGGTAAAGTGCCCGTGAGTAACGAGCTGCCTTGCCTGAGACCTTGAGCTTGCGTATCCAAGCCTGTAAACAACATTGTCAAGACGGGACTCAAGTATCTTCAAGAGATTTTCGCCCGCCATACCGGGTCTGCGTTCTGCAAGCTCAAAATAATGATAGAACTGGCCTTCCAGAACTCCATAATAACGCTTTGTCTTTTGCTTAGCGCGGAGCTGAAGTCCGTATTCGGAAATTTTCTTACGGTTTTGTCCATGCTGACCGGGAGCGCCTTCTTTTCTTGATACAAGCGCGCATTTGTCGCTGTAGCATTTTTCTCCTTTAAGGAAAAGCTTTTGGCCTTCACGTCTGCACTGTCTGCAGTTTGCACCTGTATATCTTGCCATTCAATACACCTCCTAAGTAATAAATCAGACACGTCTTCTCTTCGGAGGACGGCATCCGTTGTGGGGAATTGGAGTAACGTCCTTAATAAGCCTTACTTCAAGACCCACTGTCTGCAATGCTCTTATAGCGGCTTCACGTCCGGCGCCGGGGCCCTTTACGAAAACCTCAACGGTTCTGAGTCCATGCTCCATAGCGGCCCTTGCTGCTGTTTCGGCAGCGCTCTGTGCGGCAAAAGGAGTGGATTTTCTCGAACCCCTGAAACCAAGTCCTCCTGCGCTTGCCCAAGAGATTGCATTGCCCTGCATATCTGTAATGGTAACTATCGTATTGTTAAAAGTGGACTGGATATGAACAGCGCCGTTTTCAATGTTTTTTCTTTCGCGGCGTCTTCTTACTACAGTCTTTTTTGCTCCTGCGTTTTTAGTAGCAGCCATTGTTCATTCCCTCCTTACTTCTTCTTGTTAGCAATTGTCTTTGCGGGACCCTTGCGTGTTCTTGCGTTTGTCTTTGTTCTCTGTCCGCGTACAGGAAGCCCCTTGCGGTGGCGTATTCCGCGGTAGCAGTTTATTTCGACAAGCCTCTTAATGTTCAAAGCAACATTTCTTCTAAGGTCGCCTTCAACTTCCAAATTCTTATCGATATAATCACGTATTTTAGCAACGTCATCTTCTGTCAAATCCCTTACGCGTGTGTCGGGGTTGATGCCCGTTGCTTTGAGGATATTCTCAGCGGTTTTGCGACCGATTCCATATATATAAGTCAAACCGATTTCGATTCTCTTATCCTTTGGAAGGTCAATACCAGAAATTCTTGCCATTTTGTTAGCTGCACCTCCATTATTAGGTTTGCATTTTAGCCTTGACGTTGTTTATGCTTGGGGTTGTCGCAAATTACCATGATTTTGCCTTTGCGCTTAATAACCTTGCATTTTTCGCAAATAGGTTTTACTGAAGGTCTTACTTTCATTTAAATTCCCTCCTTAACAAGCGGCGTGGCGGCAAACTGACGCCGCGCCTTTTGCCGCTTTAAAACCTTGCGGCAAATAAAAACTCTTTATCCTTGCACCGCGCTAATCCTGCAGCCGCTTTAAGACTTCGCGCGGATTAAAAAAGCTCGCTACTTGGCCCTCCAAGTAATTCTGCCCTTTGAAAGGTCATAAGGGGACATTTCCACGGTTACCTTATCCCCCGGAACTATGCGGATATAGTTCATCCTGAGCTTTCCTGAAACATGGGCAAGTATTTTGTGTCCGTTCGAGAGTTCTACTTGGAACATTGCGTTCGGAAGAGCTTCAAGCACCGTGCCTTCAACTTCGATTACGTCTTCTTTAGACAAATTCCATACCTCCCTGGCAGTGTCAGGATTCAAAAACGTCGTCGGAATTAAATCCTGACAAAGCGTTTCTAAGCTCCTTGTTTGTACGAATGTCCGATTCTACAACAGTATTGGCAGGTTTTAGGTGTTTTAAACTTTTCTTCTTAGGTTTTTCAATTTTCCGGCGTTTTCCGTCAGCAATAAGAGCATATCCGTTGTTAACTTCAAGGGCGACATAGAAAAACCCTTTGTCATGCCCGGCAACAGATTTTACTATTTGTCCTTTTTTAATTTCCACAATGTGCCTCCGTTATCATCTTACGGCAGGGTAAGTATTTCCGCGCCGTTTGATGTTATGGCTATTGTATGCTCAAAGTGTGCCGAAAGCGAACCGCTTTTGGTTACCACCGTCCACTTGTTCGGCATAACCTTAACTTCTTCTCCGGCAATGTTAACCATTGGCTCAATTGCTATCGTCATCCCCGGAACAAGCTTAGGCCCGTGTCCTGCCTTCCCGTAATTCGGCACTTCCGGGTCCTCATGGAGCGCTCTCCCCACGCCGTGACCCACATATTGCTTTACCACAGCAAAGCCCTTTGAAAGGATGTACCCTTCGATAGCGGCGGAGATATCCCCCACCCTTGCGCCGGGTTTTGCGGCCTTAATGCCTATATAGAGGCTTTCTTCGGTCGCTTCAAGCAATGCTTTTGCCTCGCTTGAAATTTCGCCCACCGCAAAGGTTTTGCAGGAGTCGCCGTGATAGCCGTTTATAAAAGCTCCCACGTCAACGCTTACGATATCGCCGTCCATAATCTTTCTGCTGCCGGGAATTCCGTGGATTACCTCGTTGTTCACAGAAATGCACGCGCTTGCTGGAAATCCGCCGTACCCTAAAAACGACGGAACCGCGCCCTGCGAAACTATATAGTCATGAATTATTTTGTCAAGTTCCTTTGTTGTCATTCCAGCATGGATTTTTTCCCCCGCAATCTTTAAGGCTCCGGCGGTAATTTTGCCGGCAAGCCTCATTTTTTCGATTTCGGATGGGGATTTTATGCTAATCATCTTTACGCCTCGATTGCTTTTAAAGTAAGCTTTGTCGTGTCAGCAACTTCTTCCTGTCCTTCAACGACCGTAAGCTTTCCTTTTTTAGCATAGAAATCTTTAAGCGGAGCGGTCTGCTCATGGTAGACTCTAAGTCTTTCCTTTATGGTTTCCGGCTGGTCGTCCTTGCGCTGAACGGTTTTGCCGCCGCACTTGTCGCAGACTCCCTCGATTTTTGACGGCTTATATTCCACATGATAGGAAGCGCCGCAAGATTCGCAGACTCTTCTTCCGGAAAGCCTTTGTTCTATTTTTTCATCCGGCACAAAGATTTCTATGACCTTGTCAATAACTACACCCATATTTTCAAGCGCCTGCGCCTGAGGCACCGTTCTCGGGAAACCGTCAAGGATAAATCCGTTTTTGCAGTCGTCCTCAGCAATCCTGTCCTTTAAGATTCCTATTACGACTTCATCAGGAACAAGGGCTCCACTTTCCATATAGCCCTTTGCCTTTACCCCAAGCTCGGTTCCGTTTTTAACTGCCTCACGCAGGATATTTCCCGTTGAAATTGCGGGGATTTTCAGCTTGTCGCAAATAACCTCTGCCTGTGTGCCTTTGCCGGCTCCGGGAGCCCCAAGCAAAATAAGGTTCATGTTATTCCCTCCGTTCGGTTTACTCTAAGAATCCCTTGTGGTGACGCATCATCATCTGGGATTCAAGAGTGCGGACTGTTTCAAGCGCAACGCTTACTATAATGAGCACCGTTGTTCCTCCCATTGCAATGTTCAAATTCGGCAGCGCCGCATTGAACATTATCGGGAAAATGGCAATAATTCCAAGGAAAACGGCTCCCACAAGAGTTACTTTTGACAGAACCCTCTGGATGAAATCCGATGTCGGTTTTCCGGGCCTTATTCCCGGTATACCGCCGTTGCTCTGGCGGAGATTGTTTGCTATTTCAATGGGGTTGTAAATCATTGAAACATAGAAATAGTTAAATGCGATAATCAAAATAAAGTAAAGTATCGCATACCATATGCTGTCGTAACGGAAGAAGTTAAGGAATCCCACATAGAAGTTATGCCAGAATCCCGAACCGTTTGCATCCGGCGGGAAGAACATTCCCAGCGTTGACGGAAGCGACATAAAGGACATTGCAAAGATAATCGGCATAACGCCGCTCATAAGAACCTTTATCGGAATATGAGTGCTTTGTCCGCCGTACTGTCTTCTTCCCACAACTCTTTTGGCATATTGAATGGGAATTCTTCTTTCCGAATTGTTCATCAAAACGATGAAAGCTATCATCAAAACGAAAATTACTATTACCACCGGAACCACAACGGCATATTTTGCCGGGTCGGAAGCCACAAGGGTTACAAGCTTTAAGAAAGCGGACGGTCCCCTTGCTATAATTCCGGCAAAAAGGATTATTGAAATCCCGTTGCCTATGCCATGCTCGTTGATTTGGTTGCCGAGCCACACGATAAGCGACGCTCCGGCCACAAAGCTGACTACTATAACCACTGCGGCAAAAATTCCTGTTGCGCCGCCGGTATGCGTTACCGCACCGGCATTTTTAAGCGTAAGGTAATAAGCAATCGCTTGGAAAAGCGCCAGCACAAGACCGGTCACATCGGTTATTTTCTGCAGCTTTTTTCTTCCGACCTCTCCCTCTTTTTGAAGCTGTTCAAGCGCAGGGATTGCATAAGTCAGAAGCTGAATAATAATTTGTGCATTGATGTAAGGCGTTATGGACATTGCAAAAAGTGTTGCTTTTGAAAGCGCACCACCTGAAAGAATATCCATATAGCTCAAAAAGTTTCCGGTTCCGTTTTGCGTCATCCAGTTTGCCATTACTTCTGCATCAAGAAATGGCGCCGGAATTGCGGAACCTATCCTAAAGACAATAATTATGAATAGTGTGAATAAGATTTTTTTCCTTAGCTCAGGAGTTTTCCAAGCATTTTTTAAGGTTTCAATCACACTATATCACCTCTGCCTTCCCGCCTGCCTTTTCAATTTTTTCCTTTGCAGCCTGTGAATACGCAGCAACTTTTACGGTAAGGTTCTTGGTGAGATCGCCGTTTCCTATAATCTTCACGCCGTCGTTTACTTTCTTGATTATTCCGGCAGCAATGAGAAGTTCGGTGTCAACCGTTGTTCCTTCCTTGAAAATTTCAAGCCTTGAAACGTCAACGGCAGTATATTTTGTTGCATGGATGTTGTTGAATCCCCTCTTAGGAATTCTTCTGTGCATAGGCATCTGGCCGCCTTCAAAGCCTGCCCTGAGAGAGCAGCCTGCACGTGCCTTCTGGCCCTTGTGGCCCTTGCCCGCAGTCTTTCCGTTTCCGGAGCCGTGTCCGCGTCCTTTGCGCTTTGGAGCGGTCTTTGAGCCGGGAACAGGAGATAATTCAAACAATTTCATCTTTCGCACCTCCTTAAAGTTTTAAGCTTCAACTACCTCTACGAGGTGGGATATTTTGCGTATTTTGCCCCTTGTCTGTTCATTGTCTGGCTGGATAACTTCAGCACCGACTTTTTTAAGTCCAAGGGAATGCGCGGTTGCAATCTGCTTAGCCAATCTGCCGTTAAGGCTCTTGACCAATTTGATTTTAAGTGCCATGGGTTATCCTCCTTTAGCCTAAGATTTCCTTTACGGTTTTGCCTCTTTTTTCAGCGGCTTCCTTTGCGGAAACGCATTCGGCAAGGCCGTTTATTGTAGCCCTTACAACATTGCAGGGATTGTTTGAACGAAGCGATTTTGTTCTTATATCCTTAATGCCTGCCATTTCGATAACGGCACGCACAGGTCCGCCTGCGATAACTCCGGTACCGGGTGCCGCGGGCTTCATAAGAACCCTGCCTGCTCCGAATTCGCCTATAACGTCGTGCGGGATTGTTGTGCCTTTAAGGGAAACCTTGATAAGGTTTTTCTTTGCGTCTTCAATTCCCTTGCGGATTGCATCGGGAACTTCTCCCGCTTTGCCCATTCCAAAGCCGACGATTCCGTTTCCGTCGCCAACAACCACAAGAGCTGCAAACTTGAAAATACGTCCGCCTTTAACCGTTTTGGATACGCGGTTTATAGCTACAACCTTTTCCGACAGGTCAAGCTTTGAAGCATCTATCATTGCCAAAAGTATTACCTCCTCATTAGAACTTGAGTCCGTTTTCGCGAGCGGCCTCGGCCAGCTCTTTCACACGGCCGTGATAAAGGTAGCCGCCACGGTCAAACACAACTGTGGTAATTCCCTTTTCGGCAGCATGCTTTGCAATAAGCTCTCCGACCTTGCGGGCGCCTTCAATGTTTCCTCCGTCGCCCTCAAAGCCCTTTTCAAGGCTCGATGCCGACACAAGCGTCACGCCGTTTACGTCATCTATAATTTGAGCATAAATGTGCTTTGCGGAGCGGAATACGTTCAAACGTGGGCACTCAGGAGTGCCGGAAATTTTGGAACGCACTCTGGCGTGCCTTTTCATTCTTGATTTGTTTTTATCAAGCTTTGTTACCATTTCATTTCACTCCTTTAATTACTTCTTGCCCTTGCCGGCCTTGCCTTCTTTGCGGATTATATACTCGCCGGTGTAGCGGATACCCTTGCCCTTATAAGGCTCCGGCGGTTTCTTTTCGCGGACTTC
The DNA here is from genome assembly GCA_029267825.1 of Oscillospiraceae bacterium. Classification (GTDB taxonomy): domain Bacteria; phylum Bacillota; class Clostridia; order Oscillospirales; family Ruminococcaceae; genus JAIHAL01. The sequence continues at coordinate 27,276 of JAJUHO010000004.1, forward strand.
GGCGGCAAACTGACCTACGGCTTCCTTGTCTATTCCGCTGATTATAATTTTGTTTGGTGCAGGAACATCAATCTTAATTCCGTTTGCTTCCGGAACGATAACCTGATGTGAGAAACCAAGGTTCATCACAAGGTTTGTTCCCTGCTTTGCAGCACGGTATCCGACGCCCTCGATATCAAGCGACTTGGAATAGCCGTTTGTAACGCCCTCAACCATGTTTGCGATAAGAGTTCTTGTAAGACCGTGAAGCGCCTTGTGGTTTGCTTCATCGGAAGGACGCTTAACTACGATTTGACCATTTTCAAATGAGATAAGCATATCCTTTGCAAATGTTTTTGTAAGTGTACCCTTAGGTCCCTTTATGGTAACGGTTGTTCCGTCAATCTTGACGTCAACGCCTGAAGGAACACTAACCGGTTTGTTGCCTATTCTTGACATATCGTGTCCTCCTTACCATATGAATGCAAGGATTTCGCCGCCGACATTAAGTTCGCGCGCCTTCTTATCAGTCATGATTCCCTTTGATGTGGAAACCACGGCGATTCCAAGGCCCTTTCTAACCTTCGGCATATCCTCGCAGCTTGAATATATGCGCAACCCGGGTTTTGAAACCCTGCGCAAGCCTGTAATAACCTGGGACTTGTTCTCTCCGTATTTGAGAGTAATCCTGATTATGCCCTGCTTGCCGTCTTCAATTACCTGATAGTTTTTTATATAACCCTCTTCAAGGAGAATTTGTGCGATAGCTTTCTTCATGTTTGAAGCGGGAATGTCAACCGTTGCGTGCTTTGCCGAATTCGCGTTGCGAATTCTTGTAAGAAAATCTGCAATTGTATCAGTGATTTGCATGCCGCTGACCTCCTTCTCTGTGATTTACCAGCTTGCTTTCTTAACGCCGGGGATTTGTCCGTCATGAGCCAGCTCTCTGAAGCAAATACGGCAAATGCCGAATTTTCTCATATAAGCATGGGGTCTTCCGCAAATTTTGCACCTGTTGTAGGCACGTGTGGAAAACTTAGGCTCCCTTTGCTGTTTGATAATCATTGCCTTTTTAGCCATTGCTCAAATCCCCCCTATTTTGCAAACGGAGCGCCCATAAGTTCAAGCAGCTCTTTTGCTTCCTCATCAGTTTTTGCGGTAGTTATGAAGTTTATGTCCATACCGCGAACCTTGTCAATTTTATCAAATTCAATTTCCGGGAAAATAATTTGTTCCTTTATACCGGTGGAGTAATTTCCCCTGCCGTCGAAAGAATTAGCGCTGATTCCTCTGAAGTCACGCACACGCGGGAGTGCGACATTGAAGAACCTGTCTACGAATTCATACATTCTTTCGCCCCTGAGAGTAACCTTTACACCTATCGGCATGCCTTCCCTGAGCTTGAAGTTAGCAACGGACTTCTTTGCGCGGCATACAACCGGCTTTTGTCCGGTAATTGCTGCAATATCAGCCATAATAGCGTCAATTACCTTTGAGTTTCCGATAGCGTCGCCTGCGGCAACATTCACTACAACCTTTTCAAGCTTTGGAATCTGCATTACGTTCTTGTAGCCGAATTTCTTCATCATAGCAGGAGCTACGCTGCTAATGTAATAATCTTTCAATCTAGCCATATCGTTTCTCCTCCTGTTAGAATGTGTGTCCGCAGTCAGGATTTTTGCAAACCCTTGACTTTGTGCCGTCGGCTTCAATTTTGTGTGCAAGACGTGTCGGCTTGCCGCACTTAGGGCATACCGCCATAACCTTGCAAGCGTAAATCGGGGCTTCAGCCTTTACGATTCCGCCCTGCTGGCCCATTCTTGTAGGCTTTACATGCTTTGTAACGATGTTAAGGCCTTCTATGATAACCTTTTGTTCCTTGGGGCTTACCTCAAGCACCTTTCCTTTTTTACCCTTGTCCTTACCGGAAAGGATAACGACGGTGTCGCCGGTTTTAACATGCAATTTGTTCATTTCTACGACACCTCCCATTAAAGAACTTCCGGAGCAAGGCTGAGTATCTTAAGATAGTCCTTGTCGCGGAGCTCCCTTGCCACAGGCCCGAAAATACGGGTTCCTCTTGGATTCTTGTCTTCCTTTATAATAACAGCAGCGTTTTCGTCGAAGCGGATGTATGTTCCGTCCTCACGGCGAAGACCCTTTGCTGAACGAACGATAACTGCTTTTACAACGTCACCTTTTTTAACCACGCCGCCTGGTGTCGCTTTCTTAACGGAAGCGATAACCACATCTCCGATGTTGGCATATCTTCTGCGTGTTCCGCCGAGCACCCTTATGCACATAAGCTCCTTGGCTCCGGTGTTGTCGGCGACTTTAAGATAAGTTTGCATCTGTATCACAGTACGTTCCTCCTTTCAAAATCATAGGTTTGGAAATTTGGGTATTGTTTATTTTCAAAAGACTATTTTGCTTTTTCAATAATCTGAACAAGACGCCATCTTTTTTCTTTTGAAAGAGGCCTTGTTTCCATAACCTCAACGCGGTCGCCGATGTTGCACTCGTTGTTTTCATCATGCGCCTTGAGCTTAACTGTTCTCTTAATTATTTTTTTGTAGAGAGGGTGTCTTACGTTGTCTTCGATAGCAACAACTATAGTTTTGTCCATTTTGTTGCTGACAACCTTGCCGACTCTTGTTTTTCTCATATTTCTTTTGTTTTCAGAATTTGCAGCCACAGCCCTTTATCCTCCCTTCGCTTATTGCGCGCCCGACTTGAGCTCTTGCTCTCTTATGATGGTCTTTATGCGGGCAATGTCTTTCTTGACTGCCTTTAAACGCATCGGGTTGTCAAGCTGGTTTGCAGCAAGCTGAAAACGCAGAGCAAAAAGTTCTTTTTTCAAATCGTCAAGCTTGAGCGCAAGCTCGTTGCTTGTCATATCGCGTATTTCTTTTGCTTTCATTATTGCTCGCCTCCCTGTGCTTCCCTTGCAACAAATTTACACTTGATAGGCAGCTTGTGCATTGCAAGACGCATAGCTTCTCTTGCGGTTTCTTCGCTGACGCCGCCAATTTCAAACATGATTCTTCCGGGCTTTACAACGGCAACCCAGTATTCCGGAGAACCTTTACCGGAACCCATTCGAGTTTCGGCCGGCTTTTCGGTAATGGGCTTGTCGGGGAATATCTTAATCCAAACCTGACCGCCACGCTTGATGTAACGTGTCATGGCGATACGAGCGGCCTCAATCTGGTTTGAAGTTATCCATGCCGGTTCAAGGGCTTGAAGCCCGTACTGTCCGTTGGTAACGGTATTGCCGCGCGTTGCCTTGCCCTTCATGCGTCCTCTTTGTACCCTGCGGTACTTTACTCTCTTTGGAAGAAGCATTACTTGTTACCTCCTTCGCTGCGGTTTCTCCTTGGTCTGTTTGTGTTTGTCCTTTCGGAAGAAGCTGAAGATTTCAAAACCTCTCCCTTGTAAATCCAAACCTTAACGCCTATGCGTCCGTATGTCGTAGCAGCTTCAGCCGTGCCGTAATCAATGTCGGCTCTTATTGTCTGAAGCGGAATTGTTCCTTCATGATAGCTTTCAGCCCTTGCAATTTCGGCGCCTCCAAGACGTCCGGAAACCCTGATTTTGATTCCCTTTGCATTGAGCCTCATAGCCCTGCCGATTGCCTGCTTCATAGCGCGGCGGAACGAAATGCGGTTTTCAAGCTGTTGTGCAATGCTTTCCGCAACGAGCTGCGCGTCGAGGTCAGGCTGCTTAACTTCAATAATATTAAGCGATACATCCTTTTTCATCATTGCTGCAAGCGCAAGACGAAGCTTTTCAACTTCTGCTCCGCCCCTTCCGATTACTATACCGGGCTTTGCGCAGTGAATGTGTATCCTTACCTTGTCTGCAAACCTTTCGATTTCTATTTTAGGAACGCCGGCGGCGTACAAGCTTTTCTTTATGAAATTGCGGATGTTGTAATCCTCAACCAAAGTATCGCCGAAAGTTGCCTTGTTTGCAAACCAGCGGGAATCCCAGTCCTTGATTACGCCTACACGGAGTCCGTGCGGATTTACTTTTTGTCCCATAGTTTACCTCCTCTTTCAGCACTATTCCATTTCCCTGAGGACAAGGGTTATATGTGACGTCCTCTTTAAAATACGGAACGCCCTTCCCTGTGCTCTGGGCATAATTCTCTTCATTACGGGTCCCGGGCAAACGAAGCATTCTGCAACGTAAAGATTATCTCTGCTCATGTTGTGATTGTTTTCGGCATTTGCGATAGCGGATTTCAGAAGCTTTTCCAAATATTCGCAGGCAGCCTTGGGTGTTGCTTTAAGTGTTGCCATAGCCACGTCAACCGGTTTGTTCCTTATAAGGTCAAGAACAATCTGAACCTTTCGCGGAGCTATGCGAGCCCTTCTCAAAATAGCTCTTGCTTCCATTCTGAATTCCTCCTTCCGCTATTTCTTTCCGTTGTTGGATGTTTTTGACCCCGCATGTCCCTTAAAGGTCCTTGTGGGGGCAAACTCTCCGAGCTTGTGCCCTACCATATCCTCCGTGACATAAACGGGAACGTGCTTGCGGCCGTCATGAACCGCTATTGTATGGCCTACGAAATCAGGGAATATTGTTGAAGAACGGCTCCATGTTTTAAGAACCTTCTTTTCTCCCACTTCGTTCATTTGCTGTACTCTCTTTAAAAGAACCTCTTGTACAAAAGGCCCCTTCTTTATGCTTCTGCTCATATTTTCATCTGCCTCCCTTCAGCATTACTTAGCGTTTCTGCGCTTTACGATAAACTTATCGGAGCGATGATGCTTCTTGCGTGTCTTGTAGCCAAGAGCAGGCTTGCCCCAAGGAGTAACAGGTCCGGGACGTCCGATAGGCGATTTACCTTCACCGCCTCCGTGCGGGTGGTCACACGGGTTCATGACAGAACCTCTGACTGTCGGTCTCCAACCCATATGGCGGCTTCTTCCTGCTTTTCCTATATGCACGTTTTCGTGGTCGATATTGCCTACCTGGCCTACTGTAGCCATGCAGTCAATAGAAATCTTTCTAAGCTCTCCGGAAGGAAGACGTACAAGTGCGTAAACGCCTTCTTTTGCCATAAGCTGAGCCATATTTCCGGCTGCACGCACAAGCTGCGCGCCCTTTCCGGGATAAAGCTCGATATTGTGGATGAAAGTACCAACCGGTATGCTTGAAAGCGGAAGCGCATTTCCGGGCTTAATGTCGGCATCTGCGCCGGCACGAACAGTATCTCCTACTTTAAGTCCGTACGGAGCGATGATGTAGCGCTTTTCTCCATCTTCATACTGAACAAGCGCAATATGTGCCGAACGGTTCGGATCGTACTCAATCGTAAGAACGTTTGCGTTCATAAGCTGCTTGTCGCGTTTAAAATCTATTATACGGTATTTCCTTCTTGCGCCGCCGCCCCTGTGACGAACGGTGATTCTTCCGTAGCTGTTGCGTCCGGAATTCTTTTTAAGCGGCTCAAGCAGGCTCTTTTCAGGTTCAACCTTTGACAACTCTGTATAGTCGGTAACAGTCATATGACGTCTCGACGCGGTTGTCGGCTTGTAGCTCTTTATAGCCATTATGTTTCACTCCTCAATTAGGTTTCGCGGGTTTCCCCATACTTTCCTGCGCAATTTTTCAGCGCTTACATCATGCCGTCAAAGAATTCAATAGTCTTTGAACCCTCGGCAAGTGTGATGATTGCCTTTTTCCAGTCGGGCTGACGGCCGGCATTAAGTCCAACGCGCTTTGCCCTTCCGCGGCAATTCATTGTGTTTACTTTTGCAACCTTTACGCCGAAAAGCTCCTCGGCCGCATGTGCAATTTCAATCTTGTTTGCATCTTTTGCAACCTTAAAGGTGTATTTGCCTTGTTGAAGGCCTTCCATGCTCTTTTCGGTAATTATGGGCTTCAAAATAATATCCTGTGCAGCCTTCATTATGCATACACCTCCTCAATCTTTGCAACGGCATCCGTTACAACGATGAACTTGTCATAATTGAGAATATCATAAACATTGAGCGTGTTTACAAGGGTGGTCTTAACCCCCGGAATATTTGCCGCGCTCTTTATAACCTTTGTATCAACAGCAGGCATTACGATAAGTGCCTTTCCGTCAACCTTAAGGGATTTAAGCATGTTTACGATTGTCTTTGTCTTAAATTCGTCCATAGAAATCTTGTCAAGAACAAGGATGTCATTGCTCTGTGCCTTTGAAGAAAGAGCCGACTTCATAGCAAGCCTTCTTACCTTCTTGTTGAGAGCGTATCTGTAATCGCGGGGCTTAGGTCCCAAAGCAATACCGCCGTGAGTCCACTGCGGAGCACGGATGGAGCCCTGCCTTGCGTGGCCGGTTCCCTTTTGCCTCCACGGCTTTCTTCCGCCGCCGCGAACTTCGGCGCGCGTAAGGGTGGACTGTGTGCCCTGGCGCTGATTTGCAAGATAGTTTACAACCATTGCGTGCATAACGGCTTCATTGGGCTTTATGCCGAAAACCTTGTCGGAAAGTTCGGTTTCGGAAACCACCGCACCTGTCATATCGTATACTGGAATTTTTGACATAAACGCTTCCTCCTTCCGTTAAGCCTTTTTAACGCAGTCAACTATGGTCACAATCCCGTTCTTAGGACCGGGAACAGCTCCCTTAACTGCAATAAGATTATGTTCGGCGTCAATCTTTACAACTTCAAGGTTTTGGATTGTCACCTTTTCGGCGCCCATGTGTCCTGGAAGCGCCTTGCCCTTGAATATACGGGACGGCGAAGAGTTCGCACCCATTGAGCCGGCATGTCTGTGAACAGGGCCGGTACCGTGGGTTTCCTTGAGCCTCTGGTTGTTGTTTCTCTTAATTGTACCCTGGAAGCCCTTACCTTTTGATGTTCCGCTTACGTCAACGATATCGCCCACAGCAAAAGTATCTGCCTTTACGATGTCGCCAACATTAAGAGCGTCCGCATTTTCAAGTCTAAATTCTTTAAGAGTCCTCTTCACTCCGGCGCCAGCCTTTGCGAAATGGCCCTTCATAGGTTTGTTTGCGCGTTTTTCGCTCATGTCGCCGAATCCAAGCTGAACCGATGCATATCCGTCGTTTTCAACGGTTTTCTTTTGAACAACAACGCACGGGCCGGCTTCGATTACGGTTACGGGAATAACTTTCCCGGTTTCGTCGAAAATCTGCGTCATGCCGATTTTCTTGCCGATGATTCCTTTTTGCATTTTTTCTCCTCCTAATTCAGGTTATTGGTTGGTGTTCCCAACTTGACCGTAAGCGCGGCTTTTACGCTTACTTGATCTCCATTACAATGTCCACTCCCGCAGGAAGTTCAAGGCCTTGGAGTGCCTCTGTGGTCTTTGCGGTGGGCCTTATAACATCGATAAGCCTCTTGTGGGTTCTCATTTCAAACTGCTCACGGCTGTCCTTGTATTTGTGAACGGCGCGGAGTATTGTAATGATTTCCTTTTCGGTCGGAAGCGGTATCGGACCGGACACCTTTGCCCCCGAACGCTTTGCGGCCTCCACGATTTTAGCTGCCGCCGAATCTACTACGGCATGCTCATAACCCTTGATTTTGATTCTGATTTTTTCATTGACTGCCACTTATATCGCCTCCTTGACAAATTTGGTTGAGGACGACACTGATTATAATGACACGCTACCGTGTGTATCGCGAAGTCTTAATAAAAAAACTCGAAAAACCGCAGTTTTCCGAGTTGACCATCAAAAACGACACAAAAACATGCTCATGCCAAAAGCCACACAAAAAGCATGGCAATCGCCAAGTGACACAAAGCACATACCGTGTTCATTATTACAGCCGCCCGGTTTAAAATCGGACATACTCCACGAAAATTCCCCGGCGCACCGCCGGCAACCTTTCGCTTCATCGCATATCATGCTATCCAAAATAGCAGTGCAGTCACGCAAGAATTATAATACCACATCTACCGTTTTTTTTCAAGCATTTTTTAAAAATATCTCTTGTAGAAAACAGAGAATTTTTAAATTTATTTTTGTACATTATCTACAATCGGGTTTTCTACCTTGTCCACAGCATTCCTGTCAAGGATTTCAACGCTGTAAGTATGAACCGCCTCTCCGAAAGTGCTTATTTCGTACAGCATGGAAAAATTGCCGTCCCCGTCAAACACATAGCGTGTTTCAAAGGCTGTCATTTTCCCCTCGGACGTAAATGTCTGCATTTTCTTCGAAAGTGAGTCCACATTGTATTCATAATCAACCATTGTTCCATTTCCGGACGGATTGACGCTTACCTTTGAAATACAGGACGGCTCGTAGAAAAATATCCCTCCCGAAGCATTGGGATGAGTCTTTGAGCGCTTGTACTTTTTAAAATTCCCGCTCGGCCACTTGTACGTCTTGACTTCTCCGTTGTTTTCAATCTGCAAACTTTTCCCGTCATTATACTCATAGTATACACCGCTTGCTGAAACACTCTTGAAGGAATAAGTCAAAACATCCCCCTCATAGCGAAAGACAAATTCCTGCTTTACTTCTCCTGAATCGCAATCCTTTATTACAAGCCTTGCGCTGTCAAGGCTTTCATAGGCCTCTTTTGCAGATTTTATAAGTTCTGCCCCGGGGGCGTCCTCCTGCTTTTTTCCGCAGGAAGACAATACGAAAGGTATAATTATCGCAATAAATACTAAAAGTATTTTATTAAAAGTTTTCATCAATATGCCTTGCCCCAAAGCACCATGCTCTTTGCCGGCTTTCCGCAGCAAACGCACTTGTCGGAGATTTTTTCCTGCTCAAACGGCATGCAGCGTGATGAAACCCCGGCAACTTCCTTTAATTTATCCTCACATTCGGGGTCGCCGCACCACATAGCCTTTATAAATCCGTTGTTTTCGGCGGAAATTTTCTTCATTTCCTCCAAATCATGCGCCGCCCAAGTCCTGTTTTCGCGGTTTTTAAGCGCTCTTTCATAAAGTCCGTCGCGCACTTCTCCAAGCTTTGCGGCAATTTCCTCTTTAAGGCTGTCAAGCTTTGCAAAGCTCTTTGTGCGGTTATGCCTTGTAACAAGGACGCATTGTCCGTTTTCAATATCCTTAGGGCCTATTTCAAGTCTAAGCGGAACGCCTCTCATTTCGTATTCGGCAAATTTCCAACCGGCAGTATTTTCGCTATCGTCAAGTTTTACCCTGAAATCCTTTTTAAGGCTTTCAAAAATTTCCCTCGCCTTTTCAAGCACTCCATCTTTATGCTGAGCGACAGGAATTATAACCACCTGAACAGGCGCCACTGCCGGAGGCAGCATAAGGCCGTTGTCATCTCCGTGCGTCATTATTATTCCGCCTATAAGCCTTGTTGAAACCCCCCACGAGGTTTGGTGCGGATAATGGAGTTGGTTATCCCTGCCGAGGAACTGTATTCCGAACGCTTTTGCAAAGCCGTCGCCGAAATAGTGCGATGTTCCGCTTTGCAGCGCCTTTCCGTCGTGCATAAGCGCCTCTATGGTATAGGTGGCCTCAGCACCGGCAAATTTTTCGCTGTCGGTTTTTCTTCCCTTTACAACGGGGATGGCAAGGTATTTTTCGCAAAATTCCGCATAAACGTTAAGCATCTGTTCTGTTTCTGCAATAGCCTCCTCCGGCGTTTCATGCAGAGTATGTCCTTCCTGCCAGAGGAATTCTCTTGAACGCAGGAACGGGCGGGTAGTTTTTTCCCATCTTACCACAGAGCACCATTGGTTATAAAGCTTTGGCAAGTCCCTGTACGACTGCACCACATTTGCATAGTGGTCGCAGAACAGCGTTTCGGATGTCGGGCGCACACAAAGCCTTTCTTCGAGCTTTTCGCTGCCTCCATGAGTAACCCATGCAACTTCGGGAGCAAATCCCTCCACATGGTCCTTTTCCTTTTGCAGCAAGCTTTCCGGAATAAACATAGGCATATATACATTTTCATGCCCAAGCTCCTTAAACATTCCGTCAAGGATTTTTTGTATGTTTTCCCATATTGCATATCCATAGGGCCTGATTATCATGCAGCCCTTTACGCTTGAATAATCGCTCAGCTCCGCTTTTTTAACAATATCGGTATACCATTTTGCAAAGTCCTCATCCATAGGTGTTATGGCATCAACCATTTTTTTATTTTCATTTGCCATCTTTGTTTTCATCTCCGTTATTCTCATCGTTTTCGCCGGAAAGCTGCGCATCGTAAATTCCCTTGACATCCGGAAAATCATTTCCTTTTTTTGCGTTTAAATCATCCTTTTTAAACAGCTTGTCAACTTTTTTTGCCAATACCGGGGTAAGCAATGCCAAAATAAAAACAACAAGCAGAATTCCAAGCATTGCTCCGGCAAATTTAAGCATCATAAAAAGGGACTCATAATTTACGTTCATCGCTCTTCCTCCAAGCATATTTAACATTATTATATCATAATCAGGATTTTTTTCAACAATAAATTTTTGCGCAAAAAAATTACGCATTGTATTGCTTTGAAAGCAAATAACAATGCGTAATGAGCTATGCTTTGTTTGCTCCGGCCATAATTCCCTGAATCAGGTATTTTTGCAGGCAAACATATAAAATTGTAATCGGCACTGCAACCAATACCGCGCCTGCGGCAAAGGTTGTAAAGTTATTGTTTGTGTCGCTTGAAATCATATCATAAAGGCCTATTGCCAAAGTCATTTTCTTTGAGCTTGACAAAATGAGCCTCGGGAAAATGAAATCCATCCACGGCGCCATAAATTGCGAAAGTGCCACAAATGTCAAAATCGGTTTTGAAAGCGGGAAAATAACCTGAACAAAAATCCTTGTGTTGCTTGCCCCATCCAGCTTTGCGGCTTCGTCCAAGCTTTTAGGGATGTTTGACAAATACCCTTTAATCAGCCATGTGTTATAAGGAATTTGCCCCACCGCATAGGTCAAAATCAATCCCAAATGCGTATCCAACAGATTAAGCTGCCACAATATGTTGTAAAGGGCCATCATGCCCATAAAGCTTGGGAACATTTGAAGGATAAGGATTGACAAAAGCCCTGCTTTTTTGCCCACGAAATGGAACCTTGAAAAAACGTATGCCGTAAGCATGGACAAAATCACAGAAACCACCATGTTTATGCAGGCAATTTTAAAAGTGTTTGCATACCAATACGGAAATTTTGTTTTCGTAAACAATTCCACATAATGCGAAGCCGTCGGATTTTTAGGCAAAAACGTAGCCGAAAGCAAACTGCTTGCATTGTTGAACGAGGCCCCGATAATCCATACAATAGGCAATGTTACAAAAAGCGCCATAATGCAAAGCAGGGCATATGTCAAAATCGTTTTAATGACTTCCGCAACGGCATGGCTTATTGAAAAAGCCGATTGCCTTTCCATGTTATATGCCGGAGGACTTTCTATTTGTGCTTTTAAAGTATCCATCAGCTCATCATATCCTCCTCTTTAAATGCTCTTGTCCGCAGGAAATTAAACGTGGAAATTGATGCAATCACAACAAACACAAGTATGGACATAACCGAAGCCATCTGGAACTGCCTGTTGTCTTTTGTCAATTTGTAAATCCACGTGATAAGTATATCGGTTGAGCCTGCAAACTTGTATGACGGATTGATAGGATTTCCGTTTGTTAAGAAATAAATCACGTTGAAGTTGTTGAAATTGCCCGCAAAGGACATAATCAGCAAAGGTGCCGTGCTGTATAAAACAAGAGGCAGGGTTATTCTGCGGAACTCATCTTTTGCCGTAGCGCCGTCAATGCGTGCGGCTTCAAGCAGTTCGTTTGGGATGCTTGTCATAACTCCCGTCATCATAGCCATGAAATACGGGAACCCAAGCCAGAAGTTGACGATAAAAATTACTATTTTGGCCATCAGCGCATCAGAGAGCCATGGTATGTTCTGCTCTATTATGTTTGCCTGACGCAGGAAGGTATTTATCGGCCCGAACTGTCCGTTGAACATATTCCTGAATATCAAAAGCGAAACCATTCCAGGCATTGCCCATGGCAGAATGTATATTGACCTCCAAAAGCGCTTAAACCTAACACGCCGGCTGTTGACCAGGCAGGCCATCAAAAGTCCGCCGAAAAAGCATGTGAACGTGGATATAAACGCCCAAATGATAGTCCAAAGCAAAACCCCTCCGAAAGTATCGTTCCACATAGGCAGCTTGAACATATCGATGAAGTTCTGAATACCCACCCAGTCAATTAAATTTTTGGGAGGAAGATGGTCCGGCGCAGAATAATTGGTAAAAGCTATTAAAAAGCCAAAAAGGATTGGCAGCACGACAAAAATAAAAACCAAAATTATTGTCGGCAGCAAAATCAAATACGGAAATGAACGGTCAGTTACTTTGTTCCACCATTCCCTAACCTTTAAAGGCGTTTTGCCCTCATCACGCAGCCTACCGTTTTTAACCGCATCGCGTATATTGAATATGTACAGCAGCAAAAAAGCCGCCGCCACAAAAAACCATAGTATCCCAAAAATCATCAGTATAATGGAATTGTCGCCCATTACCACTTTTGAACCGTTAACAACCATTTTGGTTTCGCCAAGGGTAAACAGCCCGTAAATCCCGCTGCAAACCGACGGAAAAAAGAACAAAAGCATAAGTTGACCTGCAAAGAAAATAACTGCCTTTGCCCATTGACCATTTGCAAGCTGGCCGCTTCCCCAAACAATTGCCGACATAATCCCTGCCCGCGTTGATTTTTTCATCCCTCTGCCCCCTTGCTGAAAAAATGTATTGACGTTTATTTAAGCGAACTGTTAAGTGTGCTGTTAAATTCATCCATAGCGGCTTTCAAAGCTTCTTCAGGAGTCTGAACCTTATCCCATACTGCAACAAATGCTTTTGCATAAGGAGTCCATACATTTGACATTTCCGGAATGTATGGCATAGGTATACTGTAATCAAACTGTTCCGAAACTGCCGGCAGATACGGGTCGTTCTTGATGAAATCATATTCGGCTGCGGCCTTGCTTGCCGGAAGTTCATTTTTGGTTTCGTAAAGCAATTTCAGCGTATCCTGGTCTTCGGCTATCATCTGGGCGAGCAGCATTGAAGCAATCGGATACTTGGTAAACGAGCTTACGCAAACCGTATCCACCGTTGAGAAGGTAATCGGATGATTTCCGTTTGGAAGTGTGGGAAGTTCTACCACTCCAAAATCCACTCCGGCTTTTTTAAAGTCCGAAATTGACCACGGTCCGGTTATAGCATACGGAGCCTGACCCGATGAAAACATAGAGTTCATAGCATCCCACGATGCGTCCTGCGAAGCCACGGGATAAATATCCTTAAGCGTTGCATAAAATTCCATTCCTTTTACGGCTTCCGGAGTATCCCAGTTGATTTTTGTTTTGTCGTTATGATTTTCGCCAAAAATCTGATACCCGTATCCGGCAAGGAAACCATGTGCAAAGTAAGCGTCCGTAGCCTGCCAAACCAAGGCAAACTTGTTGTTTTTGGGATCGTTGTATGTCTTTGCAAATTCCCTCATTTCATCCCAAGTTTTCACCGGATTTGAAACAAGTGCTTTGTTATAAAACAAAACTATTGTCTTTACGCTTAAAGGAAAGGCGTATATTTTGCCGTTGTATGTAACCGCATCGACAGCGTTTTCTTTAAACTTTTCCTTTATTTCGTCCGTAAACTTATCCAATTCCAAAAACAATCCCGATTCGGCGGCAACCGAAACATGGTCATGCGGAACTATAAGCACATCTGCGCCCTGCCCTGCCGGCCCGTCCGTTTCAAGTTTTCCCCTTGCGTCGGTGGTTCCTACCTTTTCAACCGTCAGCTCAACATTCGGATACTTTTTGTTCCAAAGCTCAACGATTTTTTCGTTGTACTCCTCATTGTCATACCACAACTTCAAAGAAGCACCTTCTTCGGGAACCAACTCCTCAGCTTTTGAGCTTTCACTTTGCGCCGAAGATGTTTCAGCTTCCGATGAGCTTGATTCCTCGGCTTTGGAGCTTTCCTCCTTTTGCCCGCAAGCTGTAAATCCCATTAAAAGAGATGCTCCCAAAAA
>JAJUHO010000164.1 GCA_029267825.1 Oscillospiraceae bacterium
CTTTTTCCTTGGCTTTTAAAATATTTTGCAAGTTTTGCCGCATGGGTGGTTTTACCAGAACCCTGAAGCCCGCACATCATTATTATGCACGGCGGTTTTGACGGAATATTCACCCTTGAATTTGAATTACCCATAAGGGAAATAAGCTCCTCATGGACAATTTTTATCACCTGCTGGGCGGGAGTAAGGCTGCTGAGCACTTCTTCCCCTACCGCCCTTTCGGAAACCCTTGCCACAAAGTCCTTTACCACCTTAAAGCTTACGTCAGCTTCAAGCAGCGCCATTTTAACTTCGCGCATAGCTTCCTTTACGTCGGCCTCGTTAAGTTTTCCTCTGCCTTTAAGGCGCTTGAAAACGCTGTTAAGTTTTTCGGAAAGTCCCTCAAACGCCATCTTTAAGCTCCTTTATATTATTTCCCTGCTTTCCTTTACGCAATCAATTATCTTCTTTGCGCTGTCGGATATTTTGCGGGAATAGTTGTATGTCGAACTCTCGTCGTAAATTTCTTTTGCAAGATTTTCAATGCTTTCAAGTATTTCGCTGTATTTTAAAAATTTTTCGGCAAGGGCCAGCTTGCTTTCAAATTCATAAAGCTGGGTTTCAGCTCTTTTTATGCTATCTCGCACGCCTTGGCGGGTAATCTTCTGGCTCTCTGCAATTTCGCCCAGCGACAAATCCTCATTATAATAAAGATCCACTGCATCCCTTTGTTTTTCGGTCAGCATTTCGCCGTAAAAATCAAGCAAAAGTGCGACGTTCAAATCCTTGCCCACAGCAAACACCCCAAGCCGCATATATTGTAAAGTTTCTTTGCTTTACAAGCATATATTATAACCCACCTCAAGCTTTTTGTCAATAGGGCAAAACAAAAAAAGCGGCTTTTTAAAGCCGCTTTTAATCTTTTTAGCCTATATAACCCATTGGGTTTACACATTTTCCGTTTACACGAACCTCAAAATGCAAATGGTTTCCGGTCGCCTGTCCTGTTCTTCCGACAAGTCCTATAAGCTGGCCTTTTTCAACCTTCTGCCCAACCGTTGCAATAAGCTTGCTCTGGTGTCCGTAAACGGTGACGTTTCCGTCGTCATTTCTTATCATTATGCAGTTTCCATAGCCGTAATACCACTGTGACATTATAACCGTTCCGCTTTCGGCCGCAAAAATCGATGTTCCCGCAGCAGCCGCTATGTCAACGCCCTTATGTCCTCTGCCGTCGCCAAAATAAGCGCTTATATATCCCCCTGCAACAGGCCATGCATACTTGCCGTTGCCGGATATCTTAGCTCCGCTCGTAGGCTTTGGAGTAAGCGTTCCAACCGCAATCTTTTCAGTTACAGGTTCTTTTGTCACAACAGAGCTTATTATAGTCCTGCCGACCTCATATCCGTTTACATAAGTGACTTCGGCAGTAACAGATGCTTCTCCATCCTCACCCTTTGTAAGAACTTTTTGATTGCCCTTGTACAGAGTGTTGCTTTCAACCTTAACGGTATCATGCTGCAAGGTTTCGGTATACTGAACGTTCTTTACTACCTTTACGGGCATATACGGTTCCTGCTTATTGAGCAGCACCTTCTGCCCTATCTGGCACTCATCCTCGATAGTCGGATTTAACGCTTTAAGCTGTGCTAAGGTAAGCCCGTTCTTTGAAGCTATAATAAGCGGAGTATCTCCCTTTTGAATTGTATAATACGCCTCTGCCTGTGTATTTGATGTCAATACGGAAACTACATTTTCCGCTTTGACTATGCTTGTTTTAAGATAAAGCCCCTGCTTGTATTCCACAGTCTTTTGAAATCCTATCGACTTTACGTCAGGGGACTGGTACTTTGCCAAAATTGAAGCCAGCGCATCCATTACCGGTTTTCTGTCAACAACCGCTCCCAAAAACTTTCCATCGACATAAATGCCGTAAGCACTTGAAAGCTCTTCATCGGAGCTGACAATCATTTTGTCCACAAGCTTTTCAGGCTCTATAATTTCAGACGAATCCTTTACTATCGTAACAGAAAGCTTTGGTTTCAAAACAATTTTCTCATTGCCTTCAACATAGGTTATACGTTCCTGCAAAGCCTTTTCAGCCTCGTCATAATCGGCCTCTTTTGAAATAACTCCGATATTTTCTCCATTGCATTCAACACTTATTCCGTAACTCAGCTTTGTAGCATAAGAAACCACGCTGACAAGGAATAAAATTGACACTGCCGGAGCTACCCAGTTAAAAGCAGTTACAAGAGAGCCTCTTGCATTCCAAATCGAACCGCCTACGGTCTTAAAGAAAATCTTTGCCGCCTCAACGCGTCCTTCGTTTACAAGCGCATCCCCGCAATTATCCGAAAGTGAATAAAAATAATCCTCGGTTTTTCTGAAAAATCCAAATACTTTTTCTTTTATATCGTCAAATCTGCCCTTTACCTTTTCGGTTTTAGGCTGAGCTTTTTTGCTTAAAATGCCGCAAAAATTTTTAAGCGCTTTCACAGCGCTTTTTGTCCCAAAATATGCAAGATGTGCAATGTGTGCGCCAAGTTTTGTCATAAACTTTGAAAAATTACGTTCCATCTCTTTGACAAGCAGGTCCACTCTGATTTCCGAACCCGCGGACATTTTGTCTTCCTGCTTACCTGTCCTCGACATCATCACATCTCCTTTGCTTTAAGATAACACTCAACCTGCAACTTATTACAAAACAGTTACATCAGTAACCATTATACAATAACCGGAGAAAAAATCAACCGCTTTTTAATCAAAAAGCAAAAAATTAAGAATTTTTTATACGCCACGACAAAAACATTAACAAGTTTTTAGTTATTTTAAACATTATAATCAAGCATTTTAACGGTATAGTTTTCCAACCTTTCCAGCAAAGGAAGCACATCACGCCTTGCCGATTCAAGGTCATGTTCAAGATAATTGCCGCATTCTTCCTCAGATTGTCCCGGTATTTTATCATTATATTTTGAAATAAATTCCAGAGCATCCCTTACCAGCGAGATTGCATCCTCATGGCTCATTCCCCTTACAAGCAGATAAAATCCCGTCCGGCAGCCCATGGGGCCGGCATAAACTATATTTGTGCCAAATTTGGAATTTCTAACATATGTGGCGAGCAAATGCTCTATCGTGTGCATTGAAGGGCTTGAAAGATAAACCCCGCCGTTTGGCTTTACCATTCTAAGGTCATAGGTTGCTATATCGCCGTCAATCCTTGATATATACATCCCCACGCCGAATTTTGTATGGTCAACCTGAAAACTTTTTATCTTTTCCATAATAAAACTCCTTTTTTGTTTATTTCAAATCAACAAGCCTTTTCATATCATCGGGCAGGGGGGATGAAAAGGACATTTTCCTTTTTAAAATCGGATGCAAGAATGAGATTTCCCCGCAATGCAACGCCTGCCTTTTAAGAAGCTTTGTATCGCCGCCATACATGCCATCCCCTGCAAGAGGAAATCCCATATGCGCAAAATGCACCCTTATCTGATGCGTCCTGCCGGTTTCCAGCCTTATCCTCAAAAGAGTAAAACCGTTTTTCCTTAAAAGCGGCTCATAAAAAGTAACCGCCCTCTGCCCGTTTTCAAAATCAACCCGCCTTAAAATTATTGAATCCTTCTCCCTTGCTATGGGAGCGTCTATAACTCCGGAAGAAAATATCTCCCCGCAGGCAACC
>JAJUHO010000083.1 GCA_029267825.1 Oscillospiraceae bacterium
ACTGCCGATTTGTAAAGCTCAAATTGTTTTTCTTCGTCAAAAAGAGAATCCCTTTCAAAATGCAAAAACTCTGTCCTAAAAAGCCCCACCCCGGAAGAATAGGTCTTTGCGGCCTCATCTATTTCTTTAATATGGCTTGCGTTTGCGCAAATTTCAATTTCCTGCCCGTCCAATGTGGCGGTTTTGACCGATGCAAGCTCAGGCAGAAAAACATTTGCAATATTTTCTTTTCCCATTTTAAGCAGCATTTCGCTCATTGTCTTTTCGTCCGGACTAATATAAACTTTTCCCGCAAAACCGTCAACTATTACTGTTGAACCGTCAAATTCGGGCCTTAAAATATTGCCTATGTTTGTGACCGCCGGAATGTTCATTGTCCTTGCAAGGATTGCCGTATGAGAGCATGATGAGCCGTATGAAGTTACAAATCCCAAAACCATGCTTTTGTCAATCTGAACCGTTTCACTTGGTGCAAGGTCATCTGCGCCGATTATTACAGGCTCATTTCCGCATAAAGGACAGCTTGGAGCATTTGTCATTATGTCAAGCAGCCGCCTTGAAATGTCAGCAATATCGGCAGCACGCTCCCTTATATATTCATCCTCCATTGATGCTATCATGCGCGAAAATTTTTCCGCGGTTTTAAAAACGGCATACTCGGCATTAAAATGTTTGACTTTTATTATATTTATTACCGAATCGCAAAAATCCACATCTTCTATCATCATCTTTTGTATTTCAAAAATGCGGGCATCCTCTTCACCGACTTTGAGGACTGCCTTCTGGTACAAATCGTCAAGCTGTGAAATTGCAGTCTTTTTTGCCGTTTCAAATTTTTCCGTTTCCGCTTCGATGTCGTCAATGCGCAGGCATTTGATGTACTTGGGTTTTCTACGGTAAATAAAGAGTTTTCCTATTGCTATTCCGCCAAAAACGCTTTTTCCGTTAAAGACAACCATAGTGGCAATCCCTCCTTGCCGGCATTAACTTTTTTAATTTTAAAATCCTCCGTTTTGCAATAATAATCCAATTTATTCATTTTTATGATATCATTATTTTAACAACTTGTCAAGCAGATTAACCTAATTTTCGAAAATAATCAGACTGTAATTCTGTAAATTTGCATAGTTTTTATGTATTTTTCTTTTTTAATTAAAAATAATTTTACAATTATTCTCCGTGGCTTTTTTTATATATTCTTCATGGGGGATTTTATCGGTGATTATATAATTTATTCCGTCAAAGCCGCAGGTCCGGCACATATAAGTAAGGCCAAATTTGCTGCTGTCACAAAGAAGTATGCGCTGCCTTGCATTTTTCAGCATGGCACGTTTTAAGTTTGACTGCTCAAATGATGCGTCGGTGATACCGTTGTTTAAATTTATTCCGCCGCATGAAATTATAGCTGTGTCGGCATAAAGCCTTGAAATATACTCGACCGTATCGCTTCCTACAACGGAATTTGAGCGCGGATTTAGCGCGCCGCACGGAAAATAAATTTTTGCCTGTGTTTTTTCTGCAAGTTGTTGGGCGTTTTTAAGCCCGTTAGTAATCACCGTAAGATATTTGAACTGGGAAAGGAAGGGTATAAGCATTCCGGCTGTGCTGCTTGAATCCATGAAAATTACGGAATTTGGCTTTATAAAGGCTACGGCAAGCTCTGCTATGCGCTTTTTTTCTTTGATGTTTTCAAGCTCGCGCACAGAACTTGACGACTCGTCATTAAAGCTTTCAAAGAGTATCGCTCCGCCGTGGGAACGCTTTATAAGCCCTGTTTTCTCCATTTCCCTTAAATCACGACGTATTGTTGCGGCGCTGACAAAAAGCCGTCTGCTAAGCTCGTTTACCGATGCGCTTTTTTGGGAGCGTATTATATTGAAAATCTGGTTATGCCTTTCTTCAGTGAACAATTTCAACACCTCTTGTGTTCATTTGTTTTTATTTATGTTTACATTATAACATTAAAATGCTTATTTTTCAATATAATGAACAAATATAGACATAAATGAACAAGCGTGGTATAATATTTATAACAAAATGTAAATTGTTGGGGTGCTTTATGAGCGTTAAAAAAGTTCTTGCATTTGATTTTGGAGCGTCAAGCGGACGGGCAATGCTCGGTGAATTTGACGGCTCTAAGATAAGCTTTAATGAAATACATCGTTTCGGCAACGATCCGGTGTTTGTAAACGGAATTCTTTATTGGGATGTACTGAGACTTTTCTTTGAAATTAAAACCGGCATCTCAAAGGCCCTTTCCCTCGGCGGATTTGATGCATTAGGCATAGACACATGGGGTGTGGATTTCGGGCTTTTGGACAAAAAAGGCAGATTGATTTCAAATCCCGTGCATTACCGTGATACAAGAACGGTGGGGATTGACGGCGAAGTCTTTAAAATTATCCCGAAAGAAGAACTATATTCCCGCACTGGAATACAGCATATGAGGATAAACACGGTTTATCAGCTTGCCTATCTTGCAAAAAACGAGCCCGAAATGCTTGAAAGGGCGGAAAAGCTGCTGCTTATGCCGGATCTTTTTGCTTATTTCCTTACCGGTGAAATGCGTGGGGAAATTACCAATGCCTCCACCACAAACATCTTTGACCCGAAAGAAAACAACTGGTGCTTTGACATATGCAAAAAGCTTGGGGGAAATGAGGGGATTTTCCCAAAAACAATTCGTGCGGGAGAAATTTACGGAACGCTTTCAAAAGAAATATGCGAGGAGCTTGGCTGCAAGGCGGTTCCGGTGGTGGCGGTTGCAACTCATGACACGGCATCGGCAGTGGTCAGCGCTCCGGCAAAGGACAGGGATTTTGTTTATATAAGCAGCGGTACATGGTCGCTTTTCGGTACGGAAAGTGATGTTCCGATAATGAACTCCAAAGCAATGGAGGCAAACTTTACAAATGAAATAGGTTTTGACGGCAAAATTCGCTTCCTCAAAAACATAATGGGGCTTTGGCTTATACAGGAGTCCCGCAGGCAGTGGATGAGGGAAGGAGAAAACGTAGGCTTTGATACTCTTGAAAATGAAGCGCTTGAAGCCGAGCCTTTCAAGTGCTATATAAATCCCGACGCCCCTGATTTTGAAACTCCCGGCAATATGCCGAAAAGGATAAGGGATTATTGTGAGCGCACGGGACAATATGTTCCGCAGACAAGAGGAGAAATAATGCGCTGCATATACGAAAGCCTTGCAATGAAATACAGAAGCACTCTTGAAACCCTGCAAAGCATAACCGGCAAAAAGTATAAAAGCATAAATATGCTTGGCGGAGGGATAAAGGATACCCTTCTTTGCAGGATGTCGGCAAATGCCTGCGGAATAGAAGTTTTGGCGGGACCGGTTGAGGCTACCGTAATGGGCAACATTGCCGTCCAGTACATTGCTCTTGGAGAAATAAAAAGCCTTTCTCAGGCAAGGAGCATAATAAGCGCTTCGACCGACATAAAGGTTTACAAGCCCGTACAGAGTGAAGAATGGGAAAAGGCATATCATGATTATCTTGCGCTTAATTTAAAATAAAAATATAAAGGAGAGATGGTTAAATGGCAAACAGAATGATTTTAAACGAAACAAGCTATATCGGGGCCGGCGCAATTTCCTCAATTGTGGATGAAATTAAAGGCAGGGGATTTAAAAAGGCGCTTGTGGTAACCGACAAAGACCTTGTAAAATTCGGTGTATCCGCAAAGGTTACCGATTTGCTTTCCAAAAGCGGTATTGAATTTGAGATGTTTGATGATGTAAAGGCAAATCCTACGGTTGCAAATGTAAAAGCAGGAGTAAAGAAATTTGCCGACTGCAAGGCGGACTGCATAATAGCAATAGGCGGAGGCTCTCCAATAGATACCGCAAAAGCAATCGGAATAATTACAGCAAACCCTGAGTTTTCGGACGTAACAAGCCTTGAAGGAGTTGCGCCTACAAAAAACAAGTCCATTCCCATACTTGCAGTTCCCACAACAGCAGGTACGGCTGCCGAGGTCACAATAAATTATGTCATTACCGACGAGGAAAAAAAGAGAAAATTTGTCTGTGTAGACCCGCATGACATACCGATTGTTTCATTTGTAGACCCGGATATGATGTCATCAATGCCCAAAGGCCTTACTGCTTCAACGGGAATGGACGCCCTTACGCATGCAATTGAAGGCTACATAACAAAGGGGGCATGGGAGCTTACCGATGCGCTGCACCTTAAAGCAATTGAAATAATTTCACGCTCACTTAGGAGTGCGGTTGAAAACGACCCAAAAGGCAGGGCGGATATGGCGCTTGGACAATACGTTGCCGGAATGGGATTCAGCAATGTCGGTCTTGGCATAGTGCATTCAATGGCTCATCCTCTCGGTGCGTTTTATGACACCCCGCACGGAGTTGCAAATGCGGTTTTGCTGCCTTATGTAATGGAATTCAACGCGGACGCAACAGGTGAAAAATACAGGGAAATAGCAAGGGCAATGGGCGTTGGCGGAGTTGATTCTATGAGTCCGGACGAATACAGAAAAGCCGCAGTTGACGCTGTCAAAAAGCTTTCCGAGGATGTTGGCATACCAAAAACACTTAAAGAAATAGGCGTTAAGGAACAAGACCTAGAAGCCCTTGCGGATTCGGCGCTTGCGGATGCCTGCACGCCTGGAAATCCTAAAGCTGTGACATCAAAGGATATTCTTGGGATTTATAAAAAAGCATATTAAGCAAGGAGTTTTAAAATATGAGCAATATTGCAAAAGCTTATGAATTGGCAAAGGAAACATATGCCGCAATAGGTGTGGACACAGATGCGGTTTTGGAATGGATGAAAGGCATAAAAATCTCATTGCAATGCTGGCAGGGAGATGACGTTAAGGGATTTTTGTTCGGAGGACCTCTTACCGGAGGCATACAGGCTACGGGAAATTATCCCGGTGCGGCAAGGACTCCCGACGAGCTTAGGCAGGACATTGAAAAAGCGCTTTCGTTTGTCCCCGGAAAGCACAAAGTAAATCTTCATGCCATTTATGCCGACACAAACGAAAAGGTTGACCTTGACGAGCTTGAACCGAGGCATTTTAAAAGCTGGGTTGACTGGGCAAAGGAAAAAGGCCTTGGGCTTGACTTTAATCCCACTTGCTTTTCGCATCCCATGTCTTCAAGCGGATTTACGATTTCAAGCGCCGATGAAAAAATCCGCGGTTTTTGGATAGAGCATTGCAAAAGGAGCAGAAAAATCGGCGAATATTTCGGCAGGGAGCTTGGACAAAAGTGTGTGACAAATTTTTGGTTCCCGGATGGCTATAAAGACAACCCCATTGACAAAGAAGCTCCGAGAATACGCATGAAAAGTGCTTTGGATGAGGTTTTTTCTGAAAAAATAGACCCGAAATTCAATCTTGACGCAATTGAAAGCAAGGTTTTTGGCATAGGAGCCGAAAGCTATACGGTTGCTTCAAATGAATTCAGCTTTGGGTATGCGGTTGCAAACAAAAAAGCGCTTTGCCTTGATGCAGGACATTTCCATCCGACAGAGGTTATTTCAGATAAAATTTCAAGCGTACTGCTTTATACCGACGAGCTGCTTTTGCATGTAAGCCGTCCTGTGCGCTGGGACAGCGACCACGTTGTTATACTTGACGATGAGCTTAATGCCATTGCCCAATCGCTTGTGCGGACAAATCTTATTGATAGGACACATATAGGGCTTGATTTCTTTGACGCAAGCATAAACCGTGTTGCAGCGTGGATTATCGGTACAAGAAATATGCTTAAAGCGCTTATGAAGGCAAAGCTCGAACCAACTGAGCTGCTTAAAGAAATTGAGCTTAAAGGTGATTATACGGCACGCCTTGCCCTTACGGAGGAATTCAAGAGCTATCCTTTCGGTGCGGTATGGAACTATTATTGCGAAAGCATGGGAGTTCCCGCAACTGAAAGCTGGCTTTGCGAGGTTAAGAATTACGAAAAAGATATATTAAGCAAAAGAGGATAAAAAAATGAAAGACATTCTTAAAGCACCGTTTATAACTGAAATTTGCAAAATAACTTCAAATATGTACAGAATGGGTTGGGATGAGAGGAATGGTGGCAATATAAGCTATATCATTTCAGAAGAAGAGGCCTGCCGGTATCTTGACCTTAACAATGTCATAAGAACCATCCCTATGGATTTTGACGCAAGCTTTCTTGCCGGAAAGATATTTGTGGTTACAGGAACAGGGAAATATTTTAAAAACGTGGAGGACAATCCGGCTGTAAATCTTGGCGTGATAAGAGTTTGCAAGGACGGCAAAGGAATTGAGCTGCTATGGGGCTATGAAGACGGTGGGCGTCCGACAAGCGAACTTCCTGCGCATTTTATGAGCCATATTGAAAGGCTTAAAGCAGACCCTGAGCATAGAATTGTAATGCATACCCATCCGACAAATGTGATAGCAATGACCTTTGTGCATAGCCTTGACGAGAGGGAGTTTACAAGAACCCTTTGGCAGATGTGCACGGAATGTCTTGTGGTTTTTCCGGACGGTGTAAGCGTGCTGCCATGGATGCTTTGCGGCAACGATGAAATAGGCAGTGCAACTGCCCAAAAAATGAAGGAATTCCGTCTTGTGGTATGGGCGCATCATGGGATTTTCGGTACTGGCAAATCAATTGACGAGGCATTTGGCCTGATAGAAACCGTTGAAAAAGCCGCCGAAATTTACATTAAAATAATGCACATGCCCATAAAGCAAACCATCTCCGACAGCCAGCTTTGGATTTTGGCAAAAGCTTTCGGAGTAAAGCCGCGAGATGGGTATTTGGAATAAAAAAATTTAAAATTATACTACTTATATCATTCTTAGAATTAAAACAAAGATTTTTATCTGAATTTGACTTTTTATATTTGAATCATAAAAAATCATCCTGTTTTAACCATGTTGCCATATTTTTGCCACAAACTTCAGGTATCATCCAAAGCATAACAAACATTCACGAAAGGATGAACCTGAAATGAAAAGTATTAAGAATAAAATTTTAGCCTTATTTTGCTTGCTTGCCATAGTCGGCAGCATGATGGCAGGATGCGGTACAAACACTTCAAAAGATTCCTCATCGGCCTCAAATTCGGTAAGCGTTGAAAATGTGTCATACAGCAATACCACAATTATAGCTAAAGTTACAGCCGTAAACGGAAATACTATTACCGCAGATATAGGCGAACTTGCGGAAATGAGCAAGCCTGATGGAAATGCAGACGGTGAAAACAACGCTTCTCCTCCTGAAAAGCCAGAAGGTGAAAGCAAAGATTCACAAACTTCTGATTCTCAAGCCTCCGGTTCACAAGCCTCTGAAAGCGGAAGCGAAAAGGGTGCTCCTCCGGAAGGCAATGGCGGAAACATGCCGTCAATGAAAACTTTCAATGCAACCGATGGAAGCGTTACTTTTGAAATTCCTGACGGCATAACAATTACAAAAGAAAGCATGGATGGAACACAAAGTGCATCGTTGTCAGATATAACGGTAGATTCAGTAATTGAAGTCACATTTGGCAGCAATAACACCCCAACTGCTATCGTAATTAAAAATGTTATGTCAAATAACGGAGGCCCTGGCGGTGGCGGATTCGGCGGTTCTTCAACCGTAACAAACGGCACTTCCGCAAATACAATCAGTGAAGATGCTGAAATTTCAGGGACCACATATACCTCCACAGGGGATGATGAAAACGCTCTGCGCATTGATAATGCAACGGTAACACTTGACAATGTCACCATAGAAAAGACCGGAGGAAAAACTTCAAATACGGAAAACGGAGATTTTTATGGGCAGAATGCAGGACTGCTTGTTTTAAATGGGGCAAATGCAACCATTAAAAATTCAACGGTTAACACAACCGCCCAAAACGGAAACGGAATATTCAGTTATGGCGAAGGAACAGTTGTAAACATTTATGATACAAAAATCCGAACTACAGCTGACAATTCTGGTGGCATACAAACAACCGGAGGAGGCACTACCAACGCTTACAACCTTGATGTTGAAACAAGCGGAAACTCCTCGGCCGCAATACGCAGCGACAGAGGCGGCGGAACGGTTAATGTGGACGGCGGCACATATGTGTCAAACGGCACCGGAAGCCCGGCAATATACAGCACGGCAAATATTACCGTTTCAAATGCAACCCTTAATGCAAATAATTCTGAAGCAGTTGTTGTTGAAGGGAAAAACTCCGTTACTTTAAACAACTGCAACGTAACCGGAAATATGACTGGCACTTATAAGGATGATTCCGAAAACATCCATAACGTCATGATTTATCAAAGCATGTC
>JAJUHO010000056.1 GCA_029267825.1 Oscillospiraceae bacterium
CCTTTTGTTGTTTTCAATTTCATCTATGCATTCCCATGTGCTGTCAGGAGTTTCAACCGCATTTGAATAGCTCAAAAGGTCAAATCCCATCACGGCGGGAGTTTTTCCGGTTATTCTTTTTATATATCCTATATCCGGACAAGACGCCTTATTCGAATGCTGTCCGCTTAAAATCCTTTTGCCCTGCACCGAGCGCAAAAAAGCCATCAGCTCCTTTGCCTCCTTGCAGGCATTTTTGTTTGAAAGTGAAAAATCAGGTGAAAACTTATGCTCCATATAATACCTCATATAAAAATATAGGGCCGCCTGCCGGACGGCCCTTTGATTGTATAGCTTATTTCAAAACAGCAGAAACCTTATCCTGTGCAATTTGCTTGTTTTCCTCAACAGCCTGGGAAACAGTCTTGCCATCAGCAATGATTGCGTTGATTACATTTCCAAGCGGGTAATCAGGAATAGCGCTGAAATAATCTGTCTTTGCGCACTTCTGCGAAATTTCCATTGTAAGGTTTACAGTATCCTCAGTAGGATAAATGGATTCAAGCCATTGGAGAGTTCCGTCTGTCTTTGCACTGAAATCAGCTCCGCACCAGTCAATGAGCTCTTCAAAAATCTGGTATACCCATTCCGGCTTTTCAACACCACGCGGAATTGCCACGCCGCCGTTTGCAAGGAAGTATCTTGCATCGGTGTTGTTGGACGGTCCCTTAGGCATAGGAGCTATACCAAAATCATATGTAAGCTTCGGGTCAGATGACGGAATCATCCATGTTTCGGCATAGAACAATGCAACCTTGCCATCCTTGAAGCTGCTGTCGTTTCCGCCCCAGTCATTCGGGTCGTTGTTTACGAGATAGCCTACTTTTTCAACATTGTAAATCTTGTTTACAAAGTCAAGTGCTTCAACGGTTTTGGGGTCATCAAGTCCGGACTTCTTGTTTGTTTCATCAAGGAGCCAGCCGTCATTTGAAGCAATAAGCTGCGGAACAAGACGTCCGGGAGTTCCGCCGACGCCCCACTGGTCAACCTTGCCGTCGCCGTCGGTATCCTTTGTAGCTGCCTTTGCAATCTCCATAAACTTATCCCAAGTCCATTCGCCCTTCTTGTAGAGCTCATCCGGAGCCGTAAGGCCAAGCTTCTTAATCATATCGCGGTTGAATCCGATGTAAATACCGCTGATAGGAAGGTTGAATTCCTCCATAAAGTAATTCTTGCCAAGCATTTTAACCGGCTTTAATACAAGCTGGTCATTGAGGATGTCTGCATTCTTGGGCGCATACTCGTCAACGGAAAGAATTTCGTTTGCAAGTATTGCGGACATTCCCTGAGAAGCAGAAAGGTTGATAAGGTCGCAGAAAGGCTTGCCTGCCATTACGCTGGTTGTAAGCTTTTCGCTGAGCTGGTCATAAGGAACATTCACATACTGGATTTTGCAGTTGTACTTCTTTTCAATTCTTTTAAGATTTTCCAGCTTGCCTATCATTTCCTGGTTTGCCGATGAGTCAAGCACCGTATCGGAAGTAGCCGGAATCATATCCCAGTTGTAAACAAGGGTAAATGTCCTGCCACCCATATCAACGGGTTCATACTTGTCATAGGGGGCCTTGTTTTCTGCTGCCGAAGAGCTTGCCTCAGTAGTTTCAGCCGCCTTGGTAGTTTCCTCAGCCTTTGATGATGAGCTTTCCTTTGCTCCGCCGGATCCGCAAGCCGTTGCAAGCGCCATAAAAGAGCAGAGGGCAATGCTTAAAGCTTTTTTGGAATTCTTCTTCATGCCATATTTCTCCTTTTAAATCAATATATTATTATGGCTTTTGGCCATAAAAAACTTAACCTACTATGCCGCTTCTTTCTATTCCCTCCATGAAATACTTTTGGAGGAAGAGATAAATCACCACAAGCGGCAGGATTGTCAAAAGAACGCCTGAACTGATGATAAGCTTTACTTGGTTTGGGTCCCTTATTTGAAGCTGCGCCGAAAGCTTTGAAGCCAATGTGGTAAGCTTTACCGACAAAAATCCCATGTTTTCCATAAAGAGTGATGAGAAGAACACGTCGTTGTACTGCCATACAAGGGCAAAAAGCATTACCGTAATGATTGACGGGATGGCGTTGGGCAGCATGATGAAGAAATATGTGTAAAATGTCCCTGCCCCGTCTATGAAAGCGGCACTTTCAAGCTCTTTGGGAAGCCCCTTGAAGAACTGCCTGAAAATGTATATGAACAGTCCCGACCTAAGCCCCATTCCCGTAATGGTCATTAAAAGCAGCGGATAAGGTGTGTTTATAAGGTTTAACGGCTTTCCCGCAATAAGGCTTATAATCCCCAAAATGTCAAAGCCTCTGAATTGAGTGTAAAGCGGAACCATTATCGTCTGCACGGGAACCACAATTGTAAGCACCACAAGCGCAAAGAGTATCTTGTTGCCCGGAAAATCAAACCTTGCAAATCCATATCCCACAAAGGAGCATATAAATGCCTGCAAAAGCATTACCAGCACCGAAAATCCAAGGCTTATCGCCAGCGACTTAGGATATTCAATCTGCGTAAAGGCCGTTGTTATGTTGTAGGCATTCGGATTCTGCGGAATCAGATAAATCAGAGGATTATAAAAATCCTCCAAGGGCATGAACGAATCTGAAACAAGCCCTATTATCGGGCTTAATATAACAAATGATGTGCCCACGAGTATAATTATTATCACAAGGTTTAAAAAGAATTTTTTTACTTTGTTTTCAGACTTTTTCACCTCAAGTTTAAAATCCTCTGATTTTGCATATGTCCGTGCCTTTTGCACAAGCTGCAAATCCACTTTGAGCCCTCCTTTCTTTGATGGCTGTTAAGATTGATAAAAGACCTTTTTGGAAATAAGGAAGCTTACTATTCCCAAAATTGCGCATACACACAGTGAGCTTATTATGGACATTGCCGCGCCAAGGCCAAAGTCAAGGCTTGTAAATGCCGTAGTATGGGCGACCTCAACTATAGTGCTCTGCGAATAAAGGTCTATGATGGTATAAACCACATTGGTAAGAATCAAAGGGCTTACCATTGGAAAGGTTATTTTCCAAAAGGTTTCATAAGCGGTTGCGCCCTCAATCTGGGCGACTTCATACAGCGCCGGAGAAATTGCCTGCAACGCCGCAAGGAAAATGATAATCTGCACTCCGGACGAGCGGATTATCTCATACAGCCTTGAAACCGCGCCGACAAGATATTCTATGACTTGGTTTGGCATTCCAAAATCCATCAGGGCACCGGCAAAAACCATGGCATTAAGCCCTGTCGCTGTGGTTTCGGTGGTTTGCGCCGCGGCAGTGTTTGACATGCCTCCCATAAGCGCTTCAAGGTTTGAATTAAGGGTGTCGTTTATAGCGGCGCTTGCCATTATTACCGGCAGGAAGAATATTGCCCTGACAAGCGCCCTGCCTTTGAATTTCCTGTTCAGCAGGATTGCAATGAAAAGGCTGAAAAATGTTATCAGCGGGACATCAATGAGAATTGAACCCATCGACTCGGTAAGCTTTCTCACAAAATCGGCGCTTTCGCGCAAAGCATAACGGTAATTTTCAATTCCCGCCCAAGTAACGGAAAATCCTCCGCCGTCATTTATCTTTATTTTTGAAAAACTAAATACAACCGCCTGAACAAGGTTATAGGCAAAGAAAAGCAGAAACCCGACAACCCATGGGGCCACAAAATAAAGTCCCATAAGTTTTTGACGCTGTGTAAGGCTTAACCCTTTTTTCTTTTTCATGCCCTGCCCTCCTTTACCGCATAGCTTTTTGCCTTGACCTCAACATTTCCGACTTTTGTGTCCTTATCGGTATAATTCACTATTACGGAGGTTCCGTCTTCGTAAACCGTTTCCCTCACTCCGTCGGAATGTATGATATGCTCTTTTATCTTTTGAGTCCTTAAAGACTTATAGACATCATTTACGGCCTGATATGCCGAAACGGCATCGGAAAGCCAGTAGCGGTAGTTTGTCGAATAATATCTTTCATATGCGGAATGTGAAAGCTCAGAAGAGTCCTCATAGCTCCACACATAATGCGGGCAAAGCCCGTATTCAAGCATTTTCAGCGTTTCGCTCTGCAAATCGTATCCCTCGCGCATGTTTGCTGCGGCTCCGGCATAATCAACAGCCCCGTGGATAACCATTTCATAGAAAGGAACCGTTTCATCGATTATGTAGAATTCGTTGCCCGCATCGGGAACTTCCGTAAGGCTTTTTGCATACTTCAAAGCGTAGCTGTTCCCTCCGCTGACCATAAGATTTTTGCCGCTGAGCTTTTCAAGCGTTTCGCAGACTATTGCCTCGGCATCCTGCCTGCTTATGGGATAGCTTCTTCTCTTATCGGAGAAAAGCACATCCCCAAGATCCCTAAGCGACAATCCTTCAAGCCCAAGTTTTTCATATTTTGAGGCAAATTTATCAGCAATTTCGGGGATAGAATTAGGCGAAACCATATTGTAAACATCAGAATTATATATTGAGCTCATCCTCATGGTTGCGCGATTGTAGTTTGCCACCATTCCCGGCCATCCGTCAAGCAATCTTGCGGAATCCTTTGATTTTGAGTATCCCCATGTGCCCTCATATATAAGCTGGAATGCCACATCGGGATAAAATCCTCCGCCGCTTTGCATAAGCCTTTCTGAAAGTGCCTGCATTTCCTTTTTGCTCCCAAGTCCGGAAGCAAGGTCTATGCTCTTTGGCACATCGTGATTTACCCCGCCGTTGAACCAGCCGACATACTTCATGTTAACGGTTTTAATTCCGTTTTCAGCAAGCGTATCAAGAATTTCGCCTGCCTGCTCATATGTAGTCATTTTTACAAGTCCGTTATAGGGGATTCCCAAAAGGAATTTTTGCTTTTCAACTGCGCCAAGCACATCAAGGTAAAGCGGAACATCTTCTTTTTCTTCAAGCTTTCCAAGCACGCCTTCATTTTCAAGCATATTGCGGTAATACCTTGCCATGCCTGAATAATCCCCGTCCTGCTTTGTCAAAAAGCAGTATGAAACTCCAAGCCTGCCCTTATAAATCTCCTTGTCAATGATTGTCATATCCGCTTCGGCACCCTCTGTGCCGGACATTTCAATCTTCCCCGAATAGCGCAGCAGGAATTTCGGATATGCAAAATTGTAGGAATTTGTTCTTCCTGAAATATCCGCCGAAATGGTTGCAATACTTTCGCTGTCATTTATTACGCAAAGCACGCCTCCACCGTTCTTGCTTATTCCAAATACCGGAAGCCTTGCCGGTTCCACAACCTGCACGCGCGTACTGCTTGCGTCCGTAAGGTCAAGCCCGTAAACCGGCTGGCTGTAAACATCCTCAGCGGTTTTGCCGTTGTTGAAGTCAATCAGACCGCCAGAACCTGATGGCACCAAAAAGTACCCTGATTCGTCCTTTCCGGCGGCGCCAAAGAATTTCAAAAGCTCCAGTTCTTTTATTTTAATTCCGCTTGTTTCTTCTATCTTTCCAGTATCCACCGAAACTGACAACTTATCTCCGTCAAGCTTATATTCCAGCGGAACGACCGCATATTGTATGTCGGCGGTATTTTCCACTCCCGCCTGCTCGTTGTCGTATTTAAGGTCGTCCTCGGTATATCCGGCAGCGGCAAAGCCGTCAAGAATCCTTTGCAGATTTATTTTTGAATTCTTTGCCGATTCAAGGAACATAAGAAATCCTTTTTTGTCCGAAATGTCCGAATAGAACTGCTTCATTGCCTTTTTTTGCTTTTCGTCCGTCACCTTTGAGAGGAACATTTCAAACCTTTCCACGCTTATGTACTTTGGCAAGGCCGCCGCACCAAGCGAAAGGTCGCCCAGAGTATAAGTAACCCTTACTCCGTCCTTTATGCTTTCGATTTTAAATTGTCCCTTTGCAACGCTGTCCGTATAGCTGTAAAAAGTATTTTCCTTTCTCTGGCTGTTGTAATAGGTTATGTCAAACTGAGATGCAAGAGAGGCTCCGATAACATCGTTTGCAATCGGGTCGTTTTCCCTGTCTGCGGGATTTGAACGCCATACCTCTCCGCTTCTTTTATCAAGCACGGCAATTTCAGCCGTTTTTGTGCTTATGAAAAGGGACAGCTTGTCATTTTCGGCGCATTTGTCCATATCGGGAACCTTCACATCCGCGCCGAGGGATTTAAAATCCGCGCCCGCCTCATTTTCATAAGTTTTGGCCAGATGAGAGTAATCGTACTTTTTAAGGTACAAGACATTGAATACCGCCGCGCCGGCAACGGCAAGGCAGACCAACGATATTGAAAGAGTGCGGTAAAGTTTCTTTTTATCCATTTCTCACGCAAATCCTTTCCGCCGTTTTTACGCCCTATACAGAAGCTCTGTGTAAATGCTTGAAACAAATACCCAAACCTGCTGTATAAGTGAACTTATCAGCATTAAAAGGAAAAGAATCACGCATATGCTGATAAACGTCAAAAACAATGTGGCAATGGTTTTGGTGACAGTGTAGTTGTGCACGGTAAGCACCCCGAAAAACAGCAGCATTACCGACCATGCTATGGATATTCCCATTATCATGGTATAAAACGCGGCCTCCTCCTGCACAAAGAGGTTTGAAAGAAGCGAAGCCGGAATAAAGGCAAATATCATCGGCATAAGCGCATATGAAGTAGCCATTGCTATGTCCTTAAACCTGCCCTCTCCGTTCATAAGCGTGGTTATGCTCCAATTTGCCGTGCACCAAAGCAAAAACACCATCAGTATTGTTGCTAAATCCCAAAAAAAGTTGAATTCCATCGGGTTGTTTTCATTTACGACAAAGCCCGAATACTGCTTTGAAAAGGAATATGAAATCCAAAACAAGAAAAGATTTACGAATATAATGCTTGTTTTGCCTTTTTTCTCATATTTCATGTCGTAAAACCCGTCGGAGGGATGGAACATAGTATAAACCGGAAGTGAAAAATATTCCCTTACCATCTTTTTCTGTACTTCCTTTCCCTGACAAATTTTACGGTTTTGACCGCAAACGGTATTAAAATCAAGATTATGATTATTGCCGCAACAATATTTATATTCTCTTTAAGGAAATCGTTCCTCAGCCTTTTAAAAGCCACCGAATAATATCTCTTGTTCATGCCTTTTTTAAGGTATTCCACGGCCTCTTTGTTTTTGCCCGCCGCAAGAAGCGATTTTCCTATGCCGGAATATGCAAGCTCGTAATGGGAGTCAAGCTTTAACACTTCTTCCCAAAGCTTTACCGCCTCGGATTCCGCCCCGTCATATCTGAGCCCTATTGCCTGGTCTATAAGCTCGCCATACCTTGTTGGCTCAAACATTATAACGGCGCCTCTTTGCTGGTCAAGAACATAGATTTTCTCGTTGAAGCTTTCTATTGCCACAGGCTGCTTGAACATTCCAAGCTCGCTTCCCATTCCGCCGAAGATATAAAGTATATTGCCCTCGCTGTCATAAGTAAATATTCTTCCGCGGGTATAGTCCAGCGCGCTGTAAATTCCTTTGTCCCTTGCCTTTATGTCAACAAATTTCGTCGGGCCGGAAAGCGTTCCCGTACGGCGGTACGATATATCGCCGACTATCTGCTTGTTTGTATAATTTACAAGCACATCGCTGCCCTTTGGATTAAGCCGCCTTATAGTCTGTCCTCCGTAATAATCCACATTTGTTGCGTAAACAAATCCTTCTTTATCAACATCAAGCCCCGTAAATTCCGTAGGAATAAAGAGCTGCATCTTTTTCTTCTGCTCTTTTGTTGCAATCAGCTTCCAAAAGCGGTCGGCAAAGCTGCTTTGAACCTTTATCGTACCGAAATATCCAAAAAAGCTGCCGTCCGAATCAAAGGACATCATGCCCTGAAATACGTTTTTGGCAATCACATAATACCTTCCTGCGCTATCCACACCCACTTTAAGAGGCTGAAACACAAAATTTTCTCCCGTGATGGAGCTTGAGGCCATTCCGAAAACAAGCTTTGCCTCGCCGCTTTGCGAAATTGAAACTACCCTGTTGTTGTCCGTATCTGCAACATGGATGTTCCCGTTGCCGTCAACGGTAATCCCCCCGGGATTTTTAAACGTTTCCGTTTTTCCGTCGTTTGAAAATTCTGAAATTATTCTTTTAAAATTAAGGTCTTTGTCCAAAACGACAATTCTGTTGTTGCCGCTGTCGGCTATGTAAAGGTTCCCGTCGGAGTCAAAGGACATATCTCCGGGAAGCTTTAAAGCCCCGGCCTCGGTATCCTTTAATGTCTCGCTTTTTACCGGCTCATACGGAGCCGGAGACGGCACCACGTTTTTCCAGTAGTCGTAATTATAGCTCCTGTACGGAACATCTGCCCAAACCGAAAGCGGAGCAAAGGCGGCAAGCATAAAAACAGAAAGCGTTAAAATCAAAAATCTTTTCATGCTTTTCTCTCCTTAGTCCTTCATTCCCGACGTTGCCATTGTTTCGATTACGTTTCTCTGCACAAGCAGGAACAAAATCACCGGCACGCCGACAGTTATAAGGCCCACAGCGCCCGCCGCGCCGGCTCTTGCAACGCCGCCCTGCACAATTTGGTTCAGGGCATAGTTAAGAGGCTTGAGCTCCTCGTTTCTCAAAAATCCGCTTCCGTTTGTGTTCCAAAGGAACTGGAACTGCAAAAGTCCAAGAGTCAGCCATGCCGGCTTTACGTTCGGCATAACCATATGCCAGAAAATCATGTATTCCGACGCCCCGTCAAGCCTTGCCGATTCAAGTATGGAATCCGGTATCTGCTCCATAAACTGCTTCATTACGAAAAGCCCCATTCCAAAAGCAAAAGCGGGAAGCAGCACCGCAAGGTATGTGTTGTTTATTCCAAGCTTTGAAATAATTATGTAGTTGGGCACCGCCGTAACGTTGTAGGAAAACATAAGCGAAAGCACAACCATTGAGAACAACAGCTTGTCGCCGGGAAATTTCTTCTTCGCAAGCGGATATGCCGCCGCAGAAGCAATCACCACATGTCCCACAACCCCCACGCTTGTTATCAGCAGGGTGTTGAAAAGATACCTTCCAAACGGCACCCATGAATTTGACATAAGTATTGAAAGTGTCTCAAAGTTTTCAAGAGTAGGGTTTCTGACAAATACGTTGGGAGGTATTTTAAAGAATTCGTCAAGCGGCTTGAATGCGTTGTTGAAGATAAATATAAGCGGAAAAGCCATAAATACGCCTATCAGCGCCAAAATAGTAAACATTGCTATGTTTCCGCCAAGGGAACGGTTGACTTTTCTTGTCCTTGCCGTACGGATTTTTCTTTCGTCCATTCAGTCCCCCACCCTCCTTAACAGCTTTTGTATAAGCTTGTTCGTACCTATCATAAGCACGAAAAGCAAGGTTGCTATTGCCGAAGCATAGCCCATTTCAAACCTAATCGTTCCATAGTCTATAAGGTGTGTAACCATTGTCGTTCCGGAGTAATTTACGCTTGGAAAACCTGCAAGGTTGATTGAAATATCCGAAACGGCAAATGCCTGTGTGATTTGCAGCACTGCGCCAAGCATAAGCTGCGGCTTCATGGCCGGAAGGGTTATATGCCAAAGTTCCTGCCAGCGGTTTCTTATGCCGTCCACGGCACCCGCCTCATAAAGGCTTTTATCCACAGTTTGAAGCCCCGCTATGAACACAAGAAATCCGGTTCCAAGGCTGAGCCAAAGCTGTATAACAATCAGCAGCGAAAGAACATAAGAAGCATTCTTGAACCAGTTTATTTCCGATGTGATTATTCCGAGATTCATAAGTATTGCGTTTGCATAGCCGTACCTGTCGCCGCTGAAAATAAGCTGCCATATAAAGTATGCGTTTCCCGCAAGCGACGGAGCGTAAAATATCACCGTCATGAACGAGCGGAGCTTCGGCCCGAAATCATTTATTATCCACGCAAAAATAAAGCAGGCAAAATAGCTGACCGGACCGGTTATCACCGCAAAAATAAGCGTGTTCTTAATGGCTATTACAAATATGTCGTCTTCAAGAAAAAGCCTTGCATAATTTTCCAGCCCTACAAACTTCGGCATTTGCAGCATATTAAAATTTGTAAAGCTTAAAATTATTGAAGAAATCACCGGCAAAACGGTAAACAGAAAGAAAAGTATGAAATACGGCGCAAGCAAAACATAGCATGACCTGTTCCTTTTCATCTGCTCCCATACCGTAAGCTTGTATTTGTCCCTTTCCTTTCCGCCGAAAGAAAAAGGCTTTGAGGAGATTACTTTTTCCATATCGAAAAATTCCTTTCCGGCTCTGCAATTCAGTCAAGCCCGAATTCCTTGCGCTTATTTTTTATCTCATCGTTTATGTACCTTACACTGTCGGTAAGCGCCTCTCTTGGGCCCACTTTCTTATCAATTACGACCGTTGCAAAAGCGTTCGTAAGATTTCTTGAAGTGTAGTAGCCGCCGGGCACTTCGGGAATTCCCTTTACCCATTCAAACTGCCTGCTGAGGTTTTTAAAGTCCTCAACCGGCCACGGCAGCCTCTGCAAAGCTTCTATGTTTGCGGTCGGATACCTTGCCGCCGCTCCTTGAAGCCCTTCCATCTCGCGCCCGTACTTGGTCTGTATATCGGCGCTGGTCCACCATTTAATGAATTCCCATGCCGCATCCTTGTCCTTTGCGTTGTTCATTATAACAGTTGCCGTACCCGTTGACGGAACCGTCCTGTCTATTGTACCGTCCGCCTTTTTGGTTCCCGGAACCGGAGCAAAGCTCCAAAGTCCTCTTATTTCCGGCGCCGCAACCTGAAGCGCATTGTATGTCTGGTAATCCGCAATGCCTATCGGCATCTCACCCGTTCTGAAACGGCTCTGGAAATCAAATTCCCTTGTAAGCGTATAGTCCTGATAATATTTGGTCCATTCCTTAAAGGCGTTTATTGCTGTATCGCTGTCAAGCGCCGAAGCCTTTGCATCGTCGGTATAAAATTGCCCGCCGGTCTGGTAAAGGAACATTCCATATGTAAGCTGTGCCTGCGCCGTTCCGGTAACTACCGGAATCATGCCAAATTCCATGTTATGCTTGCTGAGCACGGACATTATAGCCTTTACATCATCCCATGTCTGCGGGACTTCAAGCCCAAGCTCTTTAAGTATGTCCTTTCGGTAGAACATCATATTAAACGTCTGCGTTTCAGGAAGGGCAAAGCACTTTCCGTCAAAGCGGTAAGGCACCATGGCGCTGTCCCTGAATCTTTTCGTCACTTCCCCAAAATCGCTGAATTTTGTCAAATCGACAACCGCGCCCCTCATGCCGTAGTTCATAGGCAAATCGTTGCCCACCTGCATTGCCACATCAGGCCCCTGTCCGGAAAGCGTCGCCTGCAAAAGCGTATCCATCTGCACCAGCATAAGGTTTACGTTTATTCCCGTATCCACCGTAAACGACTCGTCTATAAGCGACTTCATAACGTTTGCCTGGTCGCGTCCGGTACCTATCCAAACGGTTATCTTCCTTGCATCCTTATCATCCGAAACATTTCCTATTGCGTTGTAATCAATTATAAAAGAAGCAAAAAGAGATTTTATTCCGTGCGCAACGGAGTTTAAAAATCCGCTCCTTGTTTTGGGAAGCTTATCTCCCGGAGGCACTATATAAAGCTGGTCTATTTGCAGCGGAAGCTGCTTTGCCTGAATCAGCCACGTTCCAAGCGCTCCTATGTTTGTCTTAAAGCTGTCCTTCCTTCCGGGGATTTTTTCCACATCCTCATAAAAGAGCTTAAGCTGTTTTGTCATTGTAAGCAGTATTGCTTCCTTGTCGCTCTTTTTTCCGGTCAGGCTTTCAATTTTATTTGCCATCGATGTAAGCCTGTCGTATTCAGTCTTTATTTCATCCGCAAGCTCCGGAAGGTTTGCCGCAACCTGATAGTCCCTCCACTTATCGGCGTCCTGGCCGGTAAGCATTACCACTTTCCTGTATATCGCATTAAGGTTGCTTACGCTTTTTTCAACCTCGCGGATTATTTCCGAAAGGCCGCCAAGCTCGCATTCAAGCCTTATCTTGTGCTTTCCTGCCGAAAGGTAGAAAAGGTACGGCTCATCGCCGCCTATGTACTGCTGCCTCCAACTGCTTTTATATTCAAATTTTATTTCCTGTGCCTCTTTAAAAGGAACC
>JAJUHO010000169.1 GCA_029267825.1 Oscillospiraceae bacterium
TCATACCTGTTATTAAAAGAAAACAGCTTTAATAAAGTTGTTAAAAAATAAATTTGCCGCCTTACGGCGGCTTTGTTTTTGCAAAGGAGAATATATGCCAGATTCATTCAGCGCGCTTTCTTTGGCGCATAAATTCATTTCTGAAAACGTAAAGCCTGGGGATTTTTGCATTGACGCAACCGCCGGCAGAGGCAACGATACCGCATTCCTTTGCCGTCTTGTGGGCGAAAGCGGAAAGGTGCTTGCTTTCGATATTCAAAAAGAAGCGGTTGAAAGCACAAATTCCCTGCTGCAAAAAGAAGGGCTTGATAAAATAGGCCGGGCAATCCTTGAAAGTCACCACAACATGGGGCTTTATGCTGAAAAAGAAAGTGTTTCATGCATAACATTCAACTTTGGATGGCTTCCCGGCGGAAATCACAAAATCTCCACCCGTCCGGAAACAAGCATAAAGGCAATTGAGGCTGGACTGACGCTTTTAAAGCCTGACGGAGTTATGAGCCTTTGCATTTATTACGGCCGCGACACAGGTTTTGAAGAACGTGATGCCTTGCTTGAATACTTTAAGACTATTGACTGCAAGAAGTTTACAGTGCTTGTAAGTCAATTTGTAAACCGCCCGAACTGTCCCCCGTTTCCTGTTTTCATTTACAAGGGCAGATAAAAATCCCGCCGCTTAAAAACGGCGGGATTTTTATTTTTAAGCTGTTTCCCTTTCCTCATGCTGGGCGGTATAAAGCTTGTAGTAATCGCCCCTCTTTGCAAGCAGTTCCTCGTGGGTTCCGCACTCCGTTATTCCCTTATTGGAAACATACATTATTTTATCACAATTCTTTATTGTCGAAAGCCTATGGGCTATGATAAATGAAGTCCTTCCCTTTAAAAGCTCAAGTATGCCCTGTTGGAGAAGCTTTTCCGTCTTTGCGTCAATGGATGAAGTTGCCTCGTCAAGAATAAGTATTTTCGGGTCGGCAAGCAAAGTCCTTGCAAAAGAAATAAGCTGTTTTTGGCCTTGCGAAAGCTTTGAACCACGTTCATTAACTTCGGTTTTATATCCATCCTTAAAGGCCTCTATAAACTCGTCGGCACATACGGTTTTGCAAGCGGCAACTATTTCCTCCTTGGTTGCATCAAGTCTACCATACCTTACGTTGTCTTCAATAGTGCCGCTGAATATAAAGCTGTCTTGCAACATTATACCCATCTGCGAGCGGAGGGACTTTAATGTCACTTTAGAAATATCATGTCCGTCAATGGTAATCTTTCCGCCGGTAACATTATAAAAACGTGAAATAAGGTTTACTATCGTAGTTTTGCCGGCTCCGGTAGGCCCGACAAGCGCAATGCTCTCCCCTGCCTTAACATCAAAAGAAAGGTTTTCAAGTACGTTTTTGCCCTCATCATACCCAAAAGTAACATTCTCAAAGCGTACATTACCCTCAATTTCGGGAAGCTCATAAGCGTCAGGCTCATCGTCGACCGTAACAGGCTCGTCAATGGTTTCAAAAATCCTTTCAAGGTATGCAATAGTGTTTATAAACGAATTGTAAAGGTTCGAAAGGTTTATAATCGGCTGCCAAAACCTTGAAGCATAGCTTCCCATTGAAACTATAACTCCAAGTGAAACAGTTGAGGGCCCGATAATTAAAAGTCCCACAAGATATATTGACGCGCTGACCATTGTGGATATATTGTCAACTATAGGCCATATCGACTGCGAATAATATTGGGCGTGCATCCATGCCTTGCGGTAAGCGCTTGAAAGCTTTTCAAATATCCCCGCGTTCTCCTCTTCTCTTGTGAAAATCTGCGTAATCCTTACTCCGACTATGCTTTCATGAAGATAAGCATTGAGGTTTGAGCTTTTGTTTGATACCGCCTGCCAAGCCCTTCTCTGCTTTGTCTTTATTGACATCATTATTGCCGCAAATATCGGAAGCCCCGCAACCACAACAAGCGCCAAACGCCAACAGGTTGCAAACATGAATATCATAATGAAAATAATGTTGAATATTTCAAGCACGAAGTTTATAATTCCGTTTGAAAGCACATCCGACACGGAATTTACATAGTTTATAACCCTTACAAGTATTTTCCCGTGCGGACGGTCGTCATAATATTGAAAAGGAAGCTTTTGCAAATGCTTGAAAAGGTCGCTTCTTATATCAAATATTATATCCTGGCTGACAACGGTCATTATCTGGGAACGCTTTTTGGATAAAAGCACGCTTAAAACAATTGTTGCCAAAAGCAAAAACGAAAGCAAAATAAGTTGGGGAATATTTTTCTGCGGAATTGTATTATCCAGCGCATACTGCACGATAACCGGCGCAAAAAGCGCAATTACTGCCGCCGCACCGCTAAGCAAAAGCGCCGCTATCATTTTTTTTGCATGCTTTTTGACATATACCATTGAACGCTTCAAATGTCGTATGTCAAATGGGGATTCAAGCTCTTCATCAACGTCAAATTTATTTCTTGCCATTATTTATGCACCTACCTTTTCAAAGCCCTCGTTTTGAAGGCTGAACACTTCAGAATAGTACCCCCCAAGCTTCAAAAGCTCGTCATGGGTTCCCATTTCGGCAATCTTTCCGTCCTTTAAAATAATTATTTTATCGGCATCCTTGGTAGAGGAAATCCTCTGCGCTATTATTATCTTTGTGCAAGGGAAATCAAGTGAATTAAGGCTTTCCTGTATGTATTTTTCCGTTTCAAGGTCAACCGCGGAAGTCGTGTCGTCAAGGATTAAAATTGCAGGCTTTATTGCAAGCGCCCTTGCAAGCGAAATTCTTTGTTTTTGCCCGCCGGAAAGTCCTACTCCACGCTCACCGATTATGGTTTCATATCCATCCTGCATTTTGTTTATGAACTCATCTGCAGCCGCAAGCTTTGCGTAATGCTTTACTTCTTCCTCCGGCATGCTTGAATTTCCAAACGCAATATTTCCATCTATCGTATCTGAAAACAGCAGCACATCCTGAGTCGCCATTCCAATATTGCCGCGCAGTTGCCCAAGCTTTAACATTCTCACATTTATCCCGTCAACAAGCACCTCGCCGGAAGTCGCATCGTAAAACCTTGGTATAAGGTTTACAAGAGTAGTTTTCCCGCTTCCTGTTTCGCCCATTATTGCAACTGTTTCGCCGGGATTTATTTTAAAGCTTATATTTTCAAGCACGGTCGAATTATCGTATTTAAAGCTTACATTTTTGAATTCGATTTCACCCTTGAACCTTTCCTTATGGTCAACAGCATCCGGACGGTCAATGATTATCGGCCTTGCATAATAAACCTCTATAATCTTATTTGCCGATGCCATAAAGCGTTGAAGGTCGTTTATAAGGCTTCCAAACATCCTCATCGGGTTTGCAATAGTCCATATCATCCCGTTAAAAGCAGTAAATTCGCCAAAGCTCATTCTGCCGTTTACTATAAAAATACCTCCGACAAA
>JAJUHO010000040.1 GCA_029267825.1 Oscillospiraceae bacterium
ATTTTTTATAAAATCCTTGAAAATGGCATAAAAATGAAATATAATAAAAGTGAATTATATTTTAAAAAAGGGGTGTTTTAACATGAAAACGGTATCCATAGGCATGATTGTTGAAATAAACAGCATACTTAAAGGCAAGGGTCTGCCTTATAAAATTCACCTTCACGATGCCTGCGGTGCACAAGCAATGGAAATTGAAAGCCTTGAGCAAGAAAACGAACAGTTTGATGCCGCCGTGTCTGTAATAAAAGAATACTTTTCCCTGCACGGAATGGAAACCGTATTCATCCCCGGCGGCAGAAATTTTACTGTAAAATAAACAATAAGGAAACCCGTATAAAAAATATATCCTTCAAGCAGGCGGAGGAATGATTTTTGAATCATCTTTTTAACAGAATAGCAGTATCTCTTGGGCTTTCGGCATTCGCATTTTTGCTTTACGGCCCAAACGGGGCAATTGTCCCCGTTCTTTTTGCCATGATTTCAAGCGCTTTTTTGGAATATTTTGAAAATCAAAAATTTAGCCTTGTATATTTTTTTGCCTTTTGCATACTTTGCTTTTTCTTCCCGCCGCTTGCCGTTTTTCTGCCGGTTGCGGCATATGATATTTTATTTGAAAAATACCAGGGCATCATCATTATAATGCTTTTGCCGCTTGGGGCAAACCAAAATGAATTTTCCGCTCCGGTAAGCTTTATTGCGCTTATATTTACGGTTATAGAGGCATTTTTAAAGCAAAGGGCAATTAAATCCGCCGAAATAAGAAGCAAATACATTGAACAAACGGATAATTTTAAGGAGTTTTCAATCCGTATGAACAGCAAGGTGCGTGAGCTTTCTGAAAAACAGGATAGTGACATAAGGCTTGCCACACTCGCCGAGCGCAACAGGATAGCAAGGGAAATCCACGACAACGTAGGACATTTACTTTCAAGTGCAATACTTCAAACCGGCGCGGCTATTGCGGTTTCAAAGGATGAAAATACGCTGCAAAGTTTGCAAACCATAAGGGACACCTTAAATGAAGCAATGAATTCAATAAGAAAAAGTGTACATGACCTTCATGATGATTCAATAGACCTGCACGCCCAGCTAAAAAAACTTGCCGATGAATTTTCCTTTTGCAATGCAACAATTAAATATGAAGTAAATTCAAATATGCCGGCAAGCTACAAATATGCGCTCATCGCCATTGCAAAAGAAGCGCTTTCAAATGTAATCAAACATTCCAACGCCACACAGGTTTTAATAAGTGTCTATGAACATCCCGCTATCTTTCAAATTGTAATACTCGACAACGGGACAAAGCTTTCTCCGGGATATTCCGTTTCAGGAGGAATGGGGCTTGAAAGCATAAGGCAAAGGGTTTTAGGACTTGGCGGGATAGTAAATTTCAGTTACTCCAACGGATTTAAAATATTTATTTCACTTCCTAAAAATCAGAGGAGCGAATTATGAAAATAATCATTATCGACGACGACGCTCTTGTTTCCGGAGCACTCAAAACCATCGTTGAGGCCTCGGGCGAAATAAATGTCCTTGCAATCGGCAAAAGCGGCGAGGAAGCCGTGGACTTATACGAAAAATTTTCACCGGACATAGTGCTCATGGACATAAGAATGGGAGCTGTTTCAGGGATTGACGCCGGAAAACAGATACTTCAAAAGCATCCGTGCGCAAAAATATTATTCCTTACTACCTTTTCCGACGGCGAATATATAGCCGGAGCGCTTAAAATAGGCGCAAAGGGTTATATTTTAAAACAGCATTACGAAAATATAGTTCCCGCATTAAAAGCTGTCATGCAAGGGCATAATGTTTTTGGCGATGAAATCGTTTCAAAGCTTTCTCTTGTGCTTGGAAATTCACAAGATAAAAAAAATCCGTCCGAATTTGGAATTTCAGACAAGGAGCTTGAAATAATAAAGCTTGTGGCCGGAGGACTTTCAAACAAAGAAATCGCATCAAATCTTTTTTTAAGCGAAGGCACGGTGAGAAATTACATAAGCGTAATACTTGAAAAACTTTGCCTTCGCGACCGGACACAGCTTGCTGTTTTCTATTACAACAACCTCACATAGGATGATAATTATGGAAAATATTCAAAACAAAAATTACCAAAAAGAGCTTGATTTGTTTTTAAGCCGTCTTGAAACAGTTCCAACACTTTTGCTGCACAGCTGCTGCGCTCCATGCAGCAGCTATGTTTTGCTTTATCTTTCCGATTACTTTAAAATAACGGTGTTTTATTTTAACCCTAACATAGCTCCGCAAGAAGAATATCAAAAAAGGCTTTTGGAGCAAAAGGAATTTATTAAAAAAATTAAAACTAAAAATCCTGTTGATTTCATTGAAGGAAATTATGACCATTTTGATTTCCTTAAAATTGCAAAAGGACTTGAAAACGAACCGGAATGCGGGAAAAGATGTCATGAGTGTTATACGTTAAGGCTTAACGAAACGGCAAGGCTTGCAAAAGAAAAAGGATTCGATTTTTTTACGACAACGCTTTCCATAAGTCCTCATAAAAATGCCGCTAAAATCAATGAGCTCGGACTCAAAGCCGCAAAACTTTTTGGGGTGGAATTTCTTTGCGCCGATTTTAAAAAGAAAAACGGATACAAGCGTTCAATTGAGCTTTCAAAAGAATATGGATTATACCGGCAGGATTACTGCGGATGTGAATTTTCAAGAAAAATAAAAATTGCAAATGAACAGGACGTGATTTGCCAAAATTGTCCTTGATGTATTTCCCTTACCGTTTAGCGGAAAAGCTGAGAATAAGCGCCGTTAAATGACATATAATATTGGCGCCGCAAAAGGCAAATTTTAAAAAAGCAGGTGTTAAAATGCCAAAAGACAGCCAAATTGACAACAAAAAAGCTCGCTCGGAAAAAGCAAACGGACAAACTCCGCTGACAAGGGAGAACCAAAACCGCAGCAGGACTTCCAAAAAACAATCCAACGAAAGAAATGACGTTTAATTTCTTTTTAAAAGGGTTTTTGGTTGCTTTTGCACTAAAAGCCCTTTTTTTATTTTAAAATTAAACTTTAAAATTAAAAGGAGAACAACACAATGTCCGCTATAATAGAAGTAAAAGACTTATACAAGGAATTTTCATATTACGAAAAAGATGTGGGGCTTAAAAATT
Source organism: Oscillospiraceae bacterium (assembly GCA_029267825.1). GTDB lineage: Bacteria > Bacillota > Clostridia > Oscillospirales > Ruminococcaceae > JAIHAL01. Next base: position 3,153 of record JAJUHO010000040.1, read on the forward strand.
CCGTCAAAAACCTTTTTTTAAGAAAAAAACTGATAAAAAAAGCCGTAAAGCAAATTTCCTTTGAAATAGAGCAGGGCGAAATAGTCGGATTTTTAGGCCCTAACGGTGCAGGAAAAACCACAACGCTGAAAATGCTTTCCGGAATTTTATACCCGACTTCCGGCTATGCAAAAGTGCTCGGGTATACTCCTTGGGAAAGAAAAAATGAATTCAAAAGGCAGTTTTCAATAGTAATGGGGCAAAAAAACCAGCTTTGGTGGGATTTGCCCGCAAATGAATCCCTTTATCTCAACAAGTGCATATACGAAATTGACGACCGCTCATACAACGAAACCCTTGGAATTTTAACAGAGCTTTTGGATGTTAAGGATTTGCTGAAAGTTCAAGTAAGAAGGCTTTCCCTTGGCGAAAGAATGAAAATGGAGCTTATTGCTTCGCTTTTGCACAAGCCAAAAATACTTTTCCTTGACGAACCGACCATAGGACTTGATATTATTTCTCAAAGGAAAATAAGGGACTTCATTTCATATTACAACAAGGAACAAAAAACTACCGTACTGCTTACAAGCCATTATATGGCGGACATAGAAGGGCTCTGCAAGAGGACGATAGTTATAAACCACGGCGAAATAGTTTATGACGGCGAACTTTCAAAGGTAAATGAAATTTTTGACAACACAAAAATAATAAAGCTTCAATTTGAAAGCCCCATTGACATTAAATCTCTTGAAAACTTCGGCAAAATAAAAGAAGTAGAGGATTTAAAGGCAACTATCGAAATAGAAAAATCCAATGTGCGTGAAAGCATTATGGAGTTGCTTGGTAGATTCCCTGTAAAGGATTTCACCATTGAGGATATTCCCGTTGAAGAAGGCATAGCAATGCTTTATTCAAAAGGAGGCAAATCACTTGAAAAAATTTAAGAAATACATAAAAGCTTTTGAGCTTGGCCTGCAAAGTTCAATGGAATACCGCGCAAATTTTGCATTAAGCCTTATAAGCTCGGTTTTTCCGATGATAATGCAGATTTTCCTTTGGACTGCAATATTTTTTAATTCAAATGACCAAAAAATACTTGGATACGATTATGTGCATATGATTTCTTACATAATAATAGCAAGCATAATAAACAAGCTTGTTTCCACCGGGTTTGAATGGGATATTTCCGAAGATATCAGAAACGGGGGGCTTAATAAATTCATAACACGTCCTATAGGATATTTTTCATACCGCGTTTTTTCCTTTTTAGGTTCAAAAATTATGCAGCTTGCTATCGTATCCGCAATTTTAGCAATCATACTTACCATAATAAATTCAAACTTTTCTCTTGGAATAAATCCTGCAAGAATTCTTTTATTCCTTCTTTCCATACTGCTGGCACTTTTGCTGAACACGTTCTTATGCATACTTTTCAGCAGCGCGGCCTTTTGGATGACTGAAAACTGGGCAGCTTTCATATTTATGAATCTTTTGACCCAATTTGCCAGCGGAGGACTTTTCCCCATTGATATTTTGGGCAAGCGTTTTATGAGGTTGCTTGATTTTCTTCCGTTTAAATACATAGTTTACTTTCCGACAAACATTATAAACGGCAAGCTGCAATTTGAAGAAATTTTTATAGGAATTGCCCTGCAATGTGCATGGATAGCGGCAACCATTGCTTTGGGTAAAATCTTCTGGAAAATAGGCATGAAAAAATACATTGCCGTAGGAGGATAAAATGGAAACATTAAAAAAAGCGCTTAAAACATTAAAGCGCTACGGATTTATTTATCTTATATTCATAAAAAACTGCCTTGTAAGGCAAATGGAATATCGGGCAAATTTCTTTCTCTCTCTGCTTTTGGAATGTTGTTTTCTTGGAACAAAGCTTATATATACCTTTTTAATATCAAGCACGGATGTTAATTTAAACGGACTTCCGTCAGAAAGCATTTTTATCTTTACCGGCTCTTTTTTGCTGATGACCGGATTTTACATGGCGTTTTTTTACTTTAATTTCTCCAATATAAAGGAATATATCACTGACGGTTCACTTGATTTATTCATTACAAAACCTATTTCCCTGCAATTTATGACCACGCTGAGATATGTGGATTTTTCAACCATGATACCAAATTTCATAGGTGGAATAATAATACTTGCCGTCGGATGGCAAAAATCAGGAGTGGAAGTAAGTTTTATCAAAATTGCCGGTTACATAGGCTATCTTATAAGCGGTGTAATAATTGCATATTCAGTTATGCTTGCGCCGCAGCTTTTAAGCTTTATCATAATCAAAGGCTATGCCCTTGGCGAAATTGCAGACGCGCTTTGGGATTCAAACAGCATGCCAATGACAATTTACAGCAGGCCGATTAAGATTTTAGGCACATATATTTTCCCGCTGTTTATACTTTCAAACTTCTCCTCGCTTTTTGTGCTTGACAAGCTTGGTGCAGTAAACATAATATGGGGAATTATCGCCCCGATATTGTTCTTTTTCCTTGTCAGGCTGATGTGGAAAAACATAATAAAAAGATATTCAAGTGCAAGCAGTTAATTGCTTTTTAAAAGCGTCTTTATGCCGTCAATATTTTTTGACGGCATAATTTTTTCTTTCAAATACCTTTCTGCAATAGTTGCTTTTGCGCCGTCAACAATTTTTTTAAGGTGGGAAACAATAGTCTCCGGAGATTGCTTCATGCCTTTCTCAGCCCAAGCTGAAATCATGCCCACGACTCCATGGGAAATAAATTCTGATAAAAAATTTTTATCAAAATTATCTATTTCATCCGAACCTGCAATTTTATCAATTATGTCCGAAAAAATTTCTTTTGAAATGCAGAAAAGATAATTTTGAAATTCCACGTTGCTCGTGCTTTTAAGCGCAGACTGATAAAAATGAGCATCATTTTTCATTATCGTCAAAAGTTCAAGCACCTTTTTATCCCAATTGTCAAAATCAAGTTCCGAAACAATTATTGAAATTGCCTCATTGTAATAAATCCAGTTGACAAGCTCGTATTTATCTTGAAAATGGTAATAAAAAGTCTGTCTGTTAAGGCCGCATTCATTAGTTATATCGGATATTGTTATTTTATCAAAGCTTTTACGCTTCATAAGTTCTTTTAGTCCTGCTGCAATTGCTTTTTTTGTTATAAGCGATTCAGACATTTCATCACCCCGTCGTTTTTTCTTTAAAATATTATATCACCTGTTAAAGCAAAGTCAATCTCTTAATAAGAGAAAGTCTTTAGTTGTTTTTACTTTTGTTGTCAAATAAACCAAAAAATATTATTTTTATAAACTTTATTTGTATGATTTTTTACTTGATTTTTTATTTATTGAGATGTATTATTAAGGTGATATTTGGATAATAAGCCCACTTGTTGGCAGAACTACACTATACCCAGTTTACGATGATGGCATTACTTATACAAATAACACCAGACAATACCAATGGATTGATACATTTATATTATCATATAGATAGTAATTAAATAGATAATCAAACTTAAATTTTAAATTAGTTTGACACAACAAAAGATTAGTAATTAAAAAATTTTACAAATGAGGTATAGGTTATATTATGAAAATTCTTAATCGTGCTTCCATCTTGGCAACCATTGTATTTTTTACATTCATAAACATTTTACCGGTTAAAGCAGATTACTTGGAAGAAGATTATCAAAATCTTACACAGGAACAAGTAGATGCAGCTTTTACAGATAAAAGTTTTCAAGAAAAAATTAAACTTTGCCTTAAAGGAATTACAAATACTACTTTGCCGCATTCCACACAAACAGACATACCCGATAGCAATATTTTTATTGGTAAAAAATCTTTTCAAGAAGCAAGGATTGATAATAACAACAATATATCATATCGCGAATATGAAAGAAATTATTTGGTTTTTGGAGGAAATAATGTTTTTGGTGTTTTAATCCTTCGCAATTATAAGGGAACTATTTTCTGCCAATATATTAAAACTAACGATTTGCTGACAAAGGCCACAAAAGATTCTGAAAAATTAGCAACCTTTTTCTTTACAGATTCAGAAAAATATTGGAAACTATACGCAGTAAATGAGAAAAACAAGGTGTTTTCAATAATGACAGAAGAAGATGACATTAACAAACTTCCGGCAGCAGATTATAATGCAATAAAATCTTCTGACGAAAAAATGTAATCGACCAGCAATGTTTCGTCCCTGCATACACCCTTGAAGGAAAACCAGTCGAATATTTAAGCGGCGGCGCAGAATTTGCTGACAAAGCCGTTTTGATATCTCATTAATCCGCAAATGATGACCCAGCTTATATGTTTTTAGCAAATTATATGACTGCTATCTGGGATAATACCATTAGGTTGTATTACAAATAACATAAATAACATTCAGGAGGGTTACATGAAATTTTTAAAAAATATTTTTGTTGTTTTTCAAAGTATACTTTTTATAATTTTAATTGGAAATTCAAATATTTTAATAAAAGTATCAGCAGTTAATAATATCATAACGCAAGAAGACGTAGACAATGCTTTTAAAGACTCAAAATTTGTATTGCGTGTAAAAACAGCACTATATGGAATTATTGATGCCAAAAGTGAAAATGTTTATATTGGTAAAAAAGGATTTAAAGCAGCCACAATAAAAGATAATGGAGAAATAAACTGCACTGAAAATATTCAAAATTATATGGTTTTTAGTATGGACAACTCTCATGGCAGCTTTAACATAATCGGCACTTTAATCGTTGTTAAATATGATGATGGAACTATTGGCTGCAACTATATCCAGTTACCAAAAACTTTTACTTCAATGGCTAAAAAATCAAATAAAACAGCTATTTTTGCATTTGATGAATCTTCCAAAAATTATAAAGATTATTGGCAGACATATGCCGTTGATGAATCAAATAATTGTTGTTTATTTAATTCAGAAAAAATAGATACTGATTTGATTCCTCAAATAGAATATTCAAAGGTTGTGGACAAAGAAGGAAAAAATGTTATTGATAAGAATTGCTTCGTCCCTGCATACACCATTGAAGGAAAACCTGTTGAATATTTAAGCAGCGGCGCAGAATTTGCTGACAAAGCCGTTTTGATATCTCATTAATCAAAAAATAATTTGAATTTTATTTTAAAAAAATCCGACTCTCTTATGAGCCGGATTTTTTTCTGCATTCTGGACAATAACCAAAAATATCAAGTCTATGGCCAACTATAAAAAAGTCGGTTTCCCCTTCAAGCTTTTCTTCATAACCTTCAAGCGGACAATAATCAAGTGCAATTATCTTTTTGCAACCCAGGCACACAAGATAATGTCTATGCATATTCGTATTAAGCTCAAAAAGCGCCTTCCCCTCAGACGAAATATTTATCTTAGTAACGACGCCCTTTTGCGCCATGGCTTCCAGCGACCGGTAAACGGTTGAAAGGCTTGCAGATATCTTCTTTTCTGAAAGCTCCAAAAAAATTTGCTCAGCCGAAACGGGTTGGCTGTTTTTTTGAAGAATCTCAAGTATTGCACTTCTTTGCTTTGTTTTTTTCAACCCTTTTGAAAAAGCTGAGCTTTCGCAATCTTTCATCAATCTTTTCTCCTTTTGCCTAATTCATGCTCCGCATATTTTTATTATAACCCTCTTTTTTTATCCGGTCAAGGTTTAATCTTTTTTTATTCAAAATAAACGCGGGTACAAAATGCACCCGCGCCGCTTTTTTAAAGATTTTCTTTTAAAAATGCTTCTATTGCCTTGATTGCTTCTTCCTCATCAGGTCCGTCTGCGGTAATTGTAATTTCCTCATTCTTCTTTGCCGCAAGTGCCATTATTGAAAAAATCCTTTTGGCATTTCCTGAGTTTGCACCTTTTTTAATTGTTATTTCAGAGGCATATTTTGAACATTCTTTCACCAAAAGCCCCGCTGGCCTTGCGTGAATACCCTCATTATCAGTTATGACATATTTAATTTCCTTCATATAATCATTCTCCTTTTTGACTGTTCAAAGGTTTCTTTAAAATTGCAAGAAGAAGCATTCCCACAACAGAACCAGCCAAAAGCGCTACTATATACATGAACGGATGACCTACCACCGGGAAAACGAATATTCCACCGTGAGGCGCTCTAAGAGTACAGCCGAAAAGCATAGAAAGCGCTCCCGCAGTTGCCGAACCTATTGCACAAGATGGAATTACCCTCAACGGATCTGCCGCCGCAAAAGGAATTGCTCCCTCAGTAATAAACGAAAGTCCCATTATAAAGTTTGTAATTCCGGATTGTCTTTCCTTTTCGGTAAAACGGTTTTTGAAAAATACGGTTGCAAGGGCAATTGCAAGCGGAGGAACCATTCCTCCAACCATTACAGCCGCCATTATTTCATACTGGCCGGTTGCCAAAGATGCTGTTCCAAAAATATAGGCCGCTTTGTTGATTGGTCCGCCAAAGTCAATTGACATCATTCCGCCAAGAATAAGTCCAAGAAGCACTTTGCTTGTTCCGCTCATTGAACCGAGAGCCGAAGATATCCATGTATTGAATGCAGCCATCGGCGGATTTACAATATAAACCATTATAAGCCCTATGCACAAAATTCCTATGAGAGGATAGAAAAGAACCGGTTTTGTTCCTTCAAGGCTTTTAGGAAGCTTGTCCAGCAATTTTCTTAAAAATACTATCACATATCCGGCTACAAAACCTGCAATCAAGGCACCAAGGAATCCTGCTCCGCCTTCGTTTGCAATCATTCCTCCGACAAAACCGAGAGCAAGCGCCGGCCTGTCGCCTATGCTCATTGCAATATATCCAGCAAGCACAGGAAGCATAAATCCAAAAGCGTATTTGCCTATTTTCATTAACAATGCCGCAAGAGGTGTATTGCTTCCAAAGTTGGACGGATTTATTTCAAAATTGTCAAACAAGAATGCAAGAGCTATCAAAATTCCTCCGCCTATTACAAACGGAAGCATATGCGATACACCGTTCATAAGGTGCTTGTAAATCTTGCGGCCTATGCTTTCTCCGTCATCCTCACTCTTTTCACTTGAAGAATATTCATGGTGATATACCGGAGCATTACCGCTCATTGCCCTTTCAAGCAATTCACCCGGCTTATGGATTCCGTCGGCAACCTTTGCCTGAATTACCTTTTTGCCGTTAAAGCGTGCCATTTCAACCTTCTTGTCAGCGGCAATTATAATGCACTTTGCATTTTTTATTTCTTCGGCGCTCAAAACATTTTTTGCTCCGCCGGAGCCGTCGGTTTCAACCTTTATGCTTATTCCCATTTGCTTTGCTTTATTTTCCAAAGCTTCAGCAGCCATATAAGTATGCGCTATTCCGGTAGGGCATGCCGTAACCGCCAAAATTTCATAACCGTTGCTTTTTACTTCGGTTTGGATTGCCGTTTCATTAAATTTTGCCGCTTCAGCCTCATCAACAATCCTTATGAATTCGGCGCTGTTTTTTGCTCCGATAAGCTTTTCACGAAAAGCCTCGTCCATAAGCAGCACTGAAAGCCTGCCAAGCACGTCAAGATGAACGTTTTCCTCGGTGTCAGGAGCAGCAATAAGGAAAAGCAGCTTTGCGGGAGCACCGTCAAGAGAGTCAAATTCAACGCCGTTTTTTACCACCATTGCGCTAAGCCCCGGCTTTGAAACAGCCTTTGTCTTTGCGTGCGGGATTGCAACTCCCTCGCCTATTCCGGTCGAACCTGCTTCTTCCCTTGCAAAAACGGCCTTCCTATATTCAGCCGAATTTACAATGTTGCCCGTTCCCTTCATCAAATCAATAAGTCTGTCAATTGCCTCGGTTTTGGAAACTGCTTTTCCGTCAAGGTCGATAGCTTTTGCATTGAGCAAATCCTTAATTCTCATAAAAATCCCCCTCAAAATTTTAAATTAAAGAGTTTTAAAGAGTTCCATTGTTTTTTCTTTTGTCGCAAGCCATTCTGAAAAAGCGCAGGCGCTTCCCGATGCAAGACCCATTTTAAATGCCGTTTCATAATTTCCGTCGCTTAAATATCCAGCCAAAAATCCAGCAACCATTGAATCTCCCGCCCCAACGGAGTTTACCACTTCGCCCTTAGGAGGTCGGCTTTTATATACCTCGCCGTTTTGGGCAAGCAAAACGGCGCCTTCGCCCGCCATTGAAACCAAAACATTGCGTGCTCCGAGTTCTTGAAGTTTTCTTGCATGCTCTATAATTGCATTTTCATCGCTCATCGGCACGCCGAAAATTTCTTCAAGCTCATGATTATTAGGCTTAATCAAAAATGGATGATATTTAAGCACATTGACCAATAGGTCCTTTGTCGCATCAACGATAACATTGATTTTCTTGTGTTCAAGTTCTTTCAGTATTTTTTCATAAACATCCTGCGGAAGTGTATTTGGAATGCTTCCCGCAAGAATAAGAAAATCTCCGTCTTTAAGTTCTTTCAGCTTTAAAATAAGCTTTTCAAGATTTTCTTTAGAAATAACAGGGCCCTGTCCGTTTATTTCGCTTTCTTCCCCAGCCTTTATCTTTACGTTTATGCGTGAAAAGCCGTTTTCAATTTTTATAAAATCACAATAACATCCAAAATCGTTTATCAGCTTTTGGAGGGCATCTCCCGTAAATCCTGCGCAAAAGCCAAGAACTTTGCTGTCTATCCCAAGATTTTTTAAAACTATTGAAACATTTATGCCTTTTCCGCCGGGATAAATGTATTCATTTTCCGTACGGTTGACTTGTCCGAGTTTTAAATCATTCACCCTAACCACATAGTCAATCGAAGGATTAAAAGTCACGGTATAAATCATTTGCCGTCAACCTCCGTAATCAAAGTGTAGTTCTTATACTTAATATCTGCAAGCGCCGACGTTATTATTTCCGCCTGAGAAATCAAAGCAAACGTCACAGAAGATACTTTATCAAATTTTGATGAGTCGGCCAAAACATAATTTTTTTTGCATCTTGACATGGCCTCTCTTTTTATCCCTGCCTCATCCACATCAGGAGTGCTGAAACCTCCGGAAACGCTTATCCCGTTGGTTCCAAAAAATCCTGCCGTAAAATGATATTTTTCAAGATTTTTTAAAGCCTCGGTTCCGACTATTGCCTCGGTTGAAGACTTAATCCTGCCTGAAATCACATATACTTGAAATCCTCTGCGGGCAAGCTTTGTTGCCAAAGAAATTCCGTTTGTGACATAAACGGCAGTTTTTTCAGAAATATATTCAGCCATAGCTTCTGTAGTTGTGCCCGCATCCACATAAATAAAATCATTCGGTTTTATAAGTTCTGCCGCATACCTGCCAATTTTATTCTTTTCCTCAGTGTTAAGGTTATATTTTACCGAAACATCTTCTTCCAAAGTATAAATTCCCAAGGGAAGCGTTGCGCCTCCATGCACCTTATTAAGTTTTCCCATGTCGTTTAAAACCGTCAAATCGCGTCTGATTGTCGATTCAGAAACGTTAAGCATTTCAGCAAGTTCAGTCACGGCCGCCGCTTTTTTTTCTTCAAGGATTTTAAGTATCCTTGCAAAGCGTTCTTCCGTCAGCATTTACAACCCCCCTTTAAGTATTTTGTACAGTTCTTATAAAAAAGATTTGCGTTTTTGTGCTTTTTTATACACTTTATTTTTCTTGTTTACATAATAGCATAAAATTCAGTCAATGTCAAGCACAAAAAATCATAATCAATCAAAAAAAATTAAATTCAAGCAAAAAGCATTTCCACCGGATTTTTGCGGCGGAAATGCTTTTAAATTGCCGTTTAAAGATTTATAGCTTTCAGATAATCATCAGCCAAATTGCCTGCTTCACCTTTGGAAAAGTCCTTGATTTTGAATTTTTCTATTTCCGTCTTTAAAAGCTCGGCTTGACTTGAAAGCTCTTCGCTTGAAGCGGCGCTTTCCTCTGCCGTTGCGGAATTCGTCTGAACCACTGATGAAATTTGCTCAATTCCTTGATTGATTTGAGAGATTGCTGTCGCCTGCTGTTCGGATGCTGCGTCAATCCTCGTCATTATTTCCTTTACGCGCTTTGAATTTTCAGAAACATTTTCAAGCGATTTTGCGGTATTTTGCGCAATTTGAGCACCCTCAGAAACAACCTCCAAAGACTCGCTTATCAAGGATGATGTTTGTTTTGCAGCCTCGGCAGATTTTCCGGCAAGATTTCTTACTTCATCGGCAACAACCGCAAAGCCCTTCCCTGCATTTCCCGCCCTTGCCGCCTCTACTGCGGCATTAAGCGCAAGAATATTGGTCTGGAAAGCTATATCCTCTATAACCTTATTTATTTTGCTTATTTCCTCGGAAGATTTGCTTATCCTATCCATTGCCTTAAGCATTCTTTCCATTTCAGAATTGCTTTTTTCAACGTCAAGAACCGTTTTTTCAACATATTCAGAAGCTTTCTTTACATTTTTGGCATTTGCCGCAACATCTTTTGAAATATCCGAAATTGTTGCAGAAAGTTCTTCAATTGAGCTTGCCTGTTCCGCCGCACCCTGCGAAAGAGCTTGGGCACCGTTTGAAATCTGTACGGCCCCTGTGCTTACTTGCCTTGAAGAATTTAGTATTCCTCCAAAAAGTCTGTTTAAATTATCAATGGTTTTATTCAGAGCTATTGCCATTATGTCTTTTTGTGAGCGCGGTCGGCTGTTTACTGTCAAATCTCCGTTTGCAACAGCTTCAATTACCTTTATCTGCTCGCGGATTCCGCTTATCATATTGTTGAAAGCTATGGCAAGCTGACCGGTTTCATCTTCTCGGTCGGAATTTATGTAGACATCTATATTTCCATCCGCAAGCTCATTTGCAGCCAAAACAACCTCGGTAATTTTGTCGGAAACATTTTTCCTCATATACCTTATTAAAAATACCGTGCAGGCAAATGCAAACAAAATGGAAGCTACAATAAGAACAATGAAAATCACAGTTTGCACATTTGCATCTTTAATAGCATTTGTAACATATTTTTCATTTAAAGCGACAAGTTTGTCATAATAAGCTGTCTGTGAAGTCACTATATTAAGTCCGCCAACAAGATACTTAAGCGCCTTTTGCGAATCTCCAGTTTGAGCAATCGAAGCAAGTTCTTTTTTAAATTTCGCATAGTCATTGCTGTAAATATCTTTTATTTTTTGAAAAAGCTCCCTGTCTTCGCTTTCAGTAATGGTTTTTTCGTATTTTTGATATGCCGAAAGCATTGCATTATCACTTTCTTCAAGGCTTAAAACAGATTTTTTATAATCTTCGCTGCCCGGCTCAAACAAAATAAGATTTCTTGTAAGAGCACGCTGTTCTTGAAGAGATTCACGCATCTCGCCTATTGCGTCAATTGCAAGGAGATTTTCTTCGTAAAGCTTTTTGATTCTCACATCGCCTGCAATTGTGCTTGCCGCCGCGGCCGCCGAAATTACTGCAAGTAGTAATGCAAAAATTCCAAAAGACAAGGTAAGTTTTTTGCCGATTTTTAAATCTTTAAATTTCATGTCCACCACTCCATCCATACTCTTTATTGTATATTTTAAATAAAATATTTAAAATAAAAATTTTTATATTGTTCTTTATGCTAAACATAGCACATATTTTTACCAGTGTCAATTGTTTTTTATAGAATTTATACAGATTACCATCATTAACAATTGCTTAATTTGTAGAAAATAGCTTTATAAAAAATTCCAAAAACGTTTAATCCTGATTTTTAGGCAAAAAACAGCATTTTATTTTTGGGCATACATAAATTAAAATTTTAACATAACAAAAAATTTAGAAATGCCAAAGCAGGAATTTTTCGGCGGCTTTACAAAATCTTTGTATATTTAAAACAAAAATGGAAGTAAAATATAAAAATAATATTCCTGAGGTGATTTTAAAATGCCGGCAAATTATGCTCATTCCCTTTTTGGAAAAGAAGTCCTGTCAATTCTTCCCGCCAGCATAAAAAGAGTGGTTCAATTAAACCGAAATGCCTTTGACATTGGCCTTCACGGTCCGGATATTTATTTTTTCCATAAACCTTTTTCAAAAAACAAAGTAAAAGAAATCGGGGGCTTTATACACCAGAGAAATGCCGACGAATTCCTCTCAAAGGCAAGGAAAATAATAAAACGCACTTCTGACAACGAGCTTTACTCATATGTCGCGGGATTTATCTGCCACTTTATGCTTGACAGCGAGTGCCACCCTTACATTGCCAAAAAAATAGCCCACAGCGAAGTTTCACACGCAAAAATTGAAGCCGAATTTGACCGCAAGCTTATGCAGGAAAACGAGCTTGACCCGTTTTCTTACAATACTGCCGAATACTTAAAGCCAACCCGTGCACTTTGCGAAAAAATAGCCATGCTTTATCCGGTTGTTACAGGAAAAGACGTCTACAATTCCATAAAATCAATGAAAAAATACACGGGACTTTTTGTATGCAAAAACGGCCTTAAAAGGTCGGCGCTTTATTTCATTATGGATTTGACAAAAACTAAAGGATTTGCCGACATCATACTTACACCCGAACCTGACAGCCGCTGTTCAGACAGCAACGCAAGACTTTCCGAACTTTTTCTTGCAGCAATTGCGCCTACCGC